>NZ_JAOCCY010000040.1:0-1441 GCF_029840625.1 Agrobacterium sp. GD03872
CCTCTTATAATCATCCTCGATGCGGATGACATCGTCCTCGCCGATATAGGCTCCGGTCTGGATTTCCACCAGTTCGAGCGGGATCTGCCCCTCATTGGCAAGCCGGTGCGGCTGGCCGATCGGGATATAGACCGACTGGTTCTCCGTCAGCAACTTCGTCTCCTCGCCGATCGTCACCGTCGCCGTGCCCTTGACGACGATCCAGTGTTCCGAGCGGTGATAATGTTTCTGGAACGAGATGCGATGACCGGGATCGACGGTGATGTGGCCCACCCGGTAACGCTCGTCCACATACATGTGTTCGATATAACCCCAGGGGCGATAGACGCGCTTGTGGCTTTGCGTCTGCGGTGCGTGTTCGCCGTCCTTCAGTGTCTCCACCAGACCCTTCACATCCTGCACCCGGTTTTTCGGCACCACCAGAACCGCATCCTTGGTGGCCACCACCACCATGTCTTTGGCGCCCACCACCGTCGTCAGCAATTGCGTCGAATGGATGAGGCAGCCTTCGGAATCGATGAAGACGCCGTTGCCTTCCAGCGCATTGTCGTTGCCGCGCTTGTCGGCGATTTCCCAGATCGCATCCCAGCTGCCGATATCCGACCAGCGGAAATGGCCGTGCACGACGGCCATGCGTTTCGTCTTTTCGATCACCGCATAGTCGATGGAGTTTTTCGGTGAGGCCTCGAAGCTTGCCTGATGCAGGCGCACGAAACCGAGGTCGCTTTCATATTGCTCGACCGCCTGCGTCACCGCGTCAAGGATCTCCGGCGCGAAGGCCTTCAGTTCGGCGATCATCACATCGGAGCGGAACAGGAAGTTGCCGGAGTTCCAGAGATAACCCTTTTCGAGATAGGAGATCGCCGTCTTCATGTCAGGCTTTTCCACGAAGGCATCAACCGTGCTCAGGTCCTCTTCGCCGTCGATCGCTTCGCCCGGCTTGATATAACCGTAGGAGGTGCGCGGTTCGCTCGGCACCAGGCCGAAAACGACGATATTGCCCTGATCGGCAGCTTTTGCGCCGAGTCTCACGGCGTCGGAGAATTTGTCGGCATCGAGCACCACATGGTCGGCGGCGAGCGCCAGCACCAGGCATCCGGGCTCGCGACGCTCGGCCAGCACGGCGGCGGCGGCCATGGCGGCGGCGCTGTCGCGGCGGGCGGGTTCAAGCACCACCGTTGCCGGCAGGTCGATCTCTTCCGCCTGACGGCGGGCGAAGAACCGGAAATCCTCGTTGGTGATGACAAGCGGCTCGGCATAAAGGCCCTTGTCGCCCACCCGCTGCAACGTCTGCTGATAGGTCGAAAGATTGCCGACCAGCGGCTGAAACTGCTTGGGCAGCTGATCGCGCGAGACGGGCCAGAGACGCGAACCGGCGCCGCCGGCCAGAAGAACCGGCGTGATCTTTCGAGAGTGTTCCTTCACGGCAAAACCTTTCCAA
>NZ_JAOCCY010000041.1:0-1190 GCF_029840625.1 Agrobacterium sp. GD03872
CCCCCATCACGGCCTCCGCCTCATAGATGGCGCAGACGATGTGATAAAACGTGCTTGCCGGCGCCGGCTCGTCGAGCATTGGCCTGTCGGCCGGCCATTTGTCGAACCACAGGCCCCTGACCGGCGTGTCGAGGAAAGGCTGCAGCGCGCCGATGGCGCTGAGGCCGGAGGCGAGGTAACGCTGCCGTTCCTCGCCGCTCGTAACGCTTGCAAGCCGTACCGCCGCCTTCAGCCACTCCGTCTGCGGCCATAACCGCGCCAGCCCGTCATGCACCGAAAAATCGTCGTAGAGGCTCATCACCGCCACCTTGCGGCGCGGGCAGATGCCGTAGGCCTCGCCGATCTCGAACAGCCGTTTTGCCTTGCCGATCGCCTCGTCGTTTCCACGCAGGCTGCCCCAGCGCACCAGAAGCCAGGCCCATTCGAACTGGTGGCCCGGCTCCATGATCCGGCCCCTGTCGCTGTCATGCGGTGTCCAGTCATGGGCGAAAAATTCGCGCAAGCCGCCATTGCCGCCATCGATGAAGCGGTTAAGCGCAAGATCGGCGATCTCGTCGGCCAGCGCCGACCACGGCCCGTCCGGGTCCTGCACTTCCCAGGCCAGCATCGCCTCGAAGAGATGCATGTGCGGATTGGAGCAGAGCGGCGTGCGCGGCGGGTTCGCTTCCTCGAAGCCGGCCATGGGATGTCTGTAGTCGCGTTCGAGGATGGTGAGGATATCGAGCGCCCGGCCGCGCATCTCGTCCCGGCGCTCGGGAAGGCTTGCGGCCGCCTGCGCGGCGGCGAACAGCGCAAAGGCCTGATTGTAGAGATCGAAGGAGGGATCGATCAGCCGGCCGGTCTGGTCGGCAAGGTTGCCATAAAGGCCGTTTTCAAGGCGATAGACCTTTTCGAACCAGGAAAGCCCGTGCGAGAGCGCGTCTTTCCACGGCCCCTGCCAGCCATGCTGGCCGGCGGCGGCGAAACAATAGGCCTGGCGCGGCTGCACGCGGGCACGGCGGTCATCGGAAAAAACCGGTTTCGCATCCTGGCCGAGGCGCTCGTAAAAGCCGCCATCCGGGCGGGCCGAACCCGCCTCCCACCACAGGGGCAGGGCGTCCTCATCCAGCCATTTGCGTAATGTTCCGATCTCTTCGGCAAGCGCCTGCGCGATGCTCGGAAATTGCAATGTCATGCGTCAACTCTCTGTT
>NZ_JAOCCY010000042.1:0-1080 GCF_029840625.1 Agrobacterium sp. GD03872
CTTTGGTGTCAAGCGTTTTGCCATGGTTTGTTGTCTCTGATGATGGCGTTGAGGATGGTCAGGAGTTTTCGCATGGTTGCGACGATGGCGACTATTTTTGGCTTTCCGGCCTGGACGAGGCGATCACGAAAGGTTTTGAGGGTTGGGTTGTACCGGCTGGCGACGAGGGCTGCCATGAACAGCACCGCCCGGACTTTTGCCCTGCCGCCGCCGATGAAGCTCTTGCCTTTCCAGGCGCCCGACTGTCGGGTCCATGGCGCCAGCCCCGCCAGCGCCGCGATCTGACGCCGGTCGAGACTGCCCAGTTCCGGCATTTCGGCAAGCAATGTGCGTGCCGTTGCGGGGCCAACACCGGGTACCGACGTCAGCAGCGCCTCACGCACCCTCCAGACGGGGGATTTGCGGATGTGATCGTCCATTTCCGCATCGATGCTGTCCACCTCCCGGCGCAGGGCGGCAAGCAGGCGCTGAATGCTTTTGCGGGTCGCTTTCTCCAGCGCCGTGCGTAACCGGTTCTCTTCGGCCACGATCATCTGCACGATCTGCCGCCTGCGGTCGACAAGTGCCGACAAAAGCTGGGTTTGCTGATCACGCAGAGGCCGGATCTGTGGCCTGGTGGCAGACACGAAAGCGGCAATCACCGCCGCATCGACCGCGTCGGTCTTGGCCCGGCGACCAATGGCATTGGCATAGGCACGCACCTGCGCCGGATTGACCACGATCACCGCAAATCCGGCAGACGAAAGCCGTGCCACGGCCAGCGTCTCGAAGCCGCCTGTGGCTTCCATTGCGACGATATCGGCATGCACCTCTTTGAGACGCTGTACCAGATCGTCGATCCCGGCATGGCTGTTCTCGACGAAGAACGCCGTGCCGGAGGCTGCGACAGCCACGTCCAAACGGGCCTTCGAAACGTCAATGCCAACGATAATATCCATCGTGTCCCATCCTTGCCTAAGCGGGCTTTGCACATGCAAGCGGCCCCGGCGACTGTTCGGGTTCGATGAAAAGGCAGATGGAGACCCTTGCTCATCCGCGGGATCGACATCCCAAGAGGGTCTCGGTCTTCCATCCGCCACC
>NZ_JAOCCY010000043.1:0-890 GCF_029840625.1 Agrobacterium sp. GD03872
GGGCGTGTCGCAAATTCTTTTGGTTAACTAGCTGTTGACCACAACGGTGGAAATTCAGCTCCCGATGTAGCGGAGCGTAGCCATGATTCTGAATGCCATTGCCGAAAAGCTGAAGCGCCAGTCGAAGGACGATTTCAAAGGGCGGCATTTCGAGGCATGGCTGATCGTGCAGGCAGTGACATGGTATCTACGGTATCCGCTCAGCTACAGAGATCTCGAGGAGATGTTCCGCGAGCGCGGCTTCGAGGTCGACCATAGTACAATCAACCGCTGGGTCCTCGCCTATGCACCTGTAATCGAGAAGCGCCTACGCCAGTTTCGCCGACCGCATTGTGGCTCAGTCAGGATTGACGAGACCTACGTCAAGATCCGGGGCAAGTGGCGATACCTGTACCGCGCCATCGACAAGCACGGAAACCCGGTCGACTTCTTGCTCACCGCGAAGCGCGATCTCGACGCCGCCAAGCGCTTCTTCCGTAAGATGCTCAAGGATGAGCCGCTACTATCGCAGGGTAAGATCGGTACAGATGGCGCTAACACGTTTCCTTCAACGATCAAAACAGCCATCGATGACGGGCTCCTGCATCCGAGCCCGGTACATTATGTCACGAAGCACCTCCAGCAAGGCATCGAGAGCGACCACTTCCGGGTCAAGAAGAACATGCCCAAGATCGGCTGCTTCCAGTCATTCAAAACGGCGCGCCGGACGATCGCTGGGTTCGAAGCGATGTTGTGGCTGCGCAAAGGCTTCGGCTTTTCCGGCGACTGGACAATCAACGACCAGAATGACCTGCTCGGGCGCCTCTTCGGACTTCAAAAGGTTAACAAAGCGTGAAAATGCCACCGTTCGCGGGGTAGTCTCAGCCTACTGCAAGGTTTGCGACAAGCCC
>NZ_JAOCCY010000044.1:0-808 GCF_029840625.1 Agrobacterium sp. GD03872
GGCATCGTAAAGTTAACGGAACTTGGGGCTTGATAGGCGATGAAGAGGCATGACAGACCGTGATCCGCTCTACCGTCGCCACCGCTTTCCCGCTGAAATCATTGCCCACGCGGTGTGGCTCTATTTCCGTTTTCCCCTGAGCCTGCGGATGGTCGAAGACATGCTGGCCGCTCGTGGCATCATTGTCTCGCATCAAACGATCCGGCTGTGGGCAGAGAAATTCGGACGAACTTTCGCCAACCAGATCCGTCAACGTTCGCGCGGCCGACTCGGCGATAAATGGCATCTCGATGAGGTCGTTATTTCGATCCGGGGCAAGAAGCATTGGCTATGGCGCGCCGTGGATCAGGATGGTTTTGTCCTGGAGGTTCTGGTGCAAAGCCGCCGCGACGCCAAGGCGGCCAAGCGCCTGATGCGCAAGCTTTTGAAAGGCCAGGGACGATCGCCGCGCGTGATGATCACCGACAAGCTTCGCTCCTATGGCGCCGCAAAGCAGGAAATCATGCCCGGTGTCGAGCACCGCTCCCATAAAGGCCTGAACAATCGGGCGGAGAATTCCCACCAGCCGATCCGACGGCGAGAGCGGATCATGAAGCGCTTCAAGTCAAAGCGACATCTGCAACTCTTCGTTTCCATCCATGATCCGATTGCCAACCTCTTCCACATCCCGCGCCACGACATTCCCTCCAGCCATCATCGCGAACTGCGCACAGCGGCGATGAACCTATGGGCGAAGATCGCTCGCGCATGAGCAGTGCACGTGGCGGGCGTCACGCGTTTGCTTCGCTGAAGTTAACTTTACGATGCC
>NZ_JAOCCY010000005.1:0-380233 GCF_029840625.1 Agrobacterium sp. GD03872
ATAACCAAAATTTAATAAAACGACTTCAGGAAGACTCAGGAGAGCCCCATTTATCTCGCGACTGGCCCTGTTCCGGGAAACATGCAATAGGAACGGACAGGAGTTTCAGCCAGACCGGGGCGTCCGACGCCCCTTATATAGCCTAGAATTGGAGAGCCTGTGCGCATTCTCGATGAAGCCGTCATTCCCGAGCTGCCGAACTACTACCGTGGCAAGGTGCGGGAAAACTACGATCTGCCGGACGGCAACCGCATCATCATATCCACCGACCGCCTCAGCGCCTTCGACCGTATCCTCACCTGCATACCTTACAAGGGGCAGGTCCTGACGCAGACAGCACGCTACTGGTTCGAGCTGACCGGCGATATTTGTCCCAACCATGTGGTCGGCTACCCCGATCCGAACGTCGTCGTTGGCAAGCGGCTTGAAATCTTGCCGGTCGAAGTGGTGGTACGCGGTTATCTGGCCGGCACCACCGGCACATCGATCCTGACGCTCTATAAGAAGGGCGAGCGGCAGATGTACGGCATGAGCCTGCCGGAGGGGATGAAAGACAATCAGATTTTGCCGGAACCGGTCATCACGCCGACAAGCAAGGCCTTCGACGGCGGCCATGACGAACCGCTGACGCCGGCAGAGATCGTGGAGAAGAAACTTCTGACGCAGGAGCAGTGGGACACGCTTTCCCGTTACGCACTGGCACTGTTCAAGCGCGGACAGGAGATTGCCGCAAAACAGGGCCTCATTCTCGTCGATACGAAATATGAATTCGGCACGGACGAAAACGGCACGATCATTCTGGCTGACGAAATCCATACACCCGACAGCAGCCGTTACTGGATGGCTGAAACCTATGAGGAAAGCTTCCGCAACGGCACACGGCCGGCGAGCTTCGACAAGGATTTCGTCAGAGCCTGGGTCGCCGAACGCTGCGATCCCTATAAAGACGACGTTCCCGAAATTCCGCAGGACCTCGTCTTGCAGACCTCGAAGGTCTATATTGATGCCTACGAACGCATCACCGGACAGAGCTTCGTTCCCGACGATAGCGGCGAGACGCCGCTCGCAAGAGTACGCCGGAATCTGGAGCGGTTCTTCCCCGGAGTCTGACCGTGAGCAAAATGATCGAACAGGCGAGAAAGGGTGACAGGAAGAATGACCGTCCTGTCAGGCGCCGGCCTCGCCGTTCCGCCGAGGAAACGCGGCGGGACATTCTCGCCAAGGCCGAGGAGCTTTTCCGCGAGCGCGGCTTCAACGCGGTGGCGATTGCCGATATCGCCGCGGCGCTCGGCATGTCCCCCGCCAATGTCTTCAAGAATTTCAATTCGAAGAACGCGCTCGTCGACGCCATCGCATTCGAACAGATCCACGTGTTCGAACGGGACATTCGGCCGCTGGACAAAAGCCATGCACCGCTTTTGAGGCTACGCCATCTTGCCCGCACCCTGATGCAACAGCACCATCAGGATCTCAACGACAATCCTTATATATTTGAAATGATCCTGATGACGGCCAAGCAGGACATGAAGTGCGGCGACTATTATAAATCCGTCATGGCAAACCTGTTTGCCGATATTATTCGCGACGGCATCGAGGCGGGAATTTACACGCCGGCCGACATTCCGACGCTTGCGGAAACCGTGCTTCACGCGCTTATCAGCGTCATTCATCCCGTCCTCATCGCACGGGAAGATATCGGCAATTTAGCAACACGTTGCGATCAACTCGTCGATTTTATCGATGCGGGATTGCGCAATCCGCTTGCTAAGTGACGATTCCCAATTTACGTCACCTTCTCGCAATTGCTTGCGAAGCGCAAAAGCCTGCGCTTCTATGCGCTTGGCGGTCCGGACAGAATGAGCGAATCGGGTCCCTTCCAGGACCTTCGCCTGTCGTGTCTGCTTCCGGACGCGCATCCGCCGAGCGACATTGCGCTTATAGTTGAATGCGATTGATACGCAGGGAAGAACAATGAGCCGACGTATTTTACCCCTATTTGCTTCTCTGTGTGTAACCGCGCTTCTGGCGGGCTGCAGCGATGGCGGCGGGAACGGCCAGAACGCCGCCCAGGGCGCGGAGCGTCCGCCATCTCCGGTCAGCGTCATCCTGATGCAGACCAGCGAATATCCGTTGACCACCGTTCTGCCCGGCCGCGCCAGCGCGTTCCAGACAGCCGAAATCCGGCCGCGCGTCACTGGCATCATCCGCGAAATTCCCTTCAAGGAAGGCAGCGAGGTCAAGCAGGGCGACGTTCTCTACCAGATCGAGGACAATACCTATCTCGCGGAAGTGGCGCAGGCCAAGGCGAATGTGGCAAAGGCGGAAGCAAGCGTCCCGAGCGCACAGGCGAATCTGGCCCGCTACGAACGCCTGGTCAACAGCGGCGCAACGCAGATCGAATATGAAAACGCCAAGGTGACGCTGCTCCAGGCGGAAGCCGATGTGGCCCAGACCAAGGCGGCGCTGGAAACGGCGGAAATCAACCTCGATCTCACCAAGGTCCGCGCACCCTTCGACGGCATTACCAGCGCAACCGCCTTCAGCATCGGCAACGTGGTGACGGCGAACCAGACGACGGCCCTGACGACGCTGCGCCGAATTGATCCGATCTATATCGATCTGATGGAATCCAGCATCAATCTTCTGCGCCTGAAAAAGGCGATCTCCTCCGGCCAACTCGGCGGCGACACCAAGGAAGCAGGCATTCACCTGACGCTGGAAGACGGCACCGAATACAAGCATAACGGCAAGATCGACATGTCGGACATGGCGGTGAGCGAAACCACCGGTACCTTCTCCATCCGCGCCCTTTTCGACAACCCGGATGATCTGCTGCTGCCCGGCACCTATGTCCGCGCAACGCTGACCATCGGCAAGGAGAAAGGTTTCCGCATTCCGCAGCGCGCAGCGAGCCGCAACGCCAATGGCGAACTGACCGCAAAATTCGTGACCGCGGAAAACAAGGTGGAAACCCGCACCTTCCCGTCCAGCCAGCAGTCGGGCAATGCCTGGCTGGTGACGGAAAATGTCAAGGATGGCGACAAGCTTATCGTTGACGGCTTCCAGTGGATTGCTGACGGTGCGGCGGTCGCACCCGTTGAAGTGACCATCGACGATCGCGGTATCGTCGTTCTGCCGCAGCAAGCTCAGCCTGCCGCCGCCCCCTCGAAATAAGCATGAGCACGAAACCCCCGGTCGAAGCTCGTAAAAGGTAAGGCAGGACTGCCATGGCCCATTTCTTCATCAGGCGCCCCGTTTTTGCATGGGTTATCGCCATCGTCATCATGCTGGGCGGCGCGCTTGCGATCTGGACGCTTTCCATTTCGCAATATCCCGATATTGCGCCAACAACCGTGCGCGTCAGCGCGACCTATAATGGCGCGAGCGCCGAGACAGTCGAGAAATCGGTGACGACCATCATCGAGGACGGCATGACCGGCCTCGACGACCTCACCTACATGACCTCGTCATCCTCCACCGGCAGCGCCGAAGTGACGCTGACTTTCGGCAACAGCATCATGCCTGACATCGCGCAGGTTCAGGTGCAGAACAAGCTGCAGCTCGTCCAGTCGCAATTGCCCGATACCGTGCAGCAGCAGGGTATCCAGGTCAGCCGCTCCACGTCGAGCATTCTGATGGTTGGCGCGCTGATCTCCTCCGACGGCAAGCGCAATTCGGCCGATCTCGGCGACGTCTTCTCCTCGCGTGTCGAAGACCAGATCAAGCGCCTCGAAGGCGTGGGCAGCATCAACGTCTTCGGTTCCGAATATGCGATGCGTATCTGGCTGGATCCGTTCAAGCTCAACAAGTACCAGCTGACCACGGCCGACGTCACCAGCGCTATCGAAAGCCAGAACACCCAGGTTTCCGTCGGTTCGCTCGGCGCAGTGCCCGCCGTCAAGGGCCAGCAGCTGAACGTGACGGTGACGGCGCAGAGCCAGCTCACCACGGTTGCCGATTTCGAATCGGTCATCCTGAAGGTCGAGAAGGATGGTGCGACCGTTCGGCTGAGCGACGTTGCCCGCATCGAGATCGGCCAGGAAACCTATGGCGGCGATTCCCGCTCCAACGGTCGCCCGTCTGCCGGTTTCGCGGTCAACCTCGCCACGGGCGCGAACGCGCTGGACACGGCAGCACGCGTGAAGTCGGCGCTTTCCGCCGTCGAGGGTTCGCTGCCGGAAGGTGTTGCGATCGAATATCCCTATGACACGACGCCCTTCGTAAAGCTGTCGATCGAGAAGGTGGTGCACACGCTGATCGAAGCGATCATCCTCGTCTTCGTCGTGCTTCTGGTGTTCCTGCAGAACCTCAGAGCCACATTCATTCCGATGATTGCGGTTCCCGTCGTGCTTCTCGGCACCTTCGGCATCCTCGCGCTGACAGGATATTCCATCAATACGCTCACCATGTTCGCCATGGTTCTGGCCATCGGCCTTCTCGTCGACGACGCCATCGTCGTTGTCGAAAACGTCGAACGAATCATGTCGGAAGAAGGCCTGTCGCCGGTCGAGGCGACCGAAAAGTCGATGGGCGAGATCACCGGCGCGATCATCGGCATCGCGCTTGTGTTGACCGCCGTGTTCATTCCGATGGCCTTCTTCGGCGGGTCGACGGGTATCATCTACCGCCAGTTCTCGGTCACCATCGTTTCGGCCATGCTGCTTTCGGCGGTTGTCGCCATCGTTCTGACACCCGCACTTTGCGCGACGATGCTGAAACCCATCGACCATCACAAGAAGCAGCGAGGACCGGGCGCCTGGTTCAACCGTGGCTTCGGCAAAACGACCGATGGTTATGTTTCCTCCATCGGCTATCTGCTGAAACGCCCGCTCCGCGTAATGATCCTTTTCGCAATCGTGATCGGCGGCTGCGCCTGGTTCTTCAGCAAGCTGCCAAGCTCGTTCCTGCCGCAGGAAGACCAGGGCGTGCTGCTGACAATCATCCAGACACCGACCGGCTCGAACATCGAACGCACCAACGAGGTGGTGAAGCAGGTCGAAAGCTACTTCCGCGAAAAGGAAGCCGCCAATGTCGAATCGGTTTTCGGCGTCCTCGGCTTCAGCTTCAGCGGTTCGGGTCAGAACAACGCCATCGTCTTCACCAAGCTCAAGGATTTCGCCGAGAGAACTGCGCCCGATCAACACGCCGGCGCGATCGTGCAGCGTGCGATGGGCACCTTCTTCGGTTTCCGCGATGCACAGGTATTCCCGCTTCTGCCGCCGGCAATTCAGGGCATGGGCACATCGAGCGGTTTCTCGATGTATCTCGTGGATAGCGGCCGCAACGGCACCGACGCCCTGACCGCCTCGTCCAAGGAACTGATCGCGCTTGCCACCGGCAATCCGAAGATCAGCTCGCTTCGAAGCGACAGCCAGGACAATGAAACGCAGATGAAGATCATTCTCGACCAGGAAAAGATGGGCGCCATGGGCGTCGATCTCTCCTCCGTGAATCTCATGCTGTCGACGATCTTTGCCGGCCGGGATGTCAATGACTTCACGCTCAACGGCGAACTCAAGCCCGTCTATGTCCAGGGTGACGCGCCTTATCGCATGCAGCCGGACGACCTCAAGTTCTGGTATGCCCGCAATACCAGCGGCGAAATGGTGCCTTTCTCCTCCTTCAGCGAGGTGAAATGGGTCAATGCGCCGCCGTCTCTCGCCCGCTTCAACGGCACAGGCGCGATCTCGCTCGAAGGCACCGCCGGTGCAGGCGTTGCATCCGGTGACGCCATGGACGAGATGGAACGGCTGACGGCGAGCCTGCCGGGCGGTTACACCGTGGCGTGGCAGGGCATTTCCTATCAGGAACGGCTGTCCGGCTCGCAGGCGCCGATGCTTTATGCACTCTCGGTGCTGATCGTGTTCCTTTGCCTTGCCGCCCTTTATGAAAGCTGGTCGATCCCCTTCTCGGTCATCATGGCCGTGCCGGTGGGCGTCCTCGGCGCATTGACCGCGGCGCATTTCTTCGGTCAATCGAATGACGTCTACTTCAAGGTGGGCCTGCTGACGACCATCGGCCTTGCGGCGAAAAACGCGATTCTGATCGTCGAATTCGCCAAGGAAAGGCAGGAGCACGGATTGAGCCTGATGGAAGCAACGCTGGAGGCAGCGAAGCTGCGCCTGCGCCCGATCATCATGACGTCGCTCGCCTTCATCCTCGGCGTCGTACCTCTCGCAATCGCAACCGGAGCGGGTTCTGCCGCGCAAAATGCAATCGGTATCGGGGTGCTGGGTGGTATGCTTTCTGCAACACTGCTCGGAATTTTCTTCGTTCCGTCCTTTTTCGTCATCATTCGTCGCCTTTCAAGGCGTTAACAAAACAAAAATGGGCTGTGCCAACCGTTAATACGCTGCTAGAAATGTCGCCGATTTGGCAAATGCACGTTTCTACGGCATATCGACCGCGCAGCCCATTTGTCAGCAAGCCGCGCTCGGTAAGCCAACCAGAGAATTGGGAAAATTACATGCTGTCTATTCGCGCTACTCTTCCCCTGACTATGCTGCTGCTCTCAGGCTGCGTCGTCGGGCCCGACCACAAGACCCCGGAAATTCAATTGCCGGGCAAGTTTGCGGAAGCCGGAAAAACCAGTAATGGCGACATCAGCAGCGTTGCGTGGTGGACAGCCTTTAACGATAACCGCCTCAATGGCTACGTTTCCACCGGCTTGGCGCAGAACCTCACCGTGATGCAGGCGATCGAGCGCATCAACCAGGCGCAGGCACAGGTGATCGTGGAGGGCGCTGGCGGCCTGCCAAGCCTGACGGGCAGTGGCAGCCACACGACCAGCGAAACCAAGGGCAGCTACCGTGACGTTCCCGTCACCAACGTATCTTCCGGCGGCCTCAGCGTTTCCTGGTTCCTCGACCTCTTCGGCCGCTATCGCCGGGCAACGGAAAGCGCCAATGCATCGCTTGATGCCGCCTACTCCACCGTCGACGTCCAGCGTCTGACGCTGATTTCATCCGTCGCCGCCGCCTATATCGACGTGCGCTATTATCAGGAGCGTCTGGAGATTGCCCGCCAGAACCTGAGTTCCCGCCGCGAAACGCTCGACCTGACCAAGCTGCAGCTCGAAGCGGGCGCCGCCTCGCGCCTCGATGTCGTCCAGTCCGAAGGTCTGGTCAACTCCACGCTGTCGCAGATACCCGGTCTCGAAACCAGCTTCCGCAGGGCCGCGCACCGCATCGCAACCCTGCTCGGCATGCCGGCCTCGTCGCTCATTACCGAGCTGCAGAAGGGTGCACGCCAGCCTGTGGCGCGCGCAATTCCCCGCACCGGCATTCCGGCCGACCTGATCCGCAACCGCCCGGACATCCGCGTCGCCGAACGCAATCTCGCCGCTGCGGTCGCCACGATCGGTGTAAGCGAGGCCCAGCTGTATCCGAGCATCGAACTTGGTGGCGCGATCACCCCGAGCTACAATTTCGTGAGCGGCGGCAGCAGGGGAAGTGCCAATAGCTGGTCCTTCGGTCCGAGCCTCACTCTGCCGATCCTCGACGGCGGCAGACTCCGCGCCAATGTCGACATCGCCAACTCACAGGCGCGCGAGCAATATCTCGTCTGGAAGGCGACCGTTCTTACTGCGGTGGAAGAAGTCGAAAACGCCCTGGCCGCCATCAATCGCGACCAGCGTACCGTCGACGCGCTGAGAAAGACCGTCGCCTCCTACCAGGAAGCGCTGCAGCTCTCCACCGCCAGCTATCGTGATGGCGCATCGTCCCTGCTCGATGTTCTGGATGCCCAGCGCTCGGTCTCGGATGCGCAGGCAAACCTTGCCACGGCGATCCAGACGACCGCGCAGGATTATGTCTCGCTCAACGTGGCGCTCGGCGGCGGTTACGCCGTTGGCCAGCCGGCCCCGAAGAAGTCAGCCGGCCCGACTGTGGCTGCCGCGAAGGGCATGTAATAACGGCCCCAAAAGACAAACAAAAAGCCCGCGTCTTTCGACGCGGGCTTTTTGCTATTTAAGGCACAAAAAAAGCACCGGGTGACCGGTGCTTTTTTCAGTCCGTCATCAGGCTCAGTTCTTGGCGCGCTCGACGTAGGAATTGTCTTCCGTCGCGATGACCACACGGATACCGGCGTCGATATGCGGCGGTACCATGGTGCGGATGCCGTTGGAAAGAATTGCCGGCTTGTAGGAAGAAGACGCCGTCTGGCCCTTCACAACCGGTTCGGTTTCCGTGATTTCCAGCGTGACATGGCGCGGCAGTTCGACAGCCAGCGGATTGCCTTCATGAATGGAAAGAATGCAGGTCATGCCTTCCTGCAGATAGGCCTTCTGGTCGCCCATCGTGTCAGCGTCGACAACGACCTGATCGTAGTTGTCAGGGTTCATGAAGTGGAAGCCTTCGCCATCTTCATAAAGGAACTGGAAGTTCAGGTCTTCGACAAAAGCGCGCTCGACCTGCTCGGTGGTGCGCCAGCGCTCGGAGACCTTCACGCCGTCAACGATGCGGCGCATGTCCACCTGCGTGACCGGCGTGCCCTTGCCGGGGTGAAAGTTCTGCGCAGTGAGAACGACGTAAAGCTTGCCGTCCACGTCGAGAACATTGCCCTTGCGGACGGATGAGGCGATAACCTTGACCATATGACTTCCTTGTAACTCGATGAAATGCGTCGTAAAGGACTGCGCGGCAGCACCGGCCCCGGCAGACGTTTTGTCTTTTTTCTGGGGCGCAACTACCTTAAATCCGCGCGAATTGCCAGCCTTCTACAGCAATTCGCGGAAGAGTGCCTAGCGGTTTTCCGCCCGGAATTGCTTTAAATGACGCGTTCAGGCGTTTTGCGGGCTATTTCTCCGCAATGGGACGCCGCAGAGAAGACGGAAAAGAAGAGAAGATGCCCGCAAGCAAAGAGACAATGTCGCCCTGGTGGACGCCCGACGTTCATGCCGACCGCCGCGCTTTTCTCCTTGGCCGCAATGCTATCCAGTCGGTATTCCGCAGCTATTTCGCCCGAGCCGATTTTCTCGAGGTCGATACGGCCACCCTGCAGGTTTCCCCCGGCAATGAGGCGCATCTGCATGCCTTCGCAACGCAGGGCCTGACGCCGGGCGGCAACGCCGTGCCGCTCTATCTCCACACCTCCCCGGAATTCGCCTGCAAGAAACTGCTCGCCGCCGGTGAAAAACGCATTTCCTGTTTCGCCCATGTTTACCGGAACCGGGAAAGGGGGCCCCTGCACCATCCGGAATTCACCATGCTGGAATGGTATCGCGTCGACGAAACCTATGAGAGCCTGATGAAGGACAGCGCCAACCTTCTGGCGCTGGCGGCCGAAACCACCGGGACAAAAAATTTCACCTATCGCGGCCGCAGCGTCGATCCGTTTCTGGAGCCGGAACGTCTGAGCGTCGCCGAAGCCTTCGAGCGTTATGCCGGCGTGGATCTGCTGGCCACTATCAGCCGAAACGGCGAAACCGACAGCCGCCATCTTGCCGCCAGCCTCACCAATGCCGGCATCCGCGTCGCCGAGGATGATACCTGGGCGGATATGTTCAGCCGCGTCATCGTCGAGCGGGTGGAGCCCGAACTGGGTTTCGGCCGCGCGACGATTCTCGACGAATACCCCACCAGCGAAGCGGCCCTTGCCCGCAAATCGCCGGGGGACGCACGGGTTGCCGAACGTTTCGAGCTTTATGCCTGCGGCGTCGAGCTTGCCAACGCCTTCGGCGAATTGACCGATGCCGCCGAGCAGAGACGGCGTTTCGAAATGGAAATGGCCGAGAAACAGCGGGTCTATGGCGAGACCTATCCGCTGGATGAGGATTTTCTGGCCGCTCTTGCGATCATGCCGCCGGCAAGCGGCATAGCACTCGGTTTCGACCGGCTGGTAATGCTGGCAACCGGCGCGCCGCGCATCGATCTCGTCATGTGGGCTCCCGTTGCGGAATATGGACGATGACAGGGCCAGAAACCATCAAGACACCCGAAGCGCTTCTCGAAGCGGGGCTGATCGATGCCGGATCGCTGGAGAGTCTGCGCGCGGTGACGCAGCGTTATGCGCTGGCCATCACGCCGGCGGTTGTCAACCTGATGGACAACCGCGACCCGCAGGACCCGATCGCCCGGCAATTTGTGCCCGATCCGGCCGAACTCGTTCACCTTCCCGAGGAACGGGACGATCCTATTGGCGATGACGCCCATAGTCCCGTCCACGGCATTGTTCACCGGTATCCGGACCGGGTGCTTCTAAAGGCAGTGCATGTCTGTCCGGTCTATTGCCGTTTCTGTTTCCGGCGCGAAATGGTCGGCCCGCAGGGCAACGGCATGATGAGCCCGGAAGAGTTGGATGCCGCATTCGCCTATATAAAAGCCAGACCTGCCATCTGGGAGGTCATTCTCACCGGCGGCGATCCCCTGGTGCTCTCGCCACGGCGATTGTCCGACCTGATGGCGCGCCTGAAAGACATACCGCACGTGAAGATCGTCCGCTTCCATACCCGTGTTCCGGTGGTCGACCCCGAGCGCATCGACGCGGCGCTGATCGATGCGCTGAAGGCCAGCGGCAAGACCACCTATGTCGCCCTGCATGCCAATCATGCCCGCGAACTCGGCGAGGCGGCCAGAAGCGCCGCAGCACGATTGATCGATGCCGGCATCGCCATGGTCAGCCAGACCGTGCTTTTGAAGGGCATCAACGACGATCCGGCTGTTCTCGCCGAGCTGATGCGCAGTTTCGTCGAGAACCGTATCAAGCCCTATTACCTGCACCACCCCGACCTCGCCCCGGGTACAAGCCATTTCCGGCTGACGATTGAAGAGGGGCAGCGAATCGTTTCCGCATTGCGGGGACATGTCTCCGGTCTTTGCCAGCCAACCTATGTTCTCGACATCCCCGGCGGTCACGGCAAGGCCATGATCGGCCGAAATGCGGCCGAAAAAACAAGCGCTGGCTGTTATTCCGTCTCAGATTTCAACGGAAACGATCATATTTACCCACCGCAAGCCGCCGGCCACGATTAAAAAAAGCATAAAAAGCCCGCTGCGCCGGGCTTTTCGAGGCAGCGCCCTGCGAAAACAAAAATTTCACATTTCCGCCCCTCTCCTGTCATCATAAAGAAAAATATTCTACCTATAACAATCAGCATTGATTTTAACGCTGGTCTGGATTATCAGTGTGGAACTGGAGAACGAGTCTCCTGATTCCGGGCCAACACCAATACAGGGAGTGTGTCATGTCAAAACATATCAGCATCAAAGCAATCCTTGGTCTTGAGTCCTGGAATGCTGGATTTAAATCCACGTGTTCCCGCTGCTGTCGAATGTGACTTAACGGTCTCAATTTCCTGAAAATCAGTTCGACAACATGCTGTGTAAATTAGCCACAGCGGGAGTATATCTATGCAAAAGCAAGTTATTGAATTCGCTGGCGAACCCGTCGGCATCGTCATACCGGACAACGACCGGCTGAAGTTCATCGCGGTGAAATTCCACGTTCACGATCTGGACGAACAGAAGTTCGACAGCGCCGATGATGTGCGGATCGCGATCCGCGATCTCGTGCGCAACCGGAACCTGGCTGCGGTCGCCTGATGCGGGAATACAATTGCCCGCTCATGGAACCATCAAAACCAAAGCGCGCCAAATATCGGACCCCAAATTGCAGGCCGATGGCGCGCTTTTATTTTGCGTGACGATTCGTCTGCCGCCGTGGCGCGGCCCATCCAGGCCATATCGGAACACTCGGGTCTGATGCGCTGAAAAGCCTGGCAAAACCCTTCCCCCAAAAGATATGCGTCTCAATCAGGTGAAGTGAGCCCCACCGCCGCCGCAGCCGATCACCGCCTTCACGGCGATAATCGATATCGATGGCGTATGAAGGCTTGTCCGCGTCAGAACGCGGTGAAGGTCAGCGTCGTCAGCGAACGGACGATTCCCGGAATATTGACGATGTTCTGGTTGATGAATTTGCCGATATCCTCTTCGTGCGGAAGATAGACTTTCAGCAACAGATCATATTCGCCGCTGGTGGAATAAAGCTCCGAAACCAGTTCGGTTTTATAGATGGCATCGGCGACATCGTAGGTCTTGCCGGGCTCGCATTGAAGCTGAACAAAAATGGGCTTCACGGACATCTCCCGTGTTGGAACTTGCGGTGTGCGGCGTTGTCCGTCGCACGTCATGGCGCACTATTGGCTTAGCCGCGCCGCTCTTGCAAGACCGGCCACCGGTTTACGCCGAAAAGTCTTCGCCGCCGCCATCTGTCTCCGCTGCGGCCTGAGAAACGATCCAGCGTCTGAAACTTTCGAGCGGCGGATAACCGGCGCGATCCGGCACGCAAGCGAGATAATAGGCCTCTTCGCTCTGCACCTCTCCCGCAACGGCCGCGACCAGCCGGCCGGTTCGCAATTCCTCCTCGATCATGAAGGAAGGAATAAGCGACGCCCCCACCCCGGCGCTCGCCGCCTCGGCAATGGTGGTGAACTGATCGAAAAGCATGCCATGCACATTGTCGAACCGCACATCATGGCTGCGAAACCACTGTTCCCAGGCATCGGGCCGGGTCGTCATGTGCAGCAGCGGCACATGCAGCAGATCATCCGGCTGCAAAAGCCCATGCAGTTCCTTAAAAGCCGGGCTGCATACCGGGATGACCTTCTCATGCATCAGAAAAACCAGTTCGGTTCCCGGCCAATGCGGCAATCCGAAATGGATGGCCGCATCGACGGAATCGGTGCGGAAATCGAACAGCGACGACCGTGTCAGGAGATTGACCGAAATTCCCGGATGCCGGGCGATGAAATCAGGAAGGCGCGGCACCAGCCAGCGCGTGCCGAAGCTGGGCAGAACGCCGAGATTAAGCGTGCCCCCATCCGGATTGGCGCGCAGATTGAGCGATGCCGTCGAAATACGCCGCAAAGCTTCGCGGATTTCCCGCGCATATCCCTCGCCCGCCCTTGTCAGCCGGATCGTCTGCCTCTCGCGCAGGAACAGGGCCACGCCAAGCTGCTCTTCAAGCACGAGAATCTGCCGGCTGACCGCGCCCTGCGTCAGACCGAGCTCCCTTGCCGCAGCGGTCACGCTGCCCGTGCGCGACGCGGCTTCGAAGGCCGCAAGCAGCGAAAGCGACGGCAGAAAGCGGCGGGGCGGCAGAACCATATTCCCTCACGGAATGAACTCTTGACGATATGTCGATATTCAACAGGCAGGACGGCTTGTAAAGTCTCATAAACAAGGGCTTGTCACTCATACGGAAACCAAATGAACTTGCCCGGAACATGGTGGAACAATGTATAATGACCCTCGCTCGCACGGTCTCTGGGAAAAGACCGCGCCGCAGCCGCCCGCAACGCCTGCGCTGCAAAGCGCCGTGGCTGCCGATGTCGTGGTTGTCGGCGGCGGTTTCACCGGCCAGTCCGCCGCCCTTCATCTTGCCGAACGCAGCGTGGATGTCGTTCTTCTCGAAGCCAGGGAAATCGGCTTTGGCGGCGCCGGCCGAAATGTCGGCCTCATCAATGGCGGCATGTGGGTCATGCCGAAGGAACTCCCCGGCGTGCTGGGGGAGACTTACGGCGAACGGCTTCTCGACCTCTTGGGCAATGCCCCGCTTCTCGTCCGCGAACTGGTGGAAAAACACGTGATTGCCTGCGAAATCGAGAAAAACGGGACGCTGCATTGTGCCGTCGGTGAAAAGGGGCTCGCCGAAATCCGCGAGCGCTGCGACCAATGGGCCGCGCGCGGCGCTCCCGTGCGCGTTCTCGATGCCGATGAAACAGCAAGGCGAACCGGCAGTACCGGCTATGCGGGCGCACTTTTCGATTCACGCGCCGGCACGCTTCAGCCGCTTGCCTATGTCAGAGGTCTGGCTGTCGCCGCACAAAAGGCCGGCGCACGGCTCCACACCGCAAGCCCCGTGGTTTCGACCGAACGCAGCGGTGAAAAATGGTTGGTAAAAACCCCGCAGGGATCGGTGACCGCCAAATGGATCGTCGTCGCCACCGAGGCCTATAGCACCGGACCATGGCAGATCGTTCGTGATGAACAGATCTACCTGCCCTACTTCAACTTCGCCACAAGACCCCTCGGCGACAACCTGCAAAAGAGCATCCTGCCAGGCCGTGAAGGTTGCTGGGATACCAAGGAAATCCTCTCGTCCTTCCGTATGGACAAGGCCGGACGGCTGATCTTCGGCAGCGTCGGCGCCTTGCGTGGCACCGGCGCCGCCATCCACCGGGCCTGGGCGAAACGCTCGCTGAAGCGGCTTTTCCCGCAGCTTGGCGATACGGAATTCGAATGCGAATGGTACGGCCAGATTGGCATGACTGACAATGCCGTGCCGCGCTTTCACAGTTTCGCCGACAATGTCATCGGATTTTCGGGCTATAACGGCCGCGGTATTGCGCCCGGCACGGCCTTCGGCAAGGTGATTGCCCGGCATATTCTGGGCGATATCGCCGAAGGCGACCTGCCTCTGCCAGCGACCGAGCCAAAAGCGCAGGCTTTCCGGGCGGTGAAGGAAGCCTATTATGAGGCGGGCGCCCAGATCGCCCATTTCGCCGGCGAGCGTTTTTGATCGGGCACATAGCCGCGTTCCGTGCATACTTTGCAGATGCTCGAAACAAGCCCGAGCGCGACGAGGAGAGCTTTTCTGGCTTAACCACCCTCTGACCCAGACACCCGCAGCAGCCTCTTTCCCTCATCCCATCGATATATCCTTGAAAATATAATGATTGCCCTATAGGCCTATCGATATATCCATCAAAATATCTCGAACAGGGGGTAACACACCATGAGACTTTTGCGTCGCAGCTTCTTCAAAACCATCGCCGCCGCCACATCCTTCTGGGTCGCAGCCTCCCTTGTGGCCGTTCCGGCCCATGCCGCCGAAAAAGTCACGGTGTTTGCCGCCGCAAGCATGAAAAACGCCCTCGACGCGATCAATGCCGAATGGGCGAAGGAAAGCGGTAACGAAGCGACCGTTTCTTATGCCGCAAGCTCCGCGCTCGCCAAGCAGATCGAACAGGGCGCACCGGCGGATATCTTCATTTCCGCCGACCTCGCATGGATGGACTATGTCGCCGAAAAGAAGCTGATCAACGCCGACAGCCGCTCCAATCTTCTCGGCAACCGCATCGTTCTCGTCGCCCCCGCAGACAAGGCAAAGCCCGTCGAGATCAAGCAGGGCTTCGATCTTGCCGCTCTCATGGGCGATGGCCGCCTTGCCATGGGTGCGGTCGATTCCGTTCCGGCGGGCAAATATGGCAAGGCAGCGCTGGAAAAGCTCGGCGTCTGGTCCTCGGTGGAAAAGAAGGTCGCCGGCGCGGAAAGCGTGCGTGCAGCACTGCTCCTCGTCTCGCGCGGCGAAGCACCCTATGGCATCGTCTACCAGACAGATGCCGCCGCCGATCCGGGCGTGAAGATCGTCGGCACCTTCCCGGAAGACAGCCATCCGGCGATCATCTATCCGGTCGCCATTCTGTCCGAAGCAAAATCGCCGGCGGCAAAAGCCTATCTGGATTTCCTGAAGTCCGAAAAGGCAACGCCCTTCTTCGAAAAGCAAGGCTTTACCGTTTTGAAGTAAGCTTCTTTCAGGCCCGCTTTCCGGCGGGCCATGACATATGACGATTGCAGGATACGGCATTGCATTGGTGGACACTCAGCCCTGAAGAATGGACGGCGATCAGGCTCAGCCTGTGGGTGTCCTCCATCGCCATGCTCGCCAGCCTGCCCTTCGGCATTGCCGTTGCCATGGCGCTGGCGCGCGGCCGTTTCTGGGGTAAATCGCTCCTCAACGGCATCGTCCATCTGCCGCTCATTCTGCCCCCCGTCGTCACCGGTTTTCTGCTGCTGGTCCTCTTCGGTCGCCGCGGCGCGATCGGGCAGTTTCTCGATACTTATTTCGGCATCGTCTTTTCCTTCCGCTGGACGGGGGCGGCACTCGCCTGCGCCGTCATGGCTTTCCCGCTGATGGTGCGCTCCATCCGCCTTTCCATCGAAGCGGTGGACCGCGAGCTGGAAGAGGCGGCAGGCACCTTGGGGGCGAGCCCGTTCTGGGTGTTCCTCACCGTCACCCTGCCCCTGACGCTGCCGGGCATCATTGCCGGCATGATCCTCGCTTTCGCCAAGGCCATGGGCGAATTCGGCGCCACCATCACCTTCGTGTCCAATATTCCGGGCGAGACCCAGACGCTGTCTGCCGCCATCTACACCTTCACGCAGGTTCCGGGCGGCGATGCCGGCGCTTTGCGCCTGACCATCGTTTCCGTCGTGATTTCCATGCTCGCCTTGCTCGTCTCCGAGTTTCTGGCACGCATCATCGGCAAACGGGTGAGCATGGAATGACGCTTTCGGTTTCCACCCAACATCGTCTCGGCGCCTTCGAACTCGACGCATCATTTACCTCCGAAGGCGGCGTTACCGCCCTGTTCGGACGCTCCGGCTCCGGCAAGACATCGATGATCCGCATCATTGCCGGCCTGCTGCGCCCGGATAGCGGACAAATCATTCTCGATGGCGAAGTCTTGGCCGACAGCGAAAAGCGACTGTTCCTGCCGGCCCATAAACGCCGTTTCGGTTATGTCTTTCAGGAGGCGCGGCTGTTTCCGCATCTAAGCGTGGCGCAGAACCTGCATTACGGCAAATGGTTCGCCTCAGACAAAAGGAAGGGCGCGCATGAAGACCACATCATCGACATGCTCGGTATCGGCCACCTTCTCCAGCGCCGTCCGAACAGGCTCTCCGGCGGTGAGAAGCAGCGTGTCGCCATCGGCCGCGCACTGCTCTCTTCCCCTCGCCTGCTGCTGATGGACGAGCCGCTCGCCTCTCTGGACGAGCAGAGAAAGGCCGAGATCATACCCTATCTCGAGCGTCTGCGCGACGAGACGAAAATCCCGATCGTTTATGTCAGCCACTCCATTCAGGAGGTCGCCCGCCTTGCAGACCGTATCGTGGTGATGACCGACGGCAAGGTGGAAGCTGCGGGAAAAGCGGCCCAGGTGCTGGCGCGACCGGATTTCAGCACACATCTGGAGCGGCGCGAAGCGGGCAGCATTCTTTCCGGGCGCATCGAAAACTTCGATGAACGGCACGGCCTCGCCGCCGTGAGACTGAGTACGGCCCTGCTGCAGGTTCCGGCACGGAAGGGTGGACCCGGCGTTCCGGCGCGAGTGCTGATACCTGCACGCGACGTCATGCTCGCAACCGTGAGGCCCGAGGGCCTGAGCGCGCTCAATATTCTCGAAGGCCATGTCTGCGATGTCGCCGCCAGCGAAGACGGTATGGTCACCGTTCAGGTGGATTGCGGCGGCGATATCATCCAGTCGCGCATCACCGACCTGTCACGCGAGAGGCTGCAGCTGGAACCCGGAAAACCGGTGCATGCAATCATAAAGTCGGCGGCTCTCGATCCCTATTGAAAGCCGCATCAGGATTGCGGTTGGCTTCCAGCCAGTCGATATCCTGACGCAATGTCTCGTTCATCCGCTTTTCCATGCCGCGATAACGCTCCAGCACCTCAGTGCCGAAAGCGGTCAACGCCGCACCGCCGCCCTGTTTGCCGCCACGCTGCGATTCGATCACCGGTTGCCTGAACATATGGTTCAGCGCATCCACCAGCAGCCATGCGCGGCGATAGGACATGTCCATCGCCCGCCCGGCGGCGGAAATGGAGCCAGTCTCGACAATCAGCTCCATCAATTCGATCTTGCCATGACCGAGACGTTCTCCGGGCGGAAAGTCGATACGAAGAACGGGTTTCAGTGTTGGGATGACCTCACTCATCGTTCAAAAGCTCCGTCCATGAAGATCGCGATAGGCCTTCTGCGCTCCATCCACTGGCAAGGCCGTCGCCTCATAGACGCCACGTGCCACCGCGCGCGCCATGACGATGGTGGCCAGATGGCAAAGCTCAGTGAAATGAATGCCGCCCTCAAGCGGCTTTTCACCGGTCGCGGCCGCAAACATGGTGTCGCCGTCACTCGGCAGATGGGCGGGCAGAACGGCGCGCGCCAGCCCGTCATGCGCCATGATGGAAAGGCGATGCGCCTGCGCCTTGGTGAGCGCCGCATCCGTCACCACCGCACCGATGGTCGTTGCCGTGAGATTGACGCCCTTAAGGCGCAGCGCGGTATGATCCGGCTCGAAACGATCGGGAAAACCGCAATCGCCGTACTCACCCCGCACTTCAAACGGCGCGGACCAGAAATGGCGGCTCGTTCCAACGGTTGCCGAGCCGAGCGCATTGACGGCAACGATGGCCGCCACCTTGTAACCGCCAGAACTGACAGCGCTTGCCGAACCGAGCCCGCCCTTGAAGGTGGCGGTCGTCGCACCCGTTCCAGCCCCGGCCGTTCCAAGTTCGAAGGGCGTCGCACGCGCCGCCTTGAAGGCTGCATATCCCATCTCGCGATAGGGTGAATACAGCCCCCAATCCTTGTCGCCGCCATTCAGCAGGTCCATCAGGATCGCCTGCGGCACGATGGGAACGCGGGTGGAACCCACCTGCAGGCCGCGTCCGATTTCGCGCAGCCCGGCCTGAACGCCGCCCGCCGCATCCAGTCCGAAGGCAGAACCGCCCGACAGCACGAAGGCATCCACCGTTTCCACCGTCATCGCCGGGTCGAGCAGGCCGGTATCGCGCCCGCCCGGCGCACCACCCAAAACAGAACCGGAGGCAATGGCGGGCTTTTCGAAAACAATCGCCGTAACACCGGAGCCGAGGGCAAGATCGGTGACATTACCGACCGAAACGCCGCCGATATCCGTCAGAAAATTGGTGAGTGCCGCCATGCCGTTTCCCTTTTCTCCCGGTATCCCGCCACCATCACGCACTGTCAACGCAAAACGTGACCCGCCTGATGTCGATGACAAGCCACGATCAGGAAAAAATCGCCGTCCCGATCACCGGCGTCGAGGGAACGGCCATGTCCCTCGGCTCCAGCGGCCCGGAGAGATATGCCTGATGGCCGGCTTCTATCGCCCGGGTGAAAGCCTCCGCCATGCCGACCGGATCTCCCGCACCCGCCACAGCCGTGTTGAGCAGAACGGCATCGTAACCAAGCTCCATCACCGTGACCGCATGCGACGGGCGACCAATACCGGCATCGACAATCAGCGGCACATCCGGGAAACGCGCCCGCATGGATTTCAGCGCCGTCAGATTGAGCGGTCCCATGGCGCTGCCAATCGGCGCGCACCAGGGCATCAGCACCTTGCAGCCTGCCTCCAGCAGCCTCTCGGCGACGACCAGATCATCAGTCGTATAGGGAAAGACCTCGAAACCATCGTCACAGAGGATTTTCGCCGCCTCGACAAGTGCGAAGACATCGGGCTGCAGCGTGTCGTGATGACCGATGACCTCCAGCTTGATCCAGTCGGTGCGGAACACCTCGCGGGCCATCTTTGCCGTCAGCACCGCTTCCTTGACCGTGTGGCAACCGGCGGTATTGGGCAGGATCTGGCGATCCAGCTCACGGATAAGCTCGAAAAACTGACCGCCCTTCTTGCCACCCGCCGTTTCCCGGCGCAGCGAAATCGTCAGAATATCCGTGTTGCTCGCCCGCACGGCATCGGCAAGCACAGCGGGGGACGGATAGCGCGCCGTGCCGAGCAGGAGACGGGACGAGACCTCGCGGCCATAAAGCGTCAGCATGGTTTCAGCCTCCCTGCATCGGCGAGAGGATTTCGATACGGTCGAAAGCCTTCAGCTTATAATCGGCGCGCTCTTCCGAATGCACCAGGTCACCGTTTACCGCCGTCGCCAGCCACTCACCCTCGTATTCGAGGCTGGCGAGCAGGCCGGCCAGCGTCTCGGCGGCGAGATCAAGCTCGTCGCCATTCACCAGAAGTTTCATGATCCCGTTCCTTTTGAAAGAGAGTTTGGCAGACGATTTCAGCCGCCTGCCGCGCCATCGCCGGCGATAGCAGAAAGCCGTGCCGGTGCGCGCCGTTGATGAAAATGGTGCCGCCATCCTGCGTGACGTCGGGCAGATTATCGGGATAGGCGGGGCGCACGCCCGTACCTGTCTCGATGATTTCCGCTTCCGCAAAAGCCGGATGCACGGCATAGGCGGCATTCAGGAACTCCATCATCGAGCGGGCGGAAATGGCGCCGGCATCCTCGGTTTCGATCATCGTCGCGCCCACCATGAAACGGCCGGGCTCGCGCGGCACGATGTAAAGCGGAATGCGCGGATGCAGCAGCCGGACGGGACGAGACAGGGAAACCTCCCGCGTGGCGAGATAGAGCATCTCTCCCCGCACGCCGCGAAGGCCGGAAATCTCCCCCACCGCCGCAGCGCCAGTGCAATCCACCACCCGGTCGAACGGCTCTTCATCCAACGGGATACCCATATGGAAACGCACACCCATGGTGCAAAGCCGCTGATGCAGCGATTTCAGTGCAAGACGCGGATCGAGATGCCCCTCATCCGGGAAATAAAGCCCGGATCGGAACCGCCCGGCAAGATCTGGCTCCAGCGCGGCGATCTCGCCCTCATCCACCCAGCGATAACCGTCGGTCCGCGATGCGAAACGCGAAAGCTCCGCCTTATCGCGTGCTGGCGCGACAACCAGCGTGCCGTTGCGGACGGCAAGACCGGGTGTGGCTTCATCCCACCAGTCGAGCGCCGCCTGGCCAAGCGTCAGAACCGCCGCTTCAGCGCTTTCACGTTCGCACCAGGGCGCCAGCATGCCGCCCGCATACCAGGATGCACCGCGAAAGGGTTCGGCATTGCGCTCGCAAATCTCCACCGTAAAGCCGTTTCGCGCCAGTTCGAGGGCCGCCGTCAAACCGGCGACCCCCGTTCCCTTGACAAGGACGCGCATGTTACTCGGCATCCGCAGGCGTCGTGAGCGGCATGTAAAGCTCACCACCCTCCTTGAAGCGTGCGGCCATGGCCTCCAACCCTTCCTTCTGCGCCTCCGCGCGGATATCGTGGGAAATCCGCATCGAGCAGAATTTCGGCCCGCACATGGAGCAGAAATGCGCCACCTTGTGCGCCTCCTTCGGCAAGGTCTCGTCATGGAAGGAGCGGGCAGTGTCCGGATCGAGCGATAGGTTGAACTGATCCTCCCAGCGGAACTCGAACCGCGCGCGCGACAGCGCATCGTCCCGGACCTGTGCCGCCGGATGGCCCTTGGCAAGATCGGCGGCGTGGGCCGCGATCTTGTAGGTGATAACACCGACCTTCACGTCGTTGCGATCGGGCAGGCCGAGATGTTCCTTCGGCGTGACGTAGCAGAGCATCGCGGTGCCGAACCAGCCGATCATCGCCGCACCGATGCCGGAGGTGATATGGTCGTAACCCGGCGCAATATCGGTGGTGAGCGGCCCGAGCGTATAGAAGGGCGCTTCGCCGCAGGTCTTCAACTGCTTGTCCATGTTTTCCTTGATCTTGTGCATCGGCACATGGCCGGGGCCCTCGATCATCACCTGGCAATCCTTCGCCCAGGCGATCTGCGTCAACTCGCCGAGCGTCTCCAGCTCCGCGAATTGTGCGGCGTCATTGGCGTCGGCAATCGAGCCGGGACGCAAGCCATCGCCCAGCGAGAAGGAGACATCGTAAACGCGGCAAATGTCGCAAATCTCGTCGAAATGCTCGTAGAGGAAGCTTTCCCTGTGGTGATGCAGACACCATTTGGCCATGATCGAGCCGCCGCGCGAGACGATGCCGGTGACGCGGTTGACGGTGAGAGGGATGTAATGCAGCCGCACGCCGGCATGGATGGTGAAATAATCCACACCCTGCTCCGCCTGTTCGATCAGCGTATCGCGGAACACTTCCCAGTTGAGGTCTTCGGCAATGCCGTTGACCTTCTCCAGCGCCTGATAGAGCGGCACCGTGCCGATCGGCACCGGCGAATTGCGGATGATCCATTCGCGGATATTGTGGATGTTGCGCCCGGTCGACAGGTCCATGACGGTATCCGCACCCCAGCGGATCGCCCAGACCATCTTCTCCACCTCTTCCGCCATGGAGGAGGTGACGGCGGAATTACCGATATTAGCATTGATCTTGACGAGAAAATTACGGCCGATAATCATCGGCTCAAGTTCCGAATGATTGATATTGGCGGGGATGATGGCGCGGCCGGCCGCCACTTCCTGACGCACGAATTCCGCCGTGACGTAGTCAGGAATATGCGCACCGAAACTTTCGCCGTCACGCGCCAGCTTTTCCTTGGCCACCTCGCGCCCGAGATTTTCGCGGATGGCGATGAATTCCATTTCCGGCGTGATGATACCGGCCCGCGCATAGGCAAGCTGGGTCACGGCTTTACCGGCGGTGGCCCTGAGCGGCTGGTGGCGCACCGAAAATTCTGGCGTCAGGCGTTCGCCGGTGGCAAAGCCGTTATCCTCCGGCTTGACGTGCCGGCCGTCATAAGCCTCGACATCACCGCGCGCCACGATCCAGTCATGACGCAGACGCGGCAAACCCTTTTCAATCAGAACGGTATGCGAAGGATCGGTATAGGGACCGGAAGAATCATAAACCGTCACCGGCGGTTCGCCCGCCGTCGGGTGTACGGCGATCTCGCGCATCGGCACACGGATATGCGGATGCAAAATGCCCGACCTGTGGATTTTCGTGGAGGCGGCGTGCGGCCCGGTGGTGACGGCAAGCGGGATATTCTTGGCAGCGATATTCATCTTGAGGCTCCAAAGTTTGACAGTGGAGACCCAGTTCGAGCCGGAATGATGGAAAATACCGTCGCGCCGATAGCGTACGCATACGCCAGCCGACCTCCGGTCTTTGCACCGTCCCTACGCCAGTATGAACTGGATCAGGTTCAACGGGTCACTGCGCATGAAAGCAGAATCTCAGCCCCTTGACGGGACACCCCTGGTGAATGGCCACAGCAAAAAACACCGTCAGGCTTTTGTCAAGGCCGCCGATCTAAGCTTGGCAAAGGTGCGGGAATGGCGCATGCTGCCGTTAGTTGTAATTAACCTAACGGTTTAGGCGAATATTATCGTTTGCTACGTAACGATAAGCACAAACCATCCTGATGTGAAATTCATGGGAGATACGTCGGAATGAACGCGACTATTCGTGAAATACTGGCAAAATTCGGCCAGCTTCCAACCCCCGTCGATACGATTGCAGATGACGCCGATCTTTATGCGGCGGGCCTTTCTTCCTTTGCATCGGTGCAATTGATGCTCGGCATCGAAGAAGCTTTCGATATCGAATTCCCCGACAATCTCTTGAACCGCAAGTCATTTGCCAGCATCAAGGCTATTGAAGACACCGTTAAACTCATTCTGGATGGTAAAGAGGCAGCCTGATGAACGTCACCGTCGCGCCGCAGGATGAAACGCTGTCCGCGCGCGCGGGCCGTGTCGCGGCAATTGCCGCCAAACACGCGGATGAGGTGGATGTCACCGGCCGCTTTCCCCAGGAAGCCGTTGATGCACTGCGGCAGGAACGTCTGCTCGGCATCCAGGTTCCCTATTCGCTGGGCGGCGAAAGCGCTTCCCTGCAGGAAATCGCCGATATCTGCGCCCGCCTCGGCCAGGCCTGTTCCGCAGCCGCGATGATTTTCGCCATGCACCACATCAAGCTGTCGAGCCTTGTGGAACATGGCGAGGCGAGCGAATGGCACGCGGACTTCATGCGCCGCGTGGCGGCGGAACAGCTGCTGCTCGGTTCTGCCACCACGGAAGGCGGCATCGGCGGCAATCTGCGCAACTCCATATGCGCGATAGAGGTCGAAGGCGATGACTGCCGGCTGGAAAAGGACGCCACCGTCATTTCCTACGGCAGCAATGCCGATGCGATCCTCATCACCTCGCGCGCCCACAAGGATGCCGCGCCCGCCGATCAGGTGATGACGGTCTTCCTGAAAAACCAGTACACGCTCGAAAAGACCCATGTCTGGGATACGCTCGGCATGCGCGGCACCTGTTCGGATGGTTTCCTGTTCCGCGGGCAAGCGCCGGCGGCGCAAATATTCCCGAAGCCCTTCGCGGAAATCGCCGCGCAATCCATGCTTGCAAGCTCGCATCTTCTCTGGAGCGCCGTCTGGTATGGCATCGCCTCGGATGCCGTGCTGCGCGCCCAGTCCTTCGTCAGAGCCGCAGCGCGCAAGTCGCCCGGCACCGCCCCTCCCGGCGCGATCCGCCTTGCCGAGGTCTCCACCAAGCTGCAGGTCGTGAAATCCAACATCATCGCCGGCATCAAGGCTTACGAGGATACCAAGAGCGACCCCGAAAAACTGATGTCGATGGCTTTTGCCGTCGCCATGAACAATGTGAAGATCTGCTCTTCGGAAACCATTCTCGAGATCATCGATCACGCCATGCTGGTCTGCGGCATCATGGGCTACAAGAACGGCACGCCCTACAGCCTCGGCCGGCACCTGCGTGACGCGCATTCCGCCCGACTGATGATTTCCAACGACCGTATTCTTGGCAATTCCGCCAATCTCCTGCTGGTTCACAAGCAGGACACCAGCCTCTTGGGATAAGACCATGGACATGCAAACATCGTTTCTCGATCGACTGTTCGAAGAAGGCCTGCTGATTGAAACGGGTGTGGACGGTCTTTATGGACGCAGCGGCCAGTTCGAGGATGTCATTGCCGCCTTCGAGAGGCTGATCGACCGCACGGGCGGCGCTGACGGCGCCGAAGCGATCCGCTTTCCGCCCGGCATCAACCGCGCCTATTTCGAAAAGAGCGGTTACATGAAGAGCTTCCCGCAGCTCGCCGGCACAGTCCATTCCTTCTGCGGCTGTGAGCTCGACCATGTCAGCCTGCTGAAAACCATGGATGAGGGCGGTGACTGGACCAAGGACCAGAAAGCGACAGACATCGTGCTGACGCCGGCGGCCTGCTACCCGCTTTATCCGACGATTGCCAAGCGCGGCGCGCTGCCTGCAGGCGGCGGTCTCTATGACATCCAGTCCTATTGCTTCCGCCATGAACCCTCCAAGGATCCGGCCCGCCAGCAGCTTTTCCGTATGCGCGAATATGTTTGCATGGGAACCGAGGCCAACGTCACCGAATTCCGCCAGACCTGGATGGATCGCGGCGTGGAGATGATGAAGGCGGTCGGGCTCGATGTCACCATCGATGTCGCCAACGATCCCTTCTTCGGCCGCGCCGGCAAGATGCTCGCCAACAACCAGCGCGACCAGAACCTGAAATTCGAACTCTTAATCCCGGTCACGTCAACGACCAGCCCGACGGCCTGCATGAGCTTCAACTACCATCAGGATGCCTTCGGCCAGAAATGGGGCCTCAACCTTGAGAATGGTGACGTCGCCCACACCGCCTGCGTCGGTTTCGGTCTTGAGCGCATCGCGCTGGCGCTGTTTGCCCATCATGGTCTCGATGTGAAGAAATGGCCTTCAAAGGTCGTGGAAACCCTCTGGGGCTGATCATTCATGCGGCAGATTTTCCCCGGTCTCGATCCCAAGAACTATGTGCAGCATCCGCTTCATTCCTCCGAGAGAATGTGGCCGGAAACCAATTGCTACATCGATTTATGGATCGAGGTGCTGGCCTCGAAAGGCTTATCCCCGGAAGCCATGTTCGGTTTCACGCTGACGCAGGATTTCGAAGGCGACCAGTTCACCTTCTTCAAGGTGCCGCTGGAAGACCTCGAGGCGCTTTATGGCGTTCGCGCCACCGAACTTGCGATCTTCGACAGCGTGGAAAACCACATCGAGGCGCAGCTCGCACGCGGCCGCATCTGCCTGATCGAGATGGACAGCTTCTATATGCCGGATACCCATGGGGTGGGCTACCGGAAGGAGCATGGCAAGACCACCATCGCCATCAACCGGCTCGACCTCGCGAAGCGCGAACTCGACTATTTCCACAATGCCGGCTTCTTCCACCTGTCCGGCGAAGACTTCGATGGCCTGTTCCAGCACCATCTGGCCGAGACCGATCCGCCATTCCTGCCCTATACCGAGTTCGCGAAATTCGCGGACAGCAGCACCTCGCCCGCACATATTCGCAAGACGGCCGAACGGCTCCTGAAGTTTCATTTTTCCAGACGGCCCTCCGCCAACCCGGTCCGCGCTTTTGCCGGCGTTTTTCCGACGCAGGTGGAAAAGGTCGCCGACAGGCCCTTCGGTTTTTTCCACAAATATGCCTTCAACACGCTGCGCCAGCTCGGCGCCAATTTCGAACTGGCGGCAAGCCACCTCGAATGGCTGGACGCAGACGGTTTTTCTGAAGCAAGAGACCACGCGCTCAAGATTTCCGAGGTTGCCAAGACCGTGCAATTCCAGCTCGCCCGCGCCGTCACCCGCCGTAAATTTGATGCGCTGGACACCGTGCTCGATCCGGCAGCGGATGCATGGGATGGCGTGATGGAAGCGCTTGCGGCCAAACTCACTGATGCCAGCGAGGCAGCGTGAGGATCTATCTTCCGGGCGAAAGCGAGGAATTGCTGAGCGAAGGCTGGACGCTGACGCTGACGCCCGCCGATGCCTGCGAGACGCCATCCGACATCCCCGCACCGCTCGACAGCCTTCACGTCTCCGTTCCCGGCACCGTGGCGCAAGCTCTGGAAGCGGTTGGAAAATTCGACCGCCTTGCCCCGGCGCCTCTCAATGACAGGGATGCCTGGTATCGGCTGACGATGATTTCCGATACGCGCGAACGCGCCACCCTGCGTTTCGACGGTCTCTCCACCATTGCCGAAATCTTCTTCAACGGCGAGCTGATTGCCGCAAGCCAGAGCATGTTTGAAAGACTGGAAGTGCCTGTCGAATTGACGGGCGCGGACGAGCTTTCGATCTGCTTCCGGGCGCTTGCGCCGAGACTTGAAAAACCCGGTCCCCGCGCCCGCTGGCGGCCGCAGATGATGAATACGCAGGGGTTGCGGCTGATCCGCACCACCGCACTCGGTTACATGCCCGGCTGGTGCCCGGAAATCCACGCCGCCGGCCCATGGCGGCCCATCAGCCTGATAAGGCAGGACGGGGTACTCTGCACGCTCCGATCTTCACTGGACGAGGCAGGAACGGGAACGATTGGCATCGTGCTGGAAACCAGCCGGGCCATAAAATCGGCACGGCTTGGCTGCGCGGGTTATAGCGCCGAACTTTCCAGGGATGAGAACGGCAAGTTTTCCGGCGAGCTCCACATACCCGATGTCGAAACATGGTGGCCGCACACCCATGGCAGGCCTGCGCTGCACGACACGCTTTTGGAACTGGACGGCGAACAACATAGGCTGGGGCGTACCGGCTTCCGGCGGGTCGAGATCGATCATGGCGAAGACGGTAACGGTTTCGGCCTCAAGGTGAACGGTCAGCCGGTCTTCTGCCGCGGCGCGGTCTGGACGACGGCCGATATCGTGCGCCTGCCGGGAACAAGACCAGACTACGAGCCCTGGCTTGGAAAAGCCGCGGAAGCCGGCATGAACATGATCCGCATCGGCGGCACCATGGCTTATGAGACACCGGAATTCTTCGCGCTTTGCGATGAACTCGGCATCATGGTCTGGCAGGACGCCATGCTCGCCAATTTCGATTACCCGGCAAAGGACGAGAGCCTGCGCCAGCATATCGTCACGGAAATCTCGCAGTTCCTCGAAGCCACCGCGCTTTCTCCATCGCTCACCGTCTTCTGCGGCGGCAGTGAAATGTACCAGCAGGGCGCGATGCTCGGTCTGCCGGAGCAGATATGGAAAGGAACGCTCACCGAGGAGGTCCTGCCGGAACTCCTCGCCGAGAAGCGGCCGGATGCGGCCTATGTCGCCAATTCCCCTTCCGGCGGTGCGCTACCCTTCTTTCCCAACGCCGGGGTCGGCCATTATTACGGCGTGGGCGCCTATTGTCGCCCGCTGGAAGATGCGCGGCGCGCCGATCTGCGCTTCGCCGCGGAATGCCTCGCCTTCGCCAATATTCCTGAACAGGAAACGCTGGACAGATATCTTCCCGGCGTCGCCGTGCACGATCCACGATGGAAAGCCCGCACACCGCGCGATCGCGGCGCCTCCTGGGATTTCGAGGATGTTCGCGACCATTATCTGAAACTGCTTTACGACGTCGAACCGGATGTTCTGCGTCGCGAAGACGGCGGCCTTTATCTCGACATGTCCCGGGCTGCGACGGCCGAGGTCATGGAAGCGACTTTTGCCGAATGGCGGCGCAGCTGTTCCCCTTGTCAGGGCGCTCTGGTCTGGACCCTGCAGGATCTCGTTCCCGGCGCGGGCTGGGGCATCATCGATGCCGCTGGCCAGCCCAAATCCGTCTGGCACGCGCTGAAAAGGGCGTTCCGCCCCATCCAGGTCAGCCTTTCCGACGAAGGCACCAATGGCTTGGATATTCATATCCTCAACGAGAGCGGCGGCGCTTTCGAAGCCATGCTGGAGCTAAGCTGCCTGCGCGAAGGCATGCAGCCCGTCGTCCACGCCAAACGACCGCTGACGCTTTCGCCACGGCAGAGCCAGACGATTGCCGCAACCGACCTTTTCGGCGCGTTTTTCGATACGACCTATGCCTATCGTTTCGGCCCGCCATCCCATGATGTGACGGTTGCCCGGCTTCGCGACGTCACGACCGGACATGTCATCGCCGACGCCTTCCATTTTCCGCTCGGCCGGAAAAAGGCGCTGCATGCCGCAAATCTTCAGGTTGCGATCAGCGAAGCGAGTGGCAACTGGTTCCTCGAAATCGGCACGGACCGGTTGGCGCAATCCGTCCATATCGCAGCACCGGGGTATCGCACCTCAGAAAACTGGTTTCATCTCGGCCCCGGCGAAACGAGAAAAATCAGCCTTCTGCCGGAGGCGGAAACCACCGAAACTCCGCCTTCCGGAGAGGTGATGTCACTGGGTTCCGGCCGGCGGTTTTCCTTCTAGAGCCAGTCGCTTCACCGCCTCGATATAGATGTCTTTGGCCTGCGGCGTTGAGAGATTGTGATCGGCATCGGGAATAATGGTCAGAGATACGTTCCGATAGGCCGCCAACCCTTCGCCATTGGCATCGAAGTAATATTGGAAATGCTCGAGACCATCGTCATTGTCGCTATAGAGCAGACGAATGGCGATGCCCTTCGCCTTCAGCCGGTCGAAAGCGCCGAAAACGGCGCGTCCTTCCTCGCTGCCCCTGCGGAACAGCCGCGCCGTTTTTGTCGAAAGCCGCTTCATTGTCGCCTTGGCGATATTCAGCCCGGCACTCACCACATCGACATCGCCGCTGATGAGGCGCTTGAATGTCGCGCCCTGGCGAAAACGCTGGCTATATTCTCCGAAGGAGCGCGGTCGCTTATGCAGGGCTTCATCCACCGAGCGGCCTTTGCGCCAGTGGAAGACAACCGGATTGACCGCCACCACCGCTCCGATCCGGTCATCGGCAAGCGCGCCGTTAAAAGCGAGATAAGCGCCGCTGCACCGGCCTGCCGCAATGAAAGGTCCTTTGCCGCGCATACCGAGAAAATCGAGCGCGGCGGCCACGTCGTCATTCTGCGCCACATCGTAGAGAACCTGATCGGGTACATTCTTGACCGGAGGACTGTCGGCAATATTGGCCGCATCAAAGCGAAGCGATGCGACGCCTTCACGCGCCAATATACGGGCCATCTGCACCGAAAGCCTGCCCCAGCCGGAATGCCGGTCATAGGCGGCGCCAAGCAGAAGGACGGAAGAAACGACCTCCCGGTCGTCCGGCGTGCAGAGAACGCCGAAAAGCCGTCCACCTTCGCCAAACTGTACCGGCTGCTCGAAAAAACCACGGCCGCGCTGCGCGGCATTGAGGGTGACATCCTCCTCCGAGGTCGTTGGGCTCCCGGCATGGGTCTGCGACAGGACCCAGTCGACCAGCCTCTTCACCACATCGTCGGATATTTTCGAGAGCGTCGGGCTGGAGACGAGATCGTCATAGCCTGAAAATTCCGCCTCCTGCACCGTACCGCCGATGGTGGCGAGGTGCCGGGCGAAATCGGCATCGGTTGCGCGGCCCGGTCGGGAAAGAACCAGAATGGCGCGCGCCGGAGCGACAGTGAGGTTTGAAAGATTGGCCTTCTTGATCGCATCGGCAACACCCCCAGGCATGGTCATGCCGGCAATCGATCCCGCCTCGGCCATGCGTTGTCCGGGCCGAAGGCCAAGGCCGTCATCGATCATGGACGACCACATCGCCAGTTCACGCAGATAGGCGCGGCCGGAAACGACAGGCGCCAGAAACGCCATGGAGCCCGCTTCGGCTACATCAGCAAGCGCCTGCGCCGCCATCAGGCAACCGAGGCCCTGCGCAACGACAATCACGTCGGCGCATCCGGAAAGGCGCTTCAGACAGGCGAGTGCCGCGCGCGTATCGGAAAGCCAGTCCGCCGTACGGCCGGCATCATCGGGGTCGAAGGCGTCACCCGCGCCAAGATAGTCGAATCGCAGGCTCGCGACACCGCAATCAGCCAGCCGCTCGGCCAGAACCCGCTGGAACTTGCGGCTGCACAGCTCCTCCATCCCCCAGGGGCTGACAAAAAGAACGGCATGAGCCTGCCTTGCCTCTTCCCGTGCAGGATGAAAAATGCCGGTGAGCCCGCCAAAAGACACGGGATGGGCAATAGCCCCGTTCGATGCAATGCCGGAAAGCGACAATGTATCAAGGGACGGATCGCTGCCTGCATGCTCTGAAATATCTATCGCCATCGACCTTGCCATCATTGTGCCAGTGTTTGGCTCAACCATTACGGGATCATTGTATCGAAGCGTCTTAACGCCTGTTCTACAATAAAAACAACAACATTAGAGAAGTCTAAAAATACAGTCGCATTTATATCACTTGCGATACACGCCCCTGAAAAAACAATCGCCGGCATGACGGACAAGTCTCTGCAGGACCGCTATTTTGCTCGAAACCGCTTGAATATACTGATAAATAGCGAGTCCCATACCTATTTGCAGGAGGAGGTTGCGCCACCCGGCCACCGGATCGTCTAGACACCGCGCAAACCAACACGCCGGGCCTCGCCCGACAGGTCATAGAAGTTTTATATGGAACAAAGCCTTACGCGTTATATCTGGTCGCACACGAGGCGGCAGCAGCTTTTCATTCTGCTGATCGTGGCTCTGTCGATGATCCCCTATTTCCTTGCTTTCGATCTGCCCAAGCAGATCGTCAACGGGCCTATTCAGGGGGACGGGTTCGAAGGGGCGAACGCGACGCAGCTTTTCATGCATCTCACGGTCGACATCCCCTATTGGGGCACCGTGACATTGTTCCCCGGGCTCGAGCTCAACCGCATGTCGATGCTGATGGCGCTTAGCCTGACCTTCCTTGCGCTTGTCATCATCAACGGGCTCTTCAAATATTACATCAATACCTACAAGGGCCGCCTCGGCGAGCGGCTTCTGCGGCGTATCCGCTTCGAGCTCATAGACAAGATCCTGCGGTTCCCACCCTCCCATTTCAAGCGGGTCAAGGGCGCTGAAATCTCCAGCATGGTGAAGGACGAGGTGGAGCCGCTCGGCGGCTTCACCGGCGACGCCTTCGTGCAGCCGGCGCTTCTCGGCGGCCAGGCGCTCTCCGCACTCTTCTTCATTCTGGTTCAGAACTTCTGGCTGGGCCTGATCGCGGCTTTCATGGCGGCGATCCAGGTGGGCATCATTCCCAAAATGCGCCGCCGCCTCATCGAACTCGGCCGCCAGCGGCAGCTGAGCGCCCGCCAGCTTGCCGGACGCATCGGCGAAATGGTCGACGGCATCGGCACCATCCACGCCTATGACACGTCCAATTACGAGCGCGCGGATGCCTCGCACCGGCTCGGCGACATCTTTAAGATCCGTTACGATCTCTACCAGTGGAAATTTCTGGTCAAATTTATCAATAACTTCCTCGCACAGCTCACACCCTTCTTCTTTTATGCGCTCGGCGGTTATCTCACCCTGAAGGGCAGCCTCGATGTCGGGCAGCTGGTCGCCGTCATCAATGCCTATAAGGAATTGCCCGGGCCGCTGAAGGAACTGATCGACTGGGATCAGGCGCGTCAGGACGTGCAGGTGAAATACGAGCAGGTCTTCGAGCAGTTCGATGCGCCAAACATGATCGACGAAAAGGTGCAGAAACTGTCTCCCGGCGCCGTCGCGGCGATCAGCGCCCCGATCGTCGTCGCCAATCTGACGCTTGAGGACGACAGCGGCAGCCGGCTTCTGGAGCAGGCATCGCTGAAGATCGAGCCGGGTGAGGTAATCGCCATCGTCGGCGGCTCGGGCGCCGAGGCGCTGGCGGATGCAATGGGCCGCACGCTCTGGCCGACCTCCGGCAAGGTCAGCATCAACGACGTCGACATATTGGAACTGCCGGAATCGCTCACCGGGCGGCGCATTTCCTATGTCTCCTCGGACAGCTATTTCTTCCACGCCAGCCTGAAGGACAATCTGCTTTACGGCCTCAAACATGCGCCGCTTGCGGATAAGGACTACGAGGGTGCAGCGCTGGAACACCGCAAATGGGAGATCCGCGAAGCCAAGATGGCGGGCAATCCGCTGATCGACATCAACAGCGAATGGATCGACTATGCCTCCAGCCCCGCTGGAGACGGCAAGCCGGAAAACCTCATCCAGGCGATTCTTGCCGTCCTCGACAGCGTGGAACTGTCGCAAGACATTCTGGAATTCGCCCTTCGCTCATCGATCGATCCCCTGACGGACCTGCATCTCGCCGCCCGCATCGTGGAACTGCGGCATGTCCTGCGCGCCGAACTGGAAAAGGAAAATCTGAGCGGCCTTATCGCGCCTTTCGAGCTCGATAGCTACAATAGCGAGGCGACGGTCGGCGAAAACCTGCTGTTCGGCACCATGCGGGATCCGTCCCAGACGATCAGGACCGTCATCGAAAGCGACTATTTCCGTTCGCTGATGCGGGAGACCGGCCTCGTGAAAACCCTGTTCGAAATGGGCTACACGATTGCTGAAAACATCGTGGAAATCTTTGCCGACCTGCCGGGAGACCACCCGTTCTTCCAGCAGCTCACCTTCATGACGCCGGATGACATCCCGGTCTATCAGCGGATGCTGCAACGCCTTCAGGGCAAGAGTTTCGACGACGCCAATGAAAGCGAAAAGCGCGCAATGCTGCGGCTCAGCTTCTTCTACATCGAACCTCGCCAGCGTTTCGGTCTGCTGTCGCCGGAGATCATGAACCGGATCGTCGAAGTCCGGCACATGTTCCACGAGAACCTGCCCGACAGCCTGAAAAACGTGATCGAAATCTACGATCCGAGCAAATATATGAGCGCAACCAGCCTGCTGGACAACATCCTCTTCGGCAAGGTCAGCCATCGCTATACGGACGCCTCGCGGCGCATCACCCGCATTGTCGCCGATGTCATGCGCAAACAGGGTGTCTATGAGCGTGTGCTGGCGGTGGGTCTGGACTTCAACCTGGGCGCCGGCGGCAAGCGGCTCGGCCCGCTCCAGCGCCAGAAGCTCAATCTCGCAAGGGCGCTGATCCGCAAATCCGATTATTACGTCTTCAACCGCCCTCTACCCGGCCTCGATCCCCGACAGCAGGAGGAAATTGTCGAGCGGGTCATCACACTCCTGAAACAGAACAACAATAACCCAGCGATCGTATGGGTTCTGTCGAATGCGACCCTCTCTCGCCTGTTCGAGCGTGTGATCGTTGTTCACCAGGGCCTGATCACCGCCGACGGAAGTTACGAGACTCTCGCCGAGGAAAACGGTACATTCAAGGACATGGTCGCAACATAAGTCCAAGAATGCGGCCGAGGTGGAACAAGAACAGGGTAAGTCAATGCTGTTTAAAGACGAAATTCAAATGCTGAAAAGGGTTCCGTTTTTCTCGGAGATGGAACCGTCGAAACTGAAACTGCTCGCATTCGCGTCCGACCGGGTGTCCTACCATGCCGGCGACGTGCTGTTTCGGCAGGGAGATGTCGGCGATGCGGCCTATGTTCTCCTCACCGGAAAGGTGGATGTACTGGTCGACTCCCCTTCGGGCACACTGAAAGTGGCCGAAATGACCGGCAATGCCATCGTCGGCGAAATCGCCATCCTCTGTGATAGCGTCAGAACCGCGACCGTGCGCGCCTCCACCAATGTGGAAGCCCTGCGTATCGGCAAGGAACAGTTCTTCAAGCTCATGTCCGATTTCCCCGACATCACGATCAAGGTCATGCGTGTTCTGGCCGAACGCCTTACCCAGACCACGGCGGAACTGAGCAAAGCGCGCGCAAACGCCAGAACATAAGCGGCAATTCCTTGCTACCATGACGGTCGATATTGGAAAAATAAATGTCGTACTATTGCAATATAAATGAAATGCTGACTGAATAAGGGTAAAGGCATCCGCCAAAAACGGGCGGATATAATAATCTGTAGAGACAACGGGCTTCATGGGAGGAAAGCGTGCAAGATTCCGTTGTTATTGGGGTGTGTCATGGCGTTCGATTCCGACACAGCAAGTCGGGAAAGTAATAGAAATTTTCGGGTAAAGATCTGGGGTGCGCGGGGAACGCTTCCCGTTTCAGGTGAAAACTTCCGAAAATACGGCGGGAATACCATCTGCATCGAGGTAAGATGCGGCGATCACGTTCTTTTGTTCGATGCGGGTTCGGGCTTGCATCCCGCCGGTCTTGCCCTGCGGGCGGAAGGCATTCGCGACGTCAACCTGTTCTTCTCGCATTGCCATTACGACCACATTGTCGGCTTTCCCTATTTCAAGCCCTTTTATAACAGCTCCAACGATGTCGCCATCTGGTCCGGCCACCTCGCCGGCACCATGACGACCCGGGAAATGCTCAAGGACTTCATGAGCCCACCCTGGTTCCCCGTGCCGCTGGAGATCTGTTGCGCCAAGATCGCGACGCGGGACTTCCTGCCGGGCGACGCACTTGATGTGCATCCCGGCCTTTCGATCAGAACCGGAATGCTCAATCATCCCGGCAACGCCATCGGATACCGGCTGGACTGGGAAGGAAAATCCCTTGCCATCATCACCGATACCGAACATGAGCCGGGCAGTGTCGACGAAACCGTCCTCGACCTGATCAGGGACGTCGACCTTTTCCTCTACGATGCCATGTTCACAGATGACGAGATGAGCCTTTATCGCGGCTATGGCCATTCATCCTGGCAACAGGCGATCCGCCTCGCCAAACTGGCCGATGCAAAAAGTGTCGGCTTCATCCACCACGCCCCAAGCCGCAGCGACGAGGAACTGGACAGTATCGAAAAACAGGCGAAAGCCCGGTTTGGCGGTGCATTCGCGGCCATGGACGGTCAGGTCATCGAACTCTGAGGCAAGATGGCGTTCGCCAGGGTCGGACGCCTACCCGACCGCTTTTTGAAGTCCGGATCCGGCATCTTCTGCCAGGCGGGCATTCGAACACGCACAATTGACCGTTCCCGATCAATTGCTCCACGATATTGCCACGAGACGCCCTGCAATAAGGGTGCCACCACATACTACATGATGATTCTGCGTCGAATGGCCACATGATGGGATTTGTATGATCCGTTTCTTTTCGGAGACCAATTTGAGACACGCCCGGATTTTATCCGGCCTCATCATATTTGCTTTCGTATTTTCCCATCTTTTCAATCATTCTCTCGCACTCATCTCCATCGATACCGCCGAGCGGGCGCGAAAATGGTTCAGCCTGATCTGGCTCAATCCCGTCAGCAGCCTGCTTTTTTATGGTTCGGTTCTGGTGCATGTCTGCCTTGTCCTGCGTTCGCTTTATCTGCGCAGAACGCTGCGCATGCCGCTCCGCGAAGCGCTTCAGGTCATCTTCGGCCTGTCCATCCCGTTCCTGATCATCGGCCACGCCGTCAATATCCGCGTGTCGCACATGCTCTACGGCATCGATGTCGGCTACTACTCGGTCATCCGCCGGCTGTGGATCAACAATCCGATACAGGGCGCCTGGCAAAGCCTCGCCTTGATTGTGATCTGGGTCCACGGATGCATCGGCCTTTATTTCTGGCTGCGTTACCGGGACTGGTATCCACGCATAGCCGGGCTGTTTATGACGGTGGCCGTGATGTTGCCGCTGCTGGCGCTGCTTGGTTTCAGCGACGCCGGCCGCTGGCTGGCTGAAATCGACGAAAAATACGCGCTTCCGCCCGGACTTGTCGACAATACGATTCAAAAGGACGAGCTGCCACTACAGCGGGAAATGGAAACACAGATCCGCTTCATCTCCGGCACGGCAGAGACATTGTTCGTCGGCGCGGTAATGCTGGTTTTCGCAATGCGTGGCGTACGCAGCTTTCGACAACGATTGACGGCGATCGAAATCCGCTATGAACATGGCGCGCAGGCGCATGTACCGGCCGGGCTCAGCATTCTGGAAGCCAGCCGTCTTGCGGGAATTCCGCATTATTCCGTCTGCGGCGGCAAGGGTCGCTGTTCAACCTGTCGGGTCAAGGTTCTGAACAGCAAGGGCCCGCTTCCCCCGCCCGGAGATATAGAACAAACCACATTGAGACGCATCCATGCCGATTCTGATGTGCGGCTCGGATGCCAGCTGCGCCCGACCAGCGATCTCAGCATCGCGCTTCTCGTTTCGCCGCCCCAGCAGAGTGACCTGCCGGCGGATGCGCAGCCGGCCCGTCCCGGAAGGGAAGAGGAAATCGCCATCCTCTTCTGCGATCTGCGCAACTTCACCACACTATCCGAGGCGAAACTGCCCTATGATGTCGTCTTCCTGCTGAACCGCTACTTCACCATCGTCGGCCAGGCCGTTGAACAGACGGGCGGCCATCTCGACAAATTCATCGGTGACGGCGCCATGGCCCTTTTCGGACTTGGCGAGGATAATGCCCATGCCTGCCGCAACGCCATGAAGGCAGCCGCAACCATATTGCGGGACATCGCGATCCTCAACGAAGGGTTGGAACAACAATTCGCCGTCCGTCTGGAAGTGGTGGTCGGGATTCATTCCGGTCCGAGCATCGTCGGTGTCATGGGATATGGGGCAGCAAAAACCCTGACAGCCATCGGCGACACCGTAAACGTGGCAAGCAGACTCGAATCCAAGGCCAAGGAATTCGGCGCCGCCATCGTCGTTTCCGAACCGGCCATCATTCAGGCGGGGCAGGATATTGCCGATCTCAGAAGCGAAGAGATCGCCATTCGCGGGCGAAACTCGCAGATGAAAGTGTTCCTGCTCTCGAAACAAGAGAGCGAGCGTTACCTATAAAGAATCCCTGGTGTCTGCTGCCCGGCTGTCCGTTTCAAATCTTGCGGTAAAGAAAATAGCGGTCCGTCGGCACGCTTGCCGGAACCGGCAGCGGCTTCAGCATGGGATGATCCAACGGCAGGCCGCTGACTGCAATACCGCCCTTCGCCAGCATGCCTGCCGCAATATCTGGCAGCCATGTCAGCGTCACGGCGTCCTTTTCCGGATAGCCCGTGCCGATATCCGCATGCACCATCGCCGCTTCCGCGCCGATGAAAGCCGGAGCGGTTTGCGAGATTTCACCGATCACGAGATCCTCTGCCACCGGAACCGAGGAGGCATGGGCACCCATGGCCCTGTCAAAGGCAATGATGCGACGGTGGGGAAACAGTTCCTGAAGGTGGTTGAAAGTACGCCCGTTTCCAAGCCCGATTTCCATCAACGCGCCCTCATCCGGCAGATCGAGATCGGCCTCCACATGGTTGAGGATGTCCCGCTGCGCGGTCAACCGGCGAATGAAGCTGTCCAGTCTGCTCATCCTGTCAGGCCTTGATGATATGTTTTGCGGCTATGTCCCGGCGCGCGAAGACATTCCGTGTGTCGATGATGAGCGGCGCCCATTCGCTTAGAGCGGAATAATCGACATTGTCATGATCGGTCGCGACAAGAACCGCGTCAAATGCGCCGATCGTCCGCCTGTCCCATGACACCGATTTCATGCCCATCAGGTGGCTATATTCCCGGGTTTTAGGGATTCCCGCCACGTGCGGATCATAATAGGCCGCTTCGCCGCCGCGCTCCTGAATAAGCTCGATGAGCTTCAGCGACGGGCTTTCGCGAATGTCGGGCACGTTTTTCTTGTAGGCGAGACCAACGACCAGCACCTTCGAACGGCTGAGCGCCTTGCCGGAATGGATGTCGAGCGCTTCGGCGACCCGCCCGATGACGTGACGCGGCATGCCCGTATTGATTTCCCCGGCAAGCTCGATGAACCGCGTCGGCAATTCATATTCCCGCGATTTCCAGGTGAGATAAAATGGGTCGATCGGTATGCAGTGCCCGCCAAGGCCCGGACCGGGATAAAAGGGCATGAAGCCGAACGGCTTGGTTTTCGCCGCATCGATCACTTCCCATATGTCGATGCCCATGGCCTCATAAACGACCTTGAGTTCGTTGACGAGGGCAATATTGACCGCGCGGAAGACGTTTTCGGTGATTTTCACCGCTTCCGCCGTGGCATTGGTGGAAACGGGAACGATCTTTTTAACCACCGAACCGTAGAAAGCCGCCATCAGTTTTCCAGCGGCGTCACCATCGCCCGCAACCACCTTCGGAATGGTCGAAGTCTCGAAATCGCGATTGCCGGGATCTTCGCGTTCGGGTGAAAAGCCGATGAAGAAATCAGTGCCGGAAACAAGCCCGGTGCTTTCCAGAATGGTCTTCACCACCCCGTCGGTCGTGCCGGGATAGGTGGTCGATTCCAGCACCACGAGCTGCCCCTTGCGCAGATGGGCCGCAATTTCCCGGCAGGTCCTTTCGACATAAGAAAGGTCAGGTTCACGATATTTCGTCAGCGGCGTCGGCACGCAGATGGCAATGACATCACATTCGGCCAGCCTGGAGAAATCTGAGGTGGCGACAAAACCGTCGTCCTGCCTCACACTCGTCAGCACCTCGTCCGAAACGGCCTCGATATAGCTGCGGCCCGCATCGATCGCGGTAATTTTACCGGGATCGATATCGAAACCGACAACCTTGAAACCGCCCCTGGCGATCGTCATGGCAAGCGGCAGGCCGACATAGCCGAGGCCGATTACCCCTGCCTTGGCGCTTCTGTTGTCGATGCTGGAAAGCAGGGTCTTGGAAATGTCTGGAGAAGTCAAAGCGTGTCACGCTCCGCGCATATACAAAAGATGCCATTCAGTTGGGCAAGAATGGCTGACCTGTCAAGGCTCGGCCCTTTCAAATTCCGGTTGACGCCCAAGCCGCCAACAACGCACAACCATCGCCATGAAGATCGCCTTTTATTCGCCGCTCAAATCACCCAACCATCCCGTTCCCTCCGGCGACCGGCTGATGGCCCGTTTGCTGATGAAGGCGATGACGATGAGCGGCCACGAGGTTTTCGTCGCTTCCGAATTGCGCAGCTTCCTGAAGCAACCGGACGACCCGGCCCGGACTTCGCTTGCCGAGCAGGCAACGCGCGAAATTGAAACCATCGCGCAGCGCTGGCGACAGGATGGGCCGCCGGACCTCTGGTTCTGTTATCACCCCTATTACAAGGCGCCGGATTTGCTTGGGCCGGAACTGGCCGGGCGCTTCGATATTCCCTACATCACCGCCGAAGCGTCCTACTCGCCCAAACGCAACGGGATGGGCTGGCAGGTGGTGCAGGACGGGCTACTGGCCGCAGTGAACCAAGCCGCGGTCAATATCTGCTTCACCGCACGGGATCGTGATGGGCTTGTGCGGGCCTCGCCCGCCCTGCGATGGGCGATGTTGCCGCCCTTCATCGACGCCGGAGCCTTTCTCACCAACACACCCCGCCCGGAACCCACGAGACTCATCACCGTCGCCATGATGCGGGCGGGCGACAAACTCGACAGCTATCGCGCGCTTTCCGAAGCGCTCGCCCTGTTGCCGCAGCATCTCGACTGGGTGCTCGATATCATCGGCGACGGACCGGAACGCGGGTCCGTCGAGGCCATGTTCAGCGGCTTTCCCGATCGCCGCCTTGTCTGGCACGGGCAAAAAACCGCAAATGAGATCGCCGCGCTTCTTTCAAAGGCATCTCTCTATGTCTGGCCGGGCCATGGCGAAGCCTATGGTCTCGCCTATCTCGAGGCGCAGGCCGCCGGCCTGCCCGTCGTGGCCGAAAAAGTGGCCGGTGTTCCCGAAGTGGTAAAATCCGGAGCCACAGGATTACTGACACCAGAAAATGATAGAGCCGCCTATGCCGAGGCAATCAAGACCCTGCTCGGTGACGACAGACAGCGCGAAGAACTGGCGCAGGCGGCCCGCCTGTTCGTCGCCAACGAACGATCTCTGGAAAATGCCGCAGCAAAACTGAACCATATCCTGTTGCAAGCAAAGGCACGACGATCATGAGTCTGGAAAAACTCGTTGCGGCGCTGGATGAATGCGACCGGCGCGGCCTAAAGGCCGACCTCTGGCTCCGGGACGATGATGCGGTGGAGCCGACACCGGCACTCGACACGCTGCTCGACCTTTGCGGCAGCTTTTCCGCGCCGGTCACGCTCGCGGTCATTCCCGAGACGACGACGGAGAAGCTCGCGCAGCATCTGGATTCGTCCGACATCGCGCAGGTCGCCGTCCATGGCTGGTCCCACGTGAATTATGCCGGGACAAAGGAAAAGAAGCAGGAACTCGGATCGCATCGTGAGCCGGACATCGTGCTCGATGAGTTGCAGTCCGGACTGGACAAGCTCCATGACCTGCATGGCGGGCGCCTGGTGCCGATGCTGGTGCCGCCGTGGAACCGCATAGACGCCGGTATCGTCGCGGGATTGGCCGGCCTCGGTTATCGTGCCCTGTCCGTGTTCGGCCCGGAGAAAAACACCGTGCCGCCCTGCCTGAATACCCACGTCGATGTGATCGATTGGCACGGCAGCCGTGGCGGCCGCGAAGAGGACATTCTTTTCGCCGAAACCGCCGCCCGCATCCTGAAGGCCGCTGAAAATGGCGGCACAACCGGCATCCTCACCCACCATCTCGTGCATGATGACAATGTCTGGTGCTTCCTCAGGCGACTTTTTGAGGCAACGGCAGGGCATGCCGCCGCACGCTGGCGTTCCTCGAAAGACCTCGTCGACGAAATCTCACCATGATTTCCAGGCGATCAGCAGCCCACTCGCCTGAGAGGCAAGGTCCCGTCTGATCGCCTGCACATCCTCCAAAGGCGTACGATCGGGCAGAGATGCCGCAACAAACGCCGCCGGCGCAAGGCTGATGCTTCCCGCACGGGCGACGACGGTAAAGATCAAGGGGCCGGTCGACCACCAGGCCGGCGCACGCGGCATTTCTTCGATAATTCCAGGAAAAGCGTCGAGCATCCTGCGGAACACCGGATGCCCGGCAGGCGCGGCGATGAAGGAATTGGCAAGCAGCATGCTGCCGTGACCGGTATCACGCGGCGTTTTTTCGTCAAACGCCGTCAATCCCGCCAATGGCAGGAATGCATCAAAACTCACATCGTCGCGGGCCGGATACCAGTCGCAGTCGAGATAAATGCCGCCAAACCGCTCCAGCAGGATATAGCGGGCGACATCCACCGCGCCCGGATAATCGCCCTTCTCCAGCATGGTCCTGAAGACATCGTTTGAAAAAACACCTTCCCGCTCAAGATCGGCCTCCCGCCACAGGCGATAGCCGTAACCATGTTCTGCGGCATGGCGCGCCCAGGCCTCCACCGATACCGGCGGGGCCTTGTCCCCGATCCACACCTGATGAATGAGCCTCGGGATATCCTCCCGGCTTTTGAGGCTGATTACGTGACGTTCTTCCGGGGAAAACTGTGCATATTTTGCCAGGACCTGCGGCGGTGGAACCAGCGTATATTGATAACCGATCCTGGCGACCATATCGCCCTCGGCCTTAGCGAGCCGCAGCCGCGCGGCGTGCAGCCGGCGCGGCAAGCCAAGCACCGTTCTCTCGCCCATCAGATGCCCGTCTTTTGCCGCAACCAGCGATAAGAGAAGCGCATTGGCTTCCGCATATTGGCCGTTATTTTGCAACTGCCGGGCTTTATCGAGTTCAGCGTCATAATATTTCTTGTCGGACATGGATCCTCATCCAGAAACGCTCGTTAACATATCGCCAAACAAAAGGCCTCAGGCAAGCCATCGCGTTTCGGAAGCCGGCTTTGAATTCGCTAAACAATTCGATGTTTCAGAGGCATAGACAGACAACAAACCCTGCGATAACGTGCTTTTTAAGCCCTCCTGAGCAAATTGTCACAAGGCAACGATAAAGAGACGGCAAGGAACCCTTTGGCATGAGTGCAGGCGCAGATTTGCTCCGTATTGAAAATCTGCGGGTCTCGTTTTCTCTCATGGGCGGCACCATCGATGCCGTCAGGGGCGCAAGCCTCCGCATCCTTCCGGGAAAAGTCACCGCTCTGGTCGGCGAGTCCGGCTCCGGAAAATCGGTGATCGGCCAGACCATCATGGGCATCCATCCCAAGACAGCGCGTGTGAACGGCCGCGTGCTGTTCACCGATCCGGAAAACGCCGCAGCCGGCCCCGTCGACCTGCTGCAATTGCCGAAGGATGGCCGGGAAATCCGCGCCATTCGCGGCAACCGCATCGGGCTGATTTTTCAGGAGCCCATGACCTCGTTTTCGCCGCTGCACACCATCGGCAACCAGATCGACGAGGCGCTCAGGATTCACAGCGTCCTGTCACCGGCGGAGCGCGCGGAAAAAATGCATGAAACGCTCGACCTCGTGGGGTTTTCCAAACCCAAGAAGGTCGTGAACATGTATCCCTTCGAATTGTCGGGCGGCATGCGCCAGCGCGCCATGATCGCCATGGCGCTGATCTGTCGGCCAGCGCTTCTGATCGCCGATGAGCCGACGACGGCGCTCGATGTGACGATACAGGCGCAAATCCTCAAGCTGCTGCGCGATCTCCAGAGCCGGCTGAACATGAGCATGCTGCTCATTACCCACGATCTCGGCGTGGTGGCCAACATCGCCGACGAGGTCGCCGTGATCTATCAGGGCGAGATCATGGAAGCCGGCACGGTCGACGACATTTTCAAGGCTCCGGGCCATCCCTATCTCAAGGGTCTTATGGCCGCCGTGCCGCATTTCGACATGAAGCCCGGCGAAAGGCTGAAGGCGCTGCGCGAAATCAACATCGACCACGAAAGCCTTGTCGGCAAGAAGACCGCCGCGGTGAACAAGACCCCCGGCCCGCTTTTGACCGTGGACAATATCAGCAAGACTTTCACGACCCGGAAGTCCAGCTGGTTCCGCAAGGGCGACTCCAACGCCACCAAGGCGGTCAACAACGTCAGTTTTGAAATCCGCCGCGGAGAATGCCTCGGTCTGGTGGGTGAAAGCGGCAGCGGCAAGACCACTGTCAGCAAAATCCTCATGCGCGCCGTTCGCCCGGATGAAGGCTCGGTGAGCTTTCACCGGCCAGAGGGCGATATCGATGTCCTCAATGCCAGGGATGGAGATCTCAAGGAACTGCGGTCGAAGATACAGATGGTCTTCCAGGACCCGATATCGTCACTGTCCCCACGCATGACCGTCGGTAACATCCTGAGCGAGCCGCTGGAAATCCACGGGCGGGGCGATGCGAAATACCGTGCGGAGAAAGTGCGCAATCTCGTCAGGGCCATCGGTCTCGGAGAAAGCGCGCTGAACCGTTACCCACATAGTTTCTCGGGCGGACAAAGGCAGCGTATCGGTATCGCCAGGGCATTGGCGCTCGGTCCTGAACTTCTCATCTGCGACGAACCCGTTTCCGCCCTCGACGTTTCCGTGCAGGCGCAGATCCTCAACCTGCTGAAGGATCTGCAGCAGGATCTCGGGCTGACTTATCTCTTCATCTCGCACAATCTTGCAGTGGTGGATTATATGGCCGACCGCGTGGCCGTGATGTGCGAGGGCCGTATCGTGGAGCTGGCGCCGCGCGAAATCCTGATGCGCTCTCCGGTTCACCCCTATACAAAATCCCTGCTCGCCGCCGTGCCTTTCCCCGATCTCGACCGCCCGCTCGATTTCCGCACCATCGGCAAGATCAGCGCGACGGGCAAGTTCGACTGGGGCAAACAGTTCCGCGACGAGGGTGACGGCGACATGATTTCCGCCGATCTCGGCGAAGGCCATTTCGTTCTTGCGAATGGCAATGCCGATATCCGGGAGCTTCGCCCTTGATCACGCGCCGCACCACTCTTGCCCTCTTGGCCTCCGTCTTCCTGCCGGCCTATGCGCGGGCCGCCTATACCGATCCGGCCTATTTCAAGGAAAAACGGGAAAAGGGCGAATTGCCGGACGTGGCAGACCGCCTGCCGAAAAATCCACGCGTCATCGATATGAAAGCGCTTGGCCGCGAGCCGGGAAAACATGGCGGCTCGGTGCGCATGCTCATTGGCGGCCAGCGCGATATCAGGCTCATGCCGATCAGCAGCTATGCCCGCCTTGTCGGTTATGACGAGAAATTCGAACTGCATCCCGATATTCTCGAAAGCTACGACGTACAGGAAGAGCGCATCTTCACCTTCAGGCTGCGCGAGAGCCACAAATGGTCTGACGGCAGCGATTTCACGTCAGAGGATTTCCGCTATTTCTGGGAGGACGTCGCCCTCAACAAGGAAATCCACAAGGGCGGTCCGCCAATCGAACTTCTGGTCAACAGCAAACCGCCACTGATCGAAGTCATCGACCGGCTGACGGTACGTTACACCTGGGACGGCCCCAACCCGGACTTTCTGGCGAAGCTCGCCGCTGCCTCACCGGCGCGGCTGTTCCTTCCCGCCGCCTATATGAAGCAGTTTCACGTCAAATATCAGACGGCGGAAAAGCTCGCCAAACTCATCAAGAAAAACAAGGCGGATGACTGGAGTGGCCTGCACATCAAGATGTCGCGGCAGGTGCGGCCGGAAAACCCCGATCTGCCGACGCTGGATGCATGGCGCAACACCACCGCACCGCCGGCGGAACAATTCGTCTTCGAACGTAACCCCTATTATCACCGTGTCGATGAAAACGGCCTGCAACTGCCCTATCTCGACCGGTTTCTGCTGAACGTCACCTCGTCCGACATCATCTCGGCCAAGACGGCCTCGGGCGACAGCGACCTGCAATATTTCGGCCTCGATTTCGCCGATTACACCTTTCTGAAGGATGCGGAAAAGCGCTTTCCCCTGAAGGTGAACCTCTATAAGCGCTCCCAGGGTTCGCGCATTGCGCTTCTGCCCAATCTGAATTGCGCCGATCCGGTCTGGCGCAGCGCTTTTCAGGATGTGCGCGTGCGCCGGGCGCTGTCGCTCGCGATAAACCGGCACGAAATCAACATGGTCTGTTTTTATGGGCTGGCTAAGGAGAGCGCCGATACGGTTCTGCCGGAAAGCCCGCTCTACCGGCAGGAATTCGCAGACGCATGGAGCGCCTTCGACCGTGCGACGGCCAACAGGCTGCTTGACGAAGCGGGTCTCGACAAGCGCGACAATGCCGGCCTCCGTCTCCTGCCGGATGGGCGTCCGGCCTATGTCATCGTCGAGACGACGGGCGAAAGCACGCTTGAAACCGACGTCATGGAGCTGGTGACGGACCATTGGCGGCATATCGGCATCGCGGTGTCCGTACGTCCCACCCAGCGCGATGTCTTCCGCAAGCGCGCCATGGGCGGCGAGGTGCTGATGTCGGTCTGGATGGGCATGGACAATGGTGTGCCGACACCTGACATGCTGCCTTCCGGCCTTGCGCCCACCGGTGACGATCAGCTGCAATGGCCGGTCTGGGGCGTGCATTATCTCTCCGGCGGCCGCGAGGGCAAGGAGCCCGATCTGCCGGAAGCGGCGCATCTGCTCGATCTCCTGAAAAAATGGCGCAAAAGCATCACAGAACAGGAGCGGGAGGCCATCTGGCTGGAAATGCTGGGTATTTACACGCAGCAGGTCTTTTCCATCGGCATCGTCAACGGCGCGCTTCAGCCCGTCGTCCATGTCAAACGCATGCGAAACGTGCCGGACAAGGCGCTTTTCGGTTACGAACCCACATCCTATCTCGGCGTCTATATGCCGGATAGCTTCTGGTATGACGGAGACGCCTGATATGCTGCGGTATATTTTGAAGCGCATCCTCGTCATGATCCCCACGCTGATCCTGATCTCGATGCTGGTTTTCACCATCATCGAGCTGCCGCCGGGCGATTATTTCGAAAGCTATGTCGCCGAACTGCGCGCCATGGGCGAGACGGCAAACCTTGCCGAAATCGAGGAATTGCGCACCCGCTATGGTTTCGACCAACCGGCCCCGATCCGTTATTTCCGCTGGGCGACCGGCATGCTGGTCGGCGATTTCGGTTATTCCTTCGAATATCAGCTGCCGGTCGCCGATGTCGTCGGAGACCGGCTGTGGCTGACGGTTCTGGTCTCCTTCGTCACCATCATCGTCACCTGGCTCATCGCCTTTCCGATCGGTATCTATTCCGCCACGCATAAATATAGCTGGGGCGATTACGGGCTCACCTTCCTCGGCCTGCTCGGCATCGCCATTCCCAACTTCATGCTGGCGCTGATCCTGATGTACTTCGCCAATATCTGGTTCGGCATCTCCATCGGCCATCTGATGGGCCGGGAATATCTCAATCAGGCGATGAGCTGGGCGAAGTTCAAGTCGATCCTCGAACATATCTGGATCCCCGTCCTCATCATCGGAACGGCGGGCACCGCCGGCATGATCCGCCGCCTGCGCGCCAATCTGCTTGATGAATTGCAGAAACAATATGTGGTCACCGCCCGCGCCAAGGGGCTGCACCCCTTCAAGGTGCTGACCAAATATCCGCTGCGCATGGCGCTGAATTTCTTCATCTCGGACATCGGCTCCATCCTGCCGGCGATCATCTCAGGCGCGGAAATCACCGCCGTCGTCCTGTCACTCGAAACCACCGGTCCCATGCTCATCCGCGCGTTACAGAGCCAGGATATGTATCTGGCCGGCTCATTCCTGATGTTCCTTGCTTTCCTGACGGTAATCGGCGTGCTGGTGTCGGATATCGCCCTTGCCATACTCGACCCGCGAATCCGCTTCGGAGGTGGCAACGTCAAATGACCTCATCCATTCCGAAACCCGGCGAAGCCCTGCCCCACTACGTCTCGACCGCGCCCTTCGACCCGTCGCTGATCGAACCCAACACGTCAGGAATGGCGGCCTTCAGCAAGGCCTCGCAGCTCCGCCTCATGTGGTGGCAATTCCGCCAGCACAAGATCGCGGTGTGGTCCGGCGCCTTTCTGGTGGTGCTCTATCTTTCGATCCTGATCTGCGAATTCCTCGCGCCCTATAATCTCCACACCCGCAATATCGAAAATATCTACGCCCCGCCTCAGGCCATTCACCTGTTCAATGATGGAAAATTTGTCGGCCCCTTCGTTTATGGCCGGGAAATGACACTCGACATGGACAATCTGAGACGGGTCTACCGGGATGTGCCGACGGATATCCAGCCGCTGCGCTTCTTCTGCAAGGGCGATACCTATCGCTTCTGGGGCATGTTCGAGGGCAGAACCCATCTCGTCTGCCCGGCGGAGGGCGGTGAATTGTTTCTGCTCGGCACCGATCGTCTCGGCCGTGACGTGCTGTCCCGCATCATCTATGGCGCGCGCATTTCGCTGACCATCGGCCTTCTCGGCGTCGCGATGAGCTTCGTTCTCGGCATTGTGATCGGCGGTCTGGCGGGTTATCGCGGCGGCACGTTTGACCTGATCGTCCAGCGCATCATCGAGGTGCTGCAATCCATCCCGAGCATTCCGCTATGGCTGGCGCTTGCGGCGATCATGCCGGTGACCTGGAGCCCCATCCTCGTTTATCTCGGCATCACCATCATTCTCGGCATGCTGGACTGGACGGGCCTTGCGCGCGCCGTGCGCTCAAAACTTCTGGCGCTTCGCGAGGAAGACTATGTTTTATCTGCACAATTGATGGGTGCCGGCACGCCGCGCATCATCGGCAGACACCTTATTCCCGGCTTCATGTCGCACCTCATCGCTTCGGCCACCCTGACGATTCCCGGCATGATTCTCGGCGAAACCGCACTGAGCTTCCTTGGCCTCGGTCTCAGGCCACCGATCACAAGTTGGGGAATTCTGCTCACGGAAGCGCGCAGCGTCAGTGTCATTGCGCTATATCCATGGCTTCTCATCCCGACGATCCCGGTCGTTCTCGTCATTCTGGCCTTTAATTTCTTCGGCGACGGACTACGTGATGCTGCGGACCCCTTCAGATAAAATGGAATACGCCTTGATACATTGCCCTTCCGACGCCGCCTTCATCGTGAAAGGCAAAAAGAGGTCTGGCCCATGAGCTCCCGTTTGAACGACGCGCGCATTCTCATGTACAGCCATGATTCCTTCGGCCTCGGGCACCTGCGGCGGTGTCGCACGATTGCGCATGCCCTGGTGGAAGATTATCGCGGCCTCAACGTCCTCATCATTTCAGGCGCAACGATTGCCGGTGCTTTCGACTATCGCGCCCGCGTCGATTTCGTGAAAATCCCGAGCGTCATCAAGCTGCGCAACGGCGAATACACCTCGATGGACAGGCATATCGATCTTCAGGAAACACTGAAGATGCGCCGTTCCATCATCTATCACACCGCCGAAAGCTTCCAGCCTGACATCTTCATCGTCGACAAGGAGCCCATGGGCCTGCGCGGCGAGGTGGAGGAAACCCTCGCCTATCTCAAGGGGCAGGGAACCAAGCTCGTCATCGGTCTGCGCGACGTCATGGATGCGCCGCAACTGCTCGAAGCGGAATGGAAGCGCAACAATGTGATGACCAAGATCGGCCAGTTTTACGACCATGTCTGGGTCTATGGTCCGCCGGATTTCCATGATCCGCTGACGGGGCTCGATGTTCCGCAGACCGTTCGCGACAAGATGGATTTTGTCGGCTTCCTGCAGAGATCGAAGACACAGGCAGAAACTGCATCGCACCGGCCGGAAGGCGACTATCTTCTGATCACCACCGGCGGTGGCGGCGATGGCAGCGAATTGATCGATGACGTCATCAACGCCTATCGCCATGACAAGGAACTGACGCATAAGGCGCTGGTGGTGCTGGGCCCGTACATGCCGGCCGATCAGCGTCAGCGCTTCATGAACAGCGTCGCCGATATTCCGCATATCGAAATCATCGAATTCGACAACCGCATGGAAGACCTCGTCGCCGGCGCGCAGGCCGTCGTCTCCATGGGCGGATACAACACCGTCTGTGAGATATTGTCCTTCGACAAACCCGCCCTCGTCGTGCCGCGCACCGTGCCGCGCGAGGAACAGCTTATCCGCGCCAGCCGCGCGTCGGAACTTGGCCTTTTCGACATGCTTCTGCCGGAAGATGCCGAGAACCCTGCAAAAATGGCGGCGGCGCTGAAAGCCCTGCCGAACCGCGCGCCACCCTCCGTGAATTCGCAGGATCTGAAGCTCGACGGTCTGGAAAACATATCGCGCCGGATCGCCGAATGGCTGCCGCCCGAGGGCGACAAGGCGCCGATCACGCTAACCGCGTGACCGGCCTCCCAACAAACACCGCTTCAAAAGAGACACGCGCAACGTGACCGATACAAAAAAAATCGTGGTGCTCCTCAAGGGCTATCCACGCCTGTCCGAGACTTTCATCGCCCAGGAACTTCTGGGGCTTGAAAAGGCCGGGCTGAAGCTCGAACTCATGTCCATGCGCCGGCCGACGGACAAGAAGCGCCACCCCGTTCATGATGAAATCCGCGCCCCGGTCACCTATCTGCCGGAATATCTGCACGAGGAACCGCTGCGGGTTCTGAAAGCGCTCTGGGCCTGCCGCAAAAAGCCGGGTTTCACCAGGGCGCTTCGCCGGTTTTTCAGCGATCTGCCGCATGATCTCAGCCGCAACCGCTTCCGCCGTTTCGGCCAGGCCGCCGTGCTCGCCCATGAATGGCCTGTGGATGCCGAGTGGCTGCATGTTCATTTCATCCACACGCCCGCCTCGGTCGCCGCTTATACCCACCTCATAACGGGCACACCCTGGACGATTTCGGCGCACGCGAAGGACATCTGGACCTCGAACGACCGTGACCTTGCCGCCAAACTGCAAAGCGCCCGCTGGGCCGTGACCTGCACTGCGGGTGGATTTCAACATCTGCAGAACCTTTCAGGTGCAAGGCAGAATGTGCATCTCAGTTACCACGGGCTCGATTTGACCCGTTTTCCGCATTTTGATGGACCGCGTCTTGCAAGGGACGGATCGGATGCCGTTGATCCGGTACGGATTTTAAGCGTCGGACGCGCGGTCAAGAAAAAGGGCATCGATATCCTGCTGCGGGCTCTTGCCTCGCTTCCTGAGACAGTCCATTGGCGCTTTACCCATATCGGCGGCGGCGATGAACTGGCCGCGCTGAAGAAGCTCGCCGACGAACTTGGCATCGCTGACAGGATCGTCTGGACCGGCGCCATGGATCAGAAACAGGTGCTGGAAAACTACCGGCAGGCGGACCTTTTCGCACTCGCATGCCGCATCACCAGCGATGGCGACCGTGACGGCCTTCCCAATGTGCTGGTCGAGGCCGCTAGCCAGGCGCTGACCTGCATCTCCACCAATATATCAGGCATTCCGGAATTCTTCGTCAGTGGTGAAAACGGCCTGCTGACGGAACCGGAAAATCCCGCGGCCTTCGCTGAGGCCCTGCGCGCGACCATCACCGATCCGCAATTGCGCCAGCGTCTGGGCGCTGCCGCCGAAAACCGCGTGCGAACGGCCTTCGATCATCGCACCAGCGTCGCCGAACTAAAGGCTCTCTTCGAGACTGAGTGGGAAAAGACACCATGACCGAGATGGAAAAGCGCCCCTGTGTTTTTTTCTACGTGCAGCACCTTCTCGGCATCGGCCATATCGCCCGCGCCAGCCGCATTGCCAACGCCCTGCAGGCTGACGGTTTCGATGTCGTTCTGGTCACGGGAGGCACCCCGGTCCCGGGCTTCCCGGGCGAAGGCATCCGCCATGTCGAATTGCCGCCCATCGCCGTCAGCGACGGCAGCTTTGCCGGCCTGGTCGACAGTTCCGGCAAACCGGTAGACGACGACTTCAAGAGGCTGAGGACCGATATGCTGATCGGGGCCTATCATGGCGCCAAACCCGACATTGTGATCATCGAGGCTTTTCCATTTGGCCGCAGGCAGGTGCGCTTCGAATTGCTGCCCCTTCTCGATGAGATCGAGGATAGCGAACCGCGCCCGCTCGTCATGGCGTCACTGCGCGACATCCTGCAGGAAAAAACCAAACCGGGACGAGATGAAGAGACCGTATCGCTGGTGAAGAAACATTTCGATGCGGTGCTCGTCCATGGTGATCCGGATTTCGCCCGGCTGGAAGAAACCTTCCCGCTTGCCAGCGAGATCGGTCAGCGCATCGTCTATACCGGTCTCGTCGCTCCGCTTCCGCCGCCGGAACCGGCCGAGAAATTCGATATCATCGTTTCCGCCGGTGGTGGCGCAGTCGGTGCCACACTCATACGGGCTGCCCTTGAGGCCGCCCCCCTGCTCGATGGCATCAAGAACTGGTGCCTCGTAACCGGTCCAAACATGCCGCAGGCGGATTTTGATGCGATCTCGGCCGGGGCGCCGGAGAACGTCTCCGTCTTCCGTTTCCGCAAGGACTTCGCAAGTTTGCTTGCCGGGGCGAGGCTTTCGGTGTCGCAGGCCGGTTACAACACCGTCTGCGATATTCTCCGGGCCAAATGCCGCTCGCTCCTCATCCCCTTCGCCGCCGGAGGAGAAACAGAACAGAGTGCGCGCGCCGAACGACTGGCGCGGCTGGGGCTGGCGCAGGTGCTGGAGGAGGAAGATATCACGGCGCAATCGATGGCTGATGCCATCAGGGCGGCCTTATCCCTGCCGGCACCGGATAAAATCCACCTCGACCTCGATGGCGCGGCAGGAACGGCTAGAGCGTTGCGCCGCCTTTATGATGAGCGCTGACGATCGCCTTTAGTTCACGCACTGCCGCCTCATCCGTCGCCTTGCGTCCCGCACCGGTAAAACCGAGCTTCGCCGCCATGCTTTCCGGATCATAAGGCGGAACCGCGGAACAGGATGCATGGATTTCCCTGATTGGAAAGCGATCCAGCACTGTCTGCACGCTCTGCGGACGCACGCCGGCACCCGGCATGATGACGATCCGGCCTGCGGCGATTTCCGACAGGCGCGCAAGAGTCTCGATACCTTCGAGCGCCGAACGCGCACCGCCGGAAGTGAGAATTCGTGGAAACCCCAATGCGATGGCCGCCTCCAGCGCCTCATCCATGTCGGGAACGACATCGAAGGCGCGGTGCAGCGTCATATCCAGCCCGTCGGCATGACGGCGCAGTTCTTCAAGCAAGGCGATATCGAGCGATCCATCGTCACGCGATGCGCCGAGCACCACGCCTGAAAGACCGGCAGTCCGTGCCGCGTCGATATCGCGTTTCATCACATCTGCTTCAGCGCGCGTGAAGACAAAGTCCCCGGCACGCGGCCTGATCATCACGCTGACAGGCAACCCATAGGTCGCCGCCTGGTGCATGAAGCCCGCCGACGGCGTCACGCCTCCACCGGACAGGGCGGCGCAAAGCTCGATCCGGTCGGCCCCGCCGCTGACTGCGGCTTCCAGACCGGCCACATCGTCCACGCAAATCTCGAGAATCATCGTAACCTCTTTCATTTGACTGTGGTCTGTTTCCACGCCGGATCATGCGAAAACCAGCCACATTTTCGGCCGACGCTCTACCTGCGGCGGCCTTTCCCATCAAGCGCGTAAAGCATGTAAACGCCGCCGAGACCCACGGCCGCCCCCAATATGGACGTTCCCGAATAGCTCGAGACCAGAGTTCCAACGGCGAAAATCAAGGCGCCCAGACCGGCGCCAAGGAAGATGTTCACAGCGATCAGCGAGCTTCCAAGCCCCGGCCTGTCCGCGATCAGTTCCTGCAGATAGGTAATGGGGATGCTGATGATCGCCGCAGCCCCCAGCGCACTGATCACCGTCTGCGCATAAATATGCCAGGGCGCCGTCGCAAGCCCCTGCAGGATCAGATAGACGGCATAAAGCACCGCTCCCGCCGCAAGCGTCAGTGTCTGCGGCACCCTCTTCTCGATCCAGCCCCACAGGAGGATGAAGACGATTTCCAGAGCGGCGACAATACCCGCCACGATGCCGATATCCGCCACCGTACCCTTTGCCTGCCCGGTTATGATGAGCGAGCGCACGGAATCATTGAGATGCAGCATGGAGCAGATGAGCGCAATGGCGATGATCCTGAGCAGCACCCGTCGCGATCCAATTTCCGCAAGCGATGCCAGCAGGCCGAAGCGCGCTTCTGTATTGACCGTCGCGGGCGTCGCGGTCCTCGGCAGACAGAAGGCGACGAGCAGAAAACAGATGAATGCGCAGACGCCCGAAAACAGGAAGGCCATCAGCATATTGCCGGAATTCACCAGAAAAATGCCGACAAGGCCGGGCACCAGCACCCAGGAAAGCGAGATGGTTGCCCGCATGATCGAATTCACCGCAATCATCTCACCCGTCGAAAGATTGCGGGCATCGGCGCGCACATGGGCGAAAATCAGCGAATTCATCGCTCCGAAGATCGGCAGGAGAATGAGCTTGGCGCTTACGAAAGCCATGGCGTTGCCGACCAGATAGACCAGCATATAACCACTGACGCCGAAGAGCGCGATGAACAGCATGGGCTTGCGATATTCCCCCAGCCTGTCGGCGACGATACCCATCAACACGCTGGCGCTGACATTGATGACGGCGGCAAACAGCATCAGCAGCGAATAGACGCTGTTGCTCAACCCGATTTCGCGAATACCGATGACCGCCTGATAGGGGGCGGTCGCCGCATTCGAAAAACCGAAGAACAGGATGGCGAGCGCCCCGATGCGGATCGACGGATTATTGATGACGATGGAAAGAGCCGACGGCATGGAGATTCGCCTGAGATGATCCGGCCCGGCCGGATCGCTGGGTAAGAGCTACCGGACCGCTGTCATTGCCAGCGGGCCGAAAGGATGGGTTTCGGGGTATAGTCGAAATGCGGCTTCCATGGGTAAAAATCTCCGGACCGTCGGCGATTGGGAAGGTTCTCGATGTCCTGATTGATAACCCCATCCGTCAGCGCCATGAGGTTGGGGTTGGAAATCGGCGCGAGCTCCGGTGAAAGATAACCTGATTTGACAACCAGCAGCCGCACATCCTTCGGGTCAAAGCCGAGGCGGATGAAATCGGAGATCATGTGATAGGGCCTGCGCCGTGCCGCCAGAATGACCGTGATGCCGCCGATGGCGACCACAGCCTGCCGCTGGTCCGCAGTTCCCGGATCGTCCAGCTTCAGGACACGCGCCTCCGCGGTAACGGAGGGGCTCTGCGGATCGAGACTGCCGCCGATCTTCAGGGAAAGCACAGCACCCTCACCCGTCGCAAAGCAGGCTTCGACCGCCGGCCTGTCAGTAATGCCGCCCAGCAATGCGCCCTGCCAGTTGCGCGCAATCAGCGCCGCCAGAACATCCGCGCGATCCCCCACCCCACCCCCGGTCGGATTGTCGCCGGAGTCGGCAAGAATGATTGGTCGGGTGGTCGTTTTTTCCGCTATATCCAGGATCGCCTCAAGCGGCTCCGTCACGGGGCCGAAACGAAAATCCTGCCGGGCATTCCAGTAGGACTGCGCGATTTCGGTCGCGGCGGCCTGTGCGGCCGCTTTATCCGTTCCCGTCACCACCGCACAGGCAGTCGCCCTTGGCTCATCCGCCCAGACATAACCGATCATGAAATTTGCGTCCCACACGCCGGGCCGGGCATCATGATCCGGCAGAACGGCATAAAGGCTTCTGGCGGGCTCATCTTCCGTGGATGTCTTTTCACCCGGCAGCAGCACGGGAATTTTCGCCCAGGCCACACCGGGCTTTTCGCCCGTTTTTAATGCCCTGAGCAGCATCGCCCATGCCCGCACCATCGTCTCGCGCACATCGATATGCGGCGCTGTTCGGTAGCCGGCAAATATATCCAGCTGATCGATGATCGTCTGGCTGACATTGCCGTGCAAATCATAGCTCGCAGAGATCAAGACATCCTGCCCGACCACGGCGCGGGCGCTGGAAATCCAGTCCCCCTCCGCGTCGTCAATGCCTTCGACATTCATCGCGCCATGCATGGCAAGATAAAGCCCATCCAGCGGCAGCGAAGCCTTCAGGCGTTCGAGGAACTCCTGCTTGAATGCATCATAAGCCGCACGCGACACCGGCCCGCCGGGCACGGCGCGGGCGTGAAGAAGCGGCAAGACCTCCGCTTCACCTTCGCCAAGAAAGTTGAAGTACTCGGCCTCCAGCAGTTCCACGCCACGAAAGACGCGAAAATCCTCCTGGTTCATCAGCACCGGCGAATAGGTGCTGCATTCGGTGTGGATGCCACCAACGGCAATACGCATGTCGCTTTCCCCTCAATAAACCGGGCTCAAGGGAACGATGGCGGAAAAACGCAGCCAGTCCTTCTGTGCCTTTGGCGTCCAGGCCGCCTCGGCAATGGCCGGCAGTCTTGGAAAGACGAGATGGTTGAAATAGGCGCGATTGAGAAAATGTTCGGACCAGATGCAGGCCTGGACACCCTTCATCCGCTCCTTCAACTCCTCGGGAAATTCGCCGACGGCCTCATAGGCATAGGTATGCGACGGCGGAACGGTGCCGGCCCAGCTTGCGCCCGGCTCCTGCCACGCCTCATCCTGCACCATGTCGAGATAATAGGCCTGACCCGGCGTCATCACCACATCGTATCCCTGCTTCGCAAGCTCAAGGCCGACCTCCGGCTTCTGCCACGCCATCAGCAATGTTCCTGAGGGATCGACACCGCCGCCATGGGAGACTTCGTCCCAGCCGGCAAGCTGGCGGCCGCGCTCATGCAGCATCCCCTGAATGCGCTTCATGAAATAGGACTGGATGCCGAAGGTGCCATCCAGCCCCTCCCTTTCCATCAGCGCCTTGGCAAGCGGCGAGGCAAGCCAGGACCCATCCGCAACCTCATCGCCGCCAATATGGATCAGCCGCGACGGGAAGAGCTCAACCATCTCGTCGAATATCTTGCCGAGGAACTCATAGGTCGGCTCGATGGCCGGGTTGAGCGCATTATTCGGATATCCCTGCACAGAGCGGTAACTGTCCGGCGCCTCCTGCCCGTCCGTCAGATCCGGATAGGCGACAAGCACCGCCGTGCTGTGGCCGGGAATATCGACTTCCGGAACGATTTCGACGTTCAACGCCGCGGCATGCGCGACGACCATGCGTACCTCATCCTGCGTGTAATAGCCGGAAACCGGTTCAGCCCCGTTACCGAGTTGCGGCAGAAGCGGTGCGTCCGGACCGCGGGTCGCACCGACCGTCGTCAGCAGCGGATAGGCCTTGATTTCGAGACGCCACGCCTCGTCATCGGTGAGGTGCCAATGGAAGCGGTTCATGCGCAGCCATGCGAGAATATCGATAAGCCGCAGCACATCACCAGTTGGATAAAATTGCCGCGAAACATCCAGATGGCAGCCGCGCCAGCTATAACGCGGCGCATCGCTGATGGTGCCGGCAGCAGGGAAACGGAATTTGGGATCGATGCGTGCGCCATGCAGCAGCTGTGCCAGAACCGTCAGGCCATATTGCAGGCCGGCAGCGGCCGAATATTCCACGACGACCGCTTCTCTTGAGAAAGTAAGGCGATAACCTTCCGCTTCCAGCCCGCTATGCTGCTTGAAATGCAGTGGTTTTCCCTCATGGACCGGAGCAAGGCTGAAAGGCACATGCCCGACGGCAAAAAGCCGGCGGAACAGCGAAAGAACGGTGTCCACCGCAAGCACTTCTTCGACCCTCGCATCATCCGTCGGGAAGAGTGCGACGGGGAAGCCTTCGCCCGGTTCGACATCGATTTCGGCAGGCCAGGGCTGGATAGCGAAGGGCAGATCGAGCTCTCCTTCCGGAAGCAGCACCGGCGCGGGCTCGCTGTGGCGACCATCCAGCATCAGGTCACCCACATCCACCGCACGATGTGTGCCGTCGGCAAGGCTGACATAAGCGGATTTTGCACCATCCGTGCGATGACGGGCGGGCCTCAGCAGGCCATCGACGGTGAAGCGCCAGGATTTCCCCGCTTCCAGCACGAAGCCGGGCGGCGGCGCAAATTCATGGAAATTGGCGTTGCGGCGCAGATAAACGGCGTTGCCGCAAACCGGCTTGTCCACCGTCCGCGTCAGCGACGTATAAACGATGCGAAAATCCTTCAGCGGCTCGCGGGAGAGATTGACCAGTGTGAAGGTGAAGCCGCCAGAGGCGGAGTCTTTGAGCGGATGCCATGAATTTTCGAGACGATACTGTGCGAGCGCCATGATGCTCCCCTTTATTGCGCATTGAACCCGTGAAAAGGTTTTAGTCAGTAGTGTTCGGATTGTGAAAAAGTCCGGGCCAGCGGCGCCTGTCCTGCCGTGAGACCACAATCGACCGGCAGACACACACCGCTGATGGCGAAGGCCTGCGGGCCGGCCAGAAAGGCGACCGCATTGGCCACATCTTCGGGTCTGACGATCCGCTGCAACGGATACCAGTGCTTCGCCTCTGCAAAGACCTGGGGATTGACCGCCGCCCGCGCCTCCCACGCCTGCGTGCGCACGGTGCCCGGCGCGACCGCGTTGCAACGGATGCCGAATTTGCCATATTCGACGGCGATCAACCTGGTCAGGTGGATCAACCCGGCCTTTGCCGCGCTGTAGGCCGGATGGCCGAACACCGCCATACCATTAACGGATGTGATGTTGACCACGGAGCCTTGCGTAAGCTTCAGCACCTCCTCGAATGCCCTGAAGCAGAGAAACGGCGCTTCCAGATTGAGGGCATTGTCCCGACGCCAGATGTCCGCAGTCGTGTCATGCAGGCTGACGGCCCTTGCGGCGCCGGCATTGTTGACAAGCGTCGTGACCTCCCCCAGCTCGGCGACTTCAGAGGCCAGCCGCGCAAGGTCCTGAGGGTCGGTGACATCACAGGTTTTCGCAACAAAGCCGGGACCGGAAAGCTCGGAAAGCGCATTGGACAGGGCGTTGGCATCAATATCGACCAACACCACCTTTGCATGGCTTTCGGAAAGCGCCGCAGCAATCGCCCGGCCAATATCACCTGCCGCACCGGTTACGATGGCGAGCTGGTCTTTCCTGTCCTTCATCTCCTACCACTCCCTTGAAGCTTTCCGTCACCACCGCACAGGCGGTCTCTGAGGAAAAGCGGCCTTTTTTTCTGTGTTTCGCCCTCAGTCACCGAGCAGTTGCTTGTCATCCGGATCGCGATGTTCCACGAGCTGCTGCTTGATGTGACGCAACGTCACCATCGATCGTTGCCGCTGGTGGTAGGCAGCAAGCGTCGCCAGAACATCGACGGCCGCCAGATAGGCGTAACGCGATGAGGTGGGGCGGAAGATATTGTTTCCTTCGGGTACATTGACGGCCACCACCATATTAGCCGCCGCGGCAACAGGCGTATCGCTCTGGGTAAGCGCGATGGTGGTGACGCCCATTTCCCGTGCCAGCCTGAAACACTTCACCAGCTCCATGTTGCGGCCGGAAAAGGACGAACCAATGATGACGTCTTCCTTGCGCGCCGCCGCCGTCATCATCAGCTGCATGCTGTGATCGGCGCTGGTCGAAACGCGCAAACCGAGACGGAACAGCCGGTTCTGGATTTCCGAGGCGATCATCGATGAATTGCCGCCCGCACCGAAGGCATAGATCATGCCGCTATTGGCGATCTTGATGGCCGCCTCGTCGGCAAGGGCTGGGTCGAGCGTCCTGTGCAGCAGGAAAAGCGCTTCCTGCGCCTTGGCAAGCACCTCTTCCGCGACATCCGAGGGACCGGTGCTGGACGGTTCCGAGGTGAGATAGCGGATACCCACATAGGCCGTCTTGGCGAGGCTGACCTTGAAATCCGAAAAGCTCTGGCAACCCAGCCGGCGGCAGAACCGCGTCACCGTCGGCGGGGAGACTTCGGCGCGGGCCGCAAGCTCGATGATCGACGCATTGACGGCAAATTCGAAGTCCGAAACCAGAATATCGGCAATTCGCCGCTCCGATTGCGAGAACTGCCCTTTGTCTTCCTGTATCCTTGCAAAAATATCCATGTTTACCGGTCTCCGTTCCGCCAAAACTTAAGCCTTGGCCCCGTTGCCGATGCACCCTAATAAAGTGCGCCCGTCAACCGCATAGACCTGTGAATCGACCATGTTTCGTCCCCTTGACGACACGACGGACACCTTTGATTTGAAAATTATTTTCTCTGTTGATTGATAGATGAGCATATGGCAACAATTCGCACCAGAGAAATCTCCAAATCTTGAAAATAATTTCAACAATGGACCGAAACCATGCGTGATCCCTTCAAAAATCCCTTTCCCGAAACCGACACTGCCCGCCATTCCATATGGGAGATGCTGGTGACGCGGGACATCGACGCTTTCCTGGCCGCCGACTGGTCGAAGGTCGCGGATGATTTCGTCGAGGACGGCTTTCTCGGCATCAACGCCAACCGGGATGCAAACCCGGACAACTGGCGCCTGTCTTTCCCTTCGCTTGCAGCCTATCGTGATGAATGGCTGAAGCAGGCAAAGGACTTCCAGACCCAGCAATTCGCTGAAGACCCGCGTAACGCGATTTTCACCACCACGACGCTGGAGGAGATCGAGGTGGAAGGCGAAACCGCGCTGGTGCGCAAGAAGTTCGACGGCGGGCTCCGCAAGGCTGACGGCAGCTTCGACGCCATGAAATGGCAGACGCTCTATTATTGCCGGTTGCATGAGGGACGCTGGAAGATCAGCGGCTTCACCGGCTACATGGCTAATCCCATGCCGTGATCCGTCAGACACATGTGACGCCATTGAACGCCGGACCGAAAGTCCGGCGTTGTTTTTTTGTCGAGCTATGGCGGAAGAAAACCGCCGGGAGCGGATCGCATCGGGAAAAGCCGGGCCTTGGAAGACAGCATGCATGGCCCGCCTCCTGCCCCTTACTGGATCAGCTTGAGGACTGAAAGGTCGACGCGCCGCTCCAGGGCAATGCCGCTTTCATCGAACAGGTGGCAATCCGACGCCTTGACGCCGGTGACGATAGGCTCATCCACGACAACGGGCGCGGAGCCGGACAGCAATGCGCAATAGCTCTCGCCCGTTGGCGCAACGCCATAGGCAATCGTATTCACTCCCAGCCGCTCGATCACACTTGGCGCGACCTTGATGTTGAGGTCGGCCGTCTCAAGACCGGTATGCTCAGGGCGAATGCCGAGCGTCAGCTGTGCGCCTTCAAGACCGGCGCGAGGCTCCACCGGCACGGTGATCGTCTGGCCTTCATAAGCCACGGTCACCCCTTCAGCGCTGACGGATTTGCAGGTGACCTTCAGAAAATTCATTTTCGGATTACCGATGAAGCCAGCCACGAACAGGTTCGCGGGCTTGTGGTAGAGCTCGAGCGGCGCGCCGACCTGGGCGATTTCACCGGCATTCAGCACCACGATGCGGTCTGCCATGGTCATGGCTTCCACCTGATCGTGGGTGACATAGATCATCGTCGCCTTCAGCGTCCGGTGAAGATTGGTGAGCTCGATGCGCATATCGGCGCGCAGCGCCGCATCGAGGTTGGAAAGCGGTTCGTCGAACAGGAATATCTTCGGCTCGCGAACGATGGCGCGGCCGATCGCCACGCGCTGGCGCTGGCCACCGGACAACATGCCGGGGCGCTGCTGCAGGCGCTGGTCGAGCTGGAGGATCTTCGCGACACCCTCGACCTTCTGCTTGATCGTGTCCTCTTCCATCTTTTCGACGCGCAGCGGAAAAGCGATGTTCTCAAAAACCGTCATATGCGGATAAAGCGCATAGGACTGGAACACCATGGCGATGCCGCGCTTGACCGGCGGCAGTTCATTGACCTTCACGCCGTTAATGACGACGTCGCCGCCGGAAATATCCTCAAGGCCGGCGATCATGCGCAGCAATGTGGATTTGCCGCATCCCGAGGGGCCGACAAAAACGACGAACTCGCCATCCCTGATGTCGAGCTGAACGCCCTTGATGACTTCGAAATGTCCATAGTTCTTGCGGACGTTGTTGAGATAAAGCTGACCCAAGACTTGCCTCTCCCGTCAGCGGCCGACATCAGGCCACGTTCAGAGATGTTCCGAAACAGCGACAAAACCGCGCCGGATCGAAACCGTTGAAAAACACGGGAGAGAGCGCCTTCATGGACGCAGGCATTCCCGCGGCGAAACTTGCCGGATGCGGGCGGCCTTGCGCCCGCATCCGCTCATGGAGGATTACTTGTACTGCTCGAGAGCCGAAGCTGCCTTCTTCGCGGCATCTTCCGGTGTTGCCTTGCCGGTAACGACGGACTGCACCATCTCGATCATCACGTCCTGGAAACCCTTGTAATCAGTGAAGAGCGGCTCGGGACCGCCATAGGCGATACCGTCGATCAGCGGCTTCCAGAAGGGATCCTTGGCGATGAATTCATCGACCTTCGGCGACGGACGCAGCGGTGTCAGACCCGCGCCGCCCTGCAGTTCGTATTCGCCCTGCGGGCCGGGAGAGGTGATGAATTTGGCGAATTCCGTCGCCTTTTCTTCCACGCCGGTTCCCTTGAAGATCGCCAGGCTGTCGGTGATGAGCAGCGTGCCGGGACCCTTGGCTTCAGGACCGAGCGGCAGCGTCGCGATACCCCAGTTGATCTTGGTTTCCTGCAGGCGAGTGGCGGCGCCCGAGCCAGCCTGGATCATGCCGACCTTGCCGTCGAGGAAGATCGCGCGGATTTCGTTCTGCTCATAGGCAGTTGGGCCTTCGACGGAATAGGGCGTGATATCCTTGTAGGCCTTCAGCGCTGCGACAACCTGCGGGCTGTCGACCGTGATCTTGTCGCCGTCGATCACCTTGCCGTTGTTGGTGTAAACCCAGTGCATGAACTGGTGCATGGTGTTGTCGAAGGTCTTGGCCGGCAGGCCGTAACCGGCAATGCCGGTCTTTTCCTTGATCTGCTTGGCGAAGGCGATTTCTTCAGCCCAGGTCTTCGGCGGCGTTTCCGGATCGAGGCCGGCCTGCTTGAACAGGTCCTTGTTCCAGTAGAGCGCCTTGGTCGAGAAAGCGACCGGCACGCCCCACTGTGTATCGTCGAAGGTGACCGTATCGACGATATTGGGGTAATAGGTCTTCTTTTCGTCTTCCGTCATCGGCACCGGAACGATGAGATCGTTCTGCGCGAACTGCTTCAGCGTGCGCGAACCGACATAGGCCATGGCGACCGGGGTGCCGGCGGCGGCGAGCGTGGTGGCCTTGTCCTGGCACTGCGCCCAGCCGACAACCTCGGGCACAACCTTCCAGCCTTCGTTCTTGCCTTCCCATTCCTTGATGTATTTCTCATGGATGGGGTCCATCTTGTCGCCGCAATAGATCCAGCTGATCTCCTTGTCGGCGGCATGCGCCGTCACCGTGGTAAGGGCAGTGGAACCGGCAAATGCGAAAGCGCAGAGCGCCAATCCGTAATGTTTCAGTGCCATAGGTAGTCTCCCGTTTTTGGTGGTCGTTCCGGTTGTTGATTATTTCACCGCGCCGGCGGTAAGCCCGCTGACGAGATAGCGTTGCATGAAGAAGATCACGACCATGGCCGGCGCAATGCCGACGAAGCTGGCCGCCATCAACTCATTCCAGATGACTTCCTGACGACCGAAATAGGCGAAGAGGCCGATGGGCAGCGGCATATATTCGGTCTTGGAATTGAAGGTGAGCGCGAAGATGAACTGCTGGGCATAAGCGCCGATGAAAGTGGTGATGGAGACAACGGCGATACCAGGCATCGCCAGCGGCAGGATCACCCGGCGGAAGGTGTAGAAATAGCTCGCGCCATCCACATAAGCCGCCTCTTCCAGTTCCCGCGGAATACGCAGCATGTAGGTGCGCAGCAGCCAGATGGCGGTCGGGATCAGGAAGGCCGCACCGGGAATGATCATCGCCAGATAAGTGTTGAGCACACCCATGTTGCGCATCAGCCGGTAAAGCGGAATCAGAAGCACCGCGCCGGAGAACATGTTGATCGCCAGAAATGCGCCCAGCAATTGCCCGCGACCGCGAAACTGGAACCGCGCAAAGGCATAGGACGCCGGAACCACCAGAAGCAGAACGATGATCGTCGAGATCGTCGAAATGAAGAAGGAGTTGAAGACGTAGCGGGCAAAGCCCGGAACGCTGACCCACATCGTGCGATAAGCTTCGAAGGAACCGTTTGTCGGCCAGAACTTGTAAGGCGAGGAAAACAGCAGGCTGAGCGGTTTCAGCGAAACCAGAAATCCTTCCACGAAGGGCGCCAGCACGAAGGTCAGGAACACGGCGATACCGCAATAGATCCCGACGATTTCATACCATCTGTAGCGGTTGATCATCGCATTCTTGTCGGTCATCGGCTGGCCTCCTGCGAGATGCGGCTGGTGATGCGGAAATAGAAATAAGTGAAGATCGACAGGAAGATGCAGATCAGCACGGCGCGCGCCGCACCCTCACCGTATTTGTAGGAGCCGATCGCCGTCTTGTACGTGTCGATGATCATGGTCGTGGTCTGGCCGGTCGGGCCGCCCTGCGTCAGGATCCAGATGATATCGAAGGAATTGAAAGTCGAAATCAGCGAAATCATCGACATGGTAATCATGGCGGGCAGCATCAGCGGCAGCGTGATACGGCGGAAGCGATAGAAGCGGCTTGCCCCGTCCGTCCACGCGGCCTCGTAGAGATCCTGCGGAATAGCCTGGATCGCCGCCAGCAGATAGAGCGTCACCATCGGCACGCCGATCCACACGTCAGTGATGATCGTCGCCCAGAAGGCCGTGTTGCCATAAGCAAGGAAAGCAACAGGCCCATTCACAAGCCCGAGATTTTGCAGCACGCCGGAAATCATACCGAACTGGCCGTTATACATCCAGCCCCACATGAAGATGCCGATAGCCATCGGCACGATCCATGGCGGCATGGTCAAAAGGCGAAACAGCGCCCGGCCGGGAACGGCCGAGTTCAGAAGCACCGCACCAAATGTGCCGATGATCATCTTTATCGAGACGGAAAAGAACGTCCAGATAAAGGTCCGCGTGATGACATCGGCAAAAGTCGCGTTGAAAATCTTCTCGTAGTTGATGAATCCCACCCAGTTCGTCGTTTTTCTAAGCGACGCATCGGTGAAGGACAGGATGAAGGTATCGACGAGCGGATAAGCAACGATAACCGTGATGTATAAAAGCGCCGGCAGAAGAAGAAGCCAGGCAAAGACGACCGCGCTGCGTTTCGCATCCATTGCGCCGCCCCCCTCAAGCCGATTTCACGGCGGGGGATTTGGGCTGCCCGTGCAACGCCAGATCATACTCCTCCCACACCGGCTTGAGATCGATCACCTTGCGGCCATGGCGCGCTTCATCCATGGCAAGCGCCAGAATACCGGCCTCGATTGCGTCGAGCGCGGAAACCGGCAAGGGCGCACCCTTGACGATATGGGCGATCACATCCTCTGCCATCTGCTCATCGGCGCCATAATGCTGGGAAAGCGTGGTCGCCGCCGAATAGGTCTTGGCCACGGTCTTCTCATTGGTGCGGGCATTGTGCACGTTGAGGAAGCCGCGCACGAAATCGCCCTCGGCCATGCCCTTGGCGCCAATGACGCAGAAGCGGCGGAAATCGTCGGGAACGTTGAGATTGGTATGGAACGCAAGCGAGGCGCCGTTCTCATATTCGACGATGGCCGTCTGGTAGTCGATGATGTCGCCGTCGCTGTCGAACACCTTGTCGGAGCCCATCCAGCCGCTTGGCTTGCGATGGTAAACCTCCATGTCGTTGATGCCGTCATTCTGCGGCGCGTTTGCCGGCGTGAAGCTCTTGCGCCCGCCGAAGCTCGAGACGAAACGCGGTCGCGCACCGACCACGCCATTATAGAGGTCGAGGTCGTGGCAGCATTTTTCCAGCATGAAGGAGCCGGAATAATTCTCGTAACGCCGCCAGTCGCGCATGAAGAATGCGCCGTGATAGGGCGGGATGTGCTCCGAGGCCTCGATGGAAACGACATCGCCCAGTTTGCCCTCGGCCTGCGCAGCGCGCAGATCGCGGTAGAGCGGGGAATAACGCAAAACCAGACCCACAAGCAGACGCTCGTGACCGTGCTTGTTGAGCAGCCGGGCAAGCTCGAGGCTTTCCTCGATACTGACGACGATGGGTTTTTCCGAGAAGATGGTGCAGCCGGCCTCAAGCCCGATGCGGATATGCTCCAGATGCATGTGGTTCGGCGAGCCGATCATCAAGAGATCGAATTTTTCGTTTGCGATCAGCGCCTCGGGACTATCGTAAGCCTTGCCGGCTGAAATGCCCTTTTCCTGCAGGCCCGGCAGGCCGGCAGGCGCAGGATCGACGTAACCGACGATCTCGAAATCCTTGTCGATCTCATGAAAAACGTAGCCCAGATAACCGAGACGGAATCCGAGTCCGATAATTCCCACCTTCATGAACTTTGTTCCCTGTTCATTCGTAATTCATTTTCGCAGAAACAACCATTTCTGTGCTGGTTATCCAGTTATCTGCGATAATTTCCTGCCACGATGAAATTAATTTTCACACCGGTCAAGCTAAATTCGATTTCGCAAACGCTGCCGCGAATTGGAAATCGATTTCCCCGGCGCGACGGATACGAAACGGATCGTTGCCGACCACCGACGCAAAAAACAATACCAAAAAAATGCCAATCGTCCAGAGCAATTCCGTTATTGGGAAATTTTTTTTGGTTAATGCGGAAATATCAAGCATTCAGCCTTATTATTCGGCAAAGTATCGAAAAAATCACCGATTAATCGTACAAATCTAGTAATGGTTCTATTTTGGTATTGCCGATTGCGTGGCATATGATATAGCCAGAGCCGGCCATATCGCCGACCACTATGGATCGTGACAGAGGTTATGGATGAACGGGGCAGCGCTTAATCTGGACGACCTGCAATCAGGCGGCGGCCCGCTTTACCTGAAACTGCGCCAGACAATTGAAGACGCCATCAATGGCGGCCGGCTGAAGCACGGCGACGCCTTGCCGCCGGAGCGCGATATCGCCGAAAGCGCCTGCGTCAGCCGCGTCACGGTGCGCAAGGCGGTGGACGATCTCGTTCGCGACGGCCTTCTCGTCCGCCGGCACGGTTCGGGTACTTTCGTCGTCAAGCCCATCACCCGCATGCAGCAGCCCCTGACCAAGCTCACCTCCTTCACCGAAGACATGCGCCGGCGCGGAATGACGGCGAGCACCCGTTGGCTGGACAGAGGCCTGTTCCACCCGACCGGCGACGAGATGATGGCGCTCGGCCTTTCCCAATCCGCCATGGTGGCGCGGCTCACACGCCTGCGCCTTGCCAACGACCAGCCGATCGCACTCGAAGTCACCAGTCTGCCGGGCGATATCCTACCCGATCCGCAACTGGTGGAAAATTCGCTTTATCTGGAGCTCGAGAAAAACGGCATTCGCCCCGTGCGCGCCATACAGCGCATCTCGGCCCGGAATCTCACGGATGAGGAAACCCTGCTGCTTGGCGTTCCGCCGGGTTCGGCGGCGCTTTCCGTTCAGCGCATGGCCTATCTGGAAAGTGGGCGCCTCATGGAAATATCCCGCGCGCTATACCGCAGTGATGCCTATGACCTCGTCGCCGAACTGACGATGGGTCCCGAGTGACAAATCTTGATCAAGGACACAAAACCATGACAACCCTGATGCGCCAGGAAATCGACGAGATTCCCGATGCAGTCGCCCGCCTGCTGGACAATGCCAATGGCGACTTCCACGAGGCCGGAGAGAGGCTGAAGGCTCGCGACCCGGCCGTTATCGTCACCATTGCGCGCGGATCCTCCGACCACGCCGCGCATTTCCTGAAATATGCAATCGAATTGCAGACCGGGCTTCCGGTCGCCTCGCTCGGCCCCTCGCTCGCTTCGATCTATCAGACAAAGCTGCGGCTGGAACGGGCGGCGGCCTTCGCCGTCTCACAATCCGGCAAAAGCCCTGACATCGTCGCATTGGCTGAAAGCGCCCGCAGGGGCGGCGCGCTCACCTTTTCGCTGGTCAATACACTGCCCTCCCCTTTGGGTGAGGCGGCCAATCACGCAATCAATATTCAGGCGGGACCGGAAAAGGCAGTGGCCGCAACCAAATCCTTCGTCAATTCCATCGTCGCTGGCCTCGCAATCCTTGCCGAATGGACCGAAGACAGCCTGCTCGCCAAAGCCGTCAACGCCCTGCCGCAGAATTTCGCCAAGGCCATCGCGCTCGACTGGAGCCATATTGGCGAGGCGGTCAAGGGTGAGGAATCGCTCTATATGCTGGGCCGCGGCCCGGCCCTCGCCATTGCCGCGGAAGCCGCACTGAAATGCAAGGAAACCTGCGAACTCCACGCGGAGGCCTATTCCTCGGCGGAAGTGATGCACGGCCCCGTTTCGCTGGTCGCACCGAAATTCCCCGTCATCGCTTTTGCCGCGCGTGACCGCGCCGAAACGTCAGTGACGGATATCGCGGCCGGTCTTGCCGGCAAGGGCGCAAGTGTTTTTGTTACCTCTGCAAAAGGCAGCCCGGCCAAGCCTCTGCCCTTCGTGGAAACCAACCACCCGCTGACCGACGCCCTGTTGCTGATCGCCCCGTTTTACGGCTTCATCGAGCAATTGTCGCGCGCACGCGGCTTCAATCCGGATGCGCCCGTGGCATTGAAGAAGGTGACGGAAACCCAATGAGCAGCAGCAAGGCATTTGTCGGCGCCCGTATTTTCGATGGTTCCGCCTGGCACGATGGCAAGGTGCTTGTGACCGGTGATGGCCACGTTGCCGACATCGCCGACCGTGTGTCCGTGCCCGCGGACGCCGAAATCATCGATGCGGAAGGACTGCTCATTGCGCCGGGCTTCATCGATCTTCAGGTTAATGGCGGCGGCGGCGTGATGTTCAACAATGAGCCAGACGTGGGAGGCATTGCCCGCATCTGCTCGGCCCATGCGCAATTCGGCACCACGGCGCTGATGGTCACGCTCATCACCGACAGGCCGGATATTACAGCCAAGGCCGCCGAAGCCGGCATCGCCGCCCACAAGGCAGGGGTGCCCGGCTTTCTCGGCCTGCATTTCGAGGGGCCACATCTGTCTGTCGCACGTAAGGGCACCCATGATCCGGTGCTGATCCGTAGGATGGAAGCGGCCGATCTTGCGGTTCTGACGGACTGCAAGGCGCAGCTTCCTTTCGTGCTGACAACCATCGCGCCGGAAAACGTAACCGAGGAGCAGGTCGCAGCGCTGCGCAAAGCCGGTATCGTCGTCAGCCTCGGCCATACCGATACGGGCCTCGATGTCGCGACGGCCTATGCCGGGGCGGGCGCATCCATGGTGACGCATCTCTTCAACGCCATGAGCCCGCTCGGCCACCGCGAGCCGGGGCTGGTCGGCGCCGCACTTTCAAACGGCAAGCTGGATTGCGGACTGATCGCCGACGGTTTCCATGTCGATCCCGCCGCGATAGGCATTGCGCTGCGCGCCAAGAACGGCCCGGCCCGCATCTTCCTCGTCACCGATGCCATGTCCACCATCGGCACGAATGATGACGGGTTCGAACTGAACGGCCGGCGCGTTTATCGTAATGGCGGGCGACTGACCCTGGCCGACGGCACACTGGCGGGAGCGGATATCGACATGCTTTCCTGCATCCGTTTCATGCATGAAAAGCTTGATACACCTCTGGAAGAAGCGCTCAGAATGGCATCCGCCTATCCGGCGCAGGCCATGGGCGCTTCGGATAAAGGAAACCTCCGGCCCGGTTTCGATGCCGATTTCGTCATTCTGACACCCGACATCCAGATACATTCGACATGGATCGGCGGAGAAAAAGTCCACGATGCCGCACATTCCGGAGTGTGAATCATGATCGTTTGTTTCGATATTGGCGGAACGACCATCAAGGGCGCGATTGCCTATGCGCCCGACGATATCCGCCCCGTACCGCGCATACCAACGCCGAAAACGAGTTTCGAAGACTTCGCCGCCGGCCTCAAATCCGTCATCGACGGCAGCGGCGGCACCCCTGGCTGTGTCTCACTGTCGATTGCCGGCGTCATCGACCCCGACAATGGCAAGGCCACCGTCGCCAATATTCCGAGCATCCATGGCAGGGTATTGAAGGACGAACTGGAAAAAGCGCTGAACCTCCCCGTCATCGTGTCGAATGATGCGGATTGTTTCGTGATTGCAGAATCCGAAATCGGCTCCGGCCGAGGCCATCGCGTGGTCTTCGGCGTCATCCTCGGAACGGGTGTCGGCGGCGGACTGGTGATCGACGGCAAGCTCATCAACAGCGATGGCGGTTTTGCCGGCGAATGGGGACATGGGCCGGTCGCCGCAACATTGGCGGGCAATCCGCCCGTCTCGCTGCCGCGCTTCGAATGCGGTTGCGGCCTCACCGGCTGTGTCGACGCCATCGGCAGCGCCCGCGGCATGGAAAAACTGCACGCCCATCTTCATCGGCAGGAGATGAACAGCGAAGATATTATTGCGGCCTGGCAAGCGGGCGATACAAAGGCCGCCAGAACCATCGACATCCTCATCGATATTCTCGCCTCGCCTCTGGCGATGGTTATCAACGTCACCGGTGCAACGATCGTGCCGGTCGGCGGCGGGCTTTCCAATTCAAGGGCGCTTCTGGCTGCTCTGGACGAGGTGGTGAGGAGCCGCATTCTCAGACGCTTCGACCGCCCGCTGGTCGTGCCCGCCATCTGCCGCATCGAGCCGGGATTGATCGGTTCCGCCGTTATCGGACTGAAATATGAGAAAGAAGCCGCCGGCACCGCCTGAGCGGCTTCACATCGTCTCGATCTTTTCCCGTCGGAAACCCAGCCCCACCAGCCGGCCCGTCAGGTGAGAAAGAAGCGGAAACCGCATGATCGCCCGCACGAAAGCCGGCGGGCCTTTGGGCTTTTCCCTTTTCTCCGCCTGTCCGCTCTTGCGGCCGATACGCATCATCCGCTGCAGAAACTGTGTAGCCTTGGTCGGGAAGGATCGCCGCTTTTCGATTGCAGCGAGATCGTCTTCGCCAATGGTCCGGCCGGACACAAGCACCGGCACCAATATATTGGCTGCCGCAACCGCATCCTGAACGGCCAGATTGACGCCGACGCCGCCGACAGGCGACATGGCGTGGGCCGCATCGCCGATGCAGATCAGGCCGGGTTTCCACCAGCGCTTCAGCCGGTCGATACGAACGGTCAGGAGATGCACATCGTCCCAGCTCCCGAGTTCATCGAGCCTTTCCCGCGGGAAAGGGCAGATTTCCGCAACCCTGTCCCGGAAGGCCTCAAGCCCTTCGAGTTTTATGTCCGCGAAAAATCCCTTTCGCACCACATAACCGCATTGCCAGTAGTCACCTCGATCGATCATGACGAAACCCTGTCGCGAGCCGACATGACCCATGGTTTCTTTCGGATCGCCCGGCTGTTTCGAAAGGCGCATCCACAGCACCTCGGTCGGAACACCGAAGCGCTGGACTTCGAGCCCCGCCGCCTCGCGGACGATGGAGTTGCGCCCGTCCGCACCGACCACCAGATCGGCCTCGATCTCGATTTCGCCTTCCGCCGTAGTGACGGTGAGACCGCCGACACGCCCGTCGCGCTCGATCAGGTCGGTTACGGGCGCATTCATCAACAGCCGGAAATTCTCATATTGCCCCGCCTTTCCGACGATGAAATTGAGAAAATCCCATTGCGGCATGAAAGCGATGAAGCGGTGGCGGACCGGCAGGCGGGAGAAATCCGCAATCGTGATGCGCTCACCGTCGATAACCGCGTGCAGCTGTGGCGCGCGCGTATGCGGCAGGCTCAGGAATTCATCGATGAAACCGAGCTGTTCCATCAGCTCAAGCGTGGAGGGATGGATGGTATCGCCGCGAAAATCGCGAAGAAAATCCCCGTGTTTCTCAACGACGACCACATCGATACCGCTGCGGGCGAGCAGCAGGCCGAGCATCAAGCCGGCCGGCCCGCCGCCGGCCACGGCAACGGAAGTGCGGATGTGCTGAACGGCCCCGCCGTCCGTTTCATGCCGGGCTTTCGCGTCTTCCATCACCTTCCCCCGTTTTCATCCCGTTAAAGCTCTCTATCGTGCGTCCGCCGCCGGAAGATTTGCATTTTTCGGCTGCGGCCAGCCCTGTGCATCGAAACGAAACAGCATTTCGGACCGGGCGAAGATAAAGGCGAAGGCCATGGCCGTCCATATGCCCAGCAGCAGCCCGGCGGCGACATCGCTTGGATAATGCGCACCAACAATGACGCGTGAAACGCCGACAACAAGGGCAAGCAACAGAAATGCCCAGCGGAAGCGCGGCATCAGCATGGCGAAAACACCAAAAAAAGCTCCGGCGGCCGTCGAATGGCCGGAAGGGAAACTTTCATAGAGATTGTCACCGGTAAATGGGGTCAGGCTATAGGCGCCCATTTCCAGAAGCAGCTCCGGCCGCGCCCGCCCGATCAGGAATTTCAGCGTGTGCACGAGAATGCTCGCCGTCCCGATCGTCAGGAAGAAGTAAGCAAGAAGCCGCCATGCCGTTCTCAGGCGGCCGGCATAGGTCTGCGCCTGCAGGACCCGCGCACCGATATAGGCGAGGATTGCGAGCGCTCCTGTGGAATAAAGCATCCAGCGAAACGTTCCAAAGTCGGTAATGGCGCGGTTGAAGGAAACCACACCGCCTGGCAGAGCCTGTGCGCTTTCGGAAAGGCGCGGATCGAAAGGAATGAAGACCAGAACCAGCACAAGGCTCGCTACAAAAATCCATCCGCTGGAAACCAGGAAGCGTCGCATCAATATCCTTTCACTGTTTTCTTGCATATGGCTTTGCCCCGCACAAAAACAATAGCCCGGCTTTATCCTTGTTATGGCTGGTTTTCGCGAGTAGAGGCTAATGCGTGCCGACCGAAACTGTGTAGCGGTTTCGGGAAAGCGACGTGCACCAAAGCTGCGAACCGGAAACGACCGACGGACTGAACATGACGAATGCCAGTGAAATGCCACGCAAGCTGACGATATTGGGTTCGACGGGGTCGATCGGCACCAATACGCTGGATGTCGTCCGTCAGCTTGGCGGCCGCGACGGTTTCGAGATCATGGCATTGACCGGCGCAGGCAATATCGCGCTTCTGGCGGAACAGGCGCGTGAGTTCGGCGCGCGGTTCGCGGTCACGGCCGAAGACGACAAATACGAAGCGCTGAAATCCGCCCTTGCCGGCACCGGAATAAGGGTAGCTTCGGGCAAGTCGGGGCTTGAAGAAGCAGCCTCGATGGAAGCCGGCTGGGTGATGGCGGCGATTGCCGGAACGCCCGGCCTTGCCCCGACATTGACGGCCGCACGACGTGGCGCAGACATAGCGCTTGCCAACAAGGAATGCCTCGTTTCCGCGGGTGAGGTTTTTCTGCGCACGGTCAAACAGGGCGGCGGCAGGCTGATCCCGGTCGACAGCGAACATAGTGCGATCTTCCAGTGCCTGACGGGCGAACACAGGCAGGCCGTGGAACGTATCGTGCTCACGGCCTCCGGCGGCCCGTTCCGCACCTGGTCGCGTGACGAGATGGCCAATGTCACGGCGGATATCGCCCGCGCGCATCCCAACTGGTCCATGGGACTGAAGGTGTCGATCGGCAGCGCCTCGATGTTCAACAAGGGGCTGGAAATGATCGAAGCGAAATATCTCTTTGATCTCAGGCCCGACCAGGTGGAGGTGATCGTCCATCCGCAGTCGATCATCCATTCGATGGTGGGTTATACCGACGGCTCCTATATCGCCCAGCTCGGCTCTCCCGACATGCGCACCGCCATTTCTTATGCCCTCACCTATCCGCAACGCGGCAATCTGAGTGTCGAGCGGCTGGATTTCGCAAAACTGGCGCGGCTGGATTTCGAAGCGCCGGATGAAGCCCGTTTCCCGGCGATCCGTCTGGCCCGCACGGCGCTGGAGCGCGGCGGTTTGCAGGGCGCCGCCCTGAACGCCGCCGAAGAGACCGCCTTTCACGCTTTCGTTGCGGGCAATATCGGTTTTCTCGATATGGCCGAGATCGTCGAAACGGTCATGGACCGCATGCATGACGGTCGCTCCGCAGCCACGATTGAAGACGTTTTCGCAGCGGATGAGGAGGCCCGAGATCATGCGATGGAGATAGTCGCCGACATCGGAAAAGCGGCTTAAACGGCATCGCCACAGAGGTGCGGTCTATTCCGATACCATCCAGTAAGATACGACGCGGATTTTGTCTGGGCTGTTCCAGTGGATCGACAGCTGGAAATCCGGAAAAATCCAACGGTGAATATCGTATCGTCCGATCCGGTTCGGCTCACCCAGCTTGGCGATTGCATCGGCTGTGGTGTCTGAGAAACGAAGGTCTCTCCACAAAGGCCCGCCATAGGTTTCGACACCTTTCTCATAACCCCAGCAAGCACAACTGGTCAGCAGGTTGGGACCCTCACCAACGGAATGGCCATCGTTTTCATTCACCAGACCCTGATCTTTGAAATGAAAGTCCACGCCGAACGCTGTCGCGCTGAGATCAAATATCGCCAGATCCCTGTCGAGTTTGACGGCTTTCGACCAACTCAGACCAAAAGGCGCCACAACCTTCGTGACGGCTTCGCTGTCGAACGGATTGGCGAGCGCGGCTATGAAATCTTCCGGTTTGGGATACTGGACTGGCCTCTGCATCTCACCCCGCTATCCGAGCTCGCTTCTCTTCATCTTTACATTCAGAAAACTCCGGCGAACCTCACGCCACCGCCCGCGCCAGCGCACAATGCGACCAGAGCTGGTGCAGAGCGCCAACCAGATGCTCGATATCGGCATCACTATGCAGCGGTGTCGGCGTAATGCGCAGGCGCTCGGTCTTGCGCGGCACGGTCGGATAATTGATCGGCTGCACATAGACCCCGTGACTATCGAGCAGGATATCCGAAATCCATTTGCACTTGGCGGCATCGCCCACCATGACAGGCACGATGTGGCTTGGGTTGTCCATGTGCGGAATACCGCGCGCATCGAGAAGGCCGCGTAGCTTGCGCACCCGGTCCTGATGGCGGGCGCGCTCGAAGGGGCTTGCCTTCAGATGCTGGATCGACGCAATCGCGCCGGCGGCAAGCGACGGCGGCAAGGCCGTCGTGAAGATGAAGCCGGAAGCGAAGGAGCGGATGAAGTCGCAGACCGCTGTAGAACCGGTAATATAACCGCCCATGACGCCGAAGGCCTTGCCGAGCGTTCCCTCAATGATCGTCAGGCGATCCATCAGGCCTTCGCGCTCGGCGATGCCGCCGCCGCGCGGTCCGTACATGCCGACGGCGTGGACTTCGTCGAGATAGGTCATCGCGCCATAACGGTCGGCCAGATCGCAGATTTCCTTGATCGGCGCGATATCGCCATCCATCGAATAGACGGATTCGAAGGCGATCAGCTTCGGCGCATTCGGATCCGCCGCCTTCAGCTTTGCCTCGAGGTCTTCGAGATCGTTGTGCTTCCAGATCACCCGCTCGCAACGGCCGTAACGGATGCCTTCGATCATCGATGCATGGTTGAGCGCATCCGAGAAAATGATCAGGCCCGGAATTTTCTGACCGAGCGTACCGAGGGTGGCCCAGTTGGAAACATAACCCGAGGTGAAAATCAGCGCCGATTCCTTGCCGTGGAGGTCGGCAAGTTCGCGCTCGAGCAGGACGTGGTAGTGGTTGGTGCCAGAAATATTCCGGGTGCCTCCCGCACCCGCGCCACAGTGATCGATGGCGGCTTTCATGGCTTCGATGACTTTCGGGTTCTGGCCCATGCCGAGATAGTCGTTGGAACACCAAACCGTGACATCCTTACGCTCGCCATTGGCGTTATACCGTGTCGCGCGGGGGAAATTACCCTGCTGGCGTTCGATATCCGCAAAAACGCGATAACGTCCCTCAGAATGCAGGCTTTGCAGTTCTGTCGTGAAAAATGCCTCGAAGTCCATGCCATGCTCCAGAATTGACCAGATCGTTTTCTGCCCCGACACCGGGGCCGTCAACCCATGCAGGTCACTTTAACTGCCTCTGCGTCAATTCGCCGTTGTTTTGAACCATTCCAATAAACCGTTTATAGAAGCCGATGAAAAGTACAAAATTGATTCACATCAAAAAACCGCGAAATCTGGAACCTTTTTCGCACGGCCCCGTTGTTTGGGACGCAATCGATCTGCGCTCGGGAGGAATGCCTGAAGAGGAGGCTTCCCTAAACGGCATCGAATTGTTAGTTATCTGTGGCGGTCGGAGGTAGCAGTCGCCGCAGATAAATATGGGACGCCTACCGAGCCGAAGAGCTCATTGTAACGTTGGAGAGAGTTTCATGAAAAAGGCAATCATATTTGCGCTCGTCGGCCTGTCGCTTGCAAGCTGCACGCAGACTGAGAAGGGTGCGTCGATCGGCGCCGTTTCCGGTGCTGTTATTGGCGGAGCCATCACGGGCAACGTTCGTGGCGCGGCAGTCGGCGCAGCAATCGGCGGTGTAGGCGGCGCCCTGATCGGCAATGCTTCTGAGCCGGGTTATTGCTATTATCGCGACCAGTACGGTCAGCGTTACACGGCACGTTGCCGCTAATCTCGTCACGAGATACCGTTGCACAGAAGCCCCGGTCACCCGGGGCTTTTTGCGTTGTGGCGGGCAAAAGACAGGAAGAAGGGTCCTCAAAGCCGTTTATTTATGATTAAATTGCAATGTTAACGGACAGGAAACGGGTTAGGGCGACAATAAAGGCTCAACCATAAAGCAGCTTATGCGAAGAACACGAACTAACCCGAAGACAGGTATTGCGTATCGGAAGGCTGGCACCGCACTTGCGGTTGCTTTCACGTTCGCTTTGTATCCGGCGTTTACGCGTGACGCCTTCGCCTTCAAACTGTTCGGCATGCGGCTGTGGGGTTCGGAGGAACCTGAAGTCGAAGTTATCAATCCGGTAAAATACGCCGTTACGCTGAATGCTGCCGACGCTGACAAATCCCTGAAAGAAAGCCTCGAAAACAGCTCGCTTCTCCTGGCCGACAAGGACAAGCCCGCCTCCGGCGATCTCGGCCTTCTGATAAAGGCAAGAGACGACAGGGACAGGCTGATTGCAGCCCTTTATGAAAACGCCCGTTATGGCGGCATCGTCAACGTTACGGTGGCCGGGAAAAACGTCGACGAGCTGCCGCCCAATCCGGTTTTCGATCACAGCGTGCCGGTACCCGTGGTCATAACGGTGACGCCCGGTCCGAAGTTCACGCTTGGCAACGTCCGGCTCGAAGGCGATGTGACCGGTCGCAACCTCGAAGAATATGGCCTGATCAGCGGCGGCGATGCCGGCTCTCTGGCGATCATCCGCGCCGGCAACAAGCTGATCGACGATCTGAAGGCCGAAGGCCGGCCGCTTGCGAAGCTGACAAAGCGCGAGGCGGTAGCAAACCACGCGACCAGCACGGTTGACATTACCATGGCGGCTGAAGGCGGTCCCGTCGCCCCGCTCGGCACGGTCACCGTTTCAGGCGAAAAAACCGTCGATGGCGATTTCATACGCCGTTATTCACGCCTCAATGGCGGTGAGCCCTATTCGCCGGAAAAGCTGCGCAAGGCCGCCGACAGGCTGCGCCAGCTGGGCGTCTTTTCCAGCCTGACCATCAAGGAGGCGGGAACGCTCGCCCGCGACGGCACCATTCCGCTCACCATCGAGGTGTCTGAAGGCAAGCACCGCTATTTCGGTGTCGGCGCGCAATATTCCACCACGGAAGGCATTGGCCTCCAGGGTTACTGGGGTCACCGCAACCTGTTCGGACAGGCGGAATCGCTGCGTATCGAAGGCTCGGTCTCGCGCATCGCCGAAGCATCGAGCGTCGAAGGCATGGATTATTCGGCGGGCATCACTTTCACCAAACCCGGTATGTTCAATCCACGCACGACCTTCAAGACCAGCCTGATCGCCAAGACCGAACATCCCGATACCTATGAGGCAAAGACGCTGACGGGCACGGCCGGTTTTGCCTATGAACTCAACGATACCGACACCGCCGCGGCCGGTCTCGAGGTGCAATGGGCCGATACCGAAGACGCCTTCGGCAAGAACGAATATCTGACCACCTCCATACCGCTGGAATTCATTCGTGATACCCGCGACGACAAGCTCAATCCCACTGAAGGCTTTCGCGCCGCGGTGGCCGCCAAGCCGAGCTATGAAGCACTGAACGGCACCTTCTTTTCCTCCTTCGAAGGTTCCATTTCGGGCTACAAGGGACTTGGCGCCGAGGACCGGCTGATCATGGCCGGAAAACTTTCCGGCGGCGTGCTGGTCGGCGGCAGCGATCTGCAGGACATACCCACCACCAGGCGTTTTTATGCCGGCGGCGGCGGATCGGTGCGCGGCTACAGCTACCAGGAAATATCGCCCTATAATGCCGCCGGCGACGCGACGGGCGGCCGCTCCTATGTCGTCGGCTCCATCGAAGCCCGCATCAAGGTTACCGATACGATCGGCATCGTGCCCTTCATCGATGCGGGCGTGGTTTCGGAAGACGTGACACCCGATTTTTCCGATATCCGGGCTGGCGCCGGTATCGGTCTGCGTTACGCGACACCCTTCGGGCCTCTGCGTCTCGATGTCGCCATGCCGCTTGATAAATATGACGGCGGTAACAGTTTCGGCATTTATGCTGGCATCGGCCAGTCTTTTTAAACGCCGCGGTCGAACACCCTTGCAACAGAGTGTAGATTACCCTTTATGAAAACGTTGATTCGATTGCTGAAATGGCTGGGTTACGTCGCTTTGTGCGGCGTGGCGCTGGTGTTGCTTGCGGTTCTGTTCGTCGGTTTTACGCCGATGGGCGCAAGAATTGCCGCAAAGCAGATTTCATCGCTCGTTTCCACGCCCGATCAGATAATCGAGATTTCTCCACCGAGCGGCCTTTTGACCGGGCGCCTGCGGCTCGACAATGTCACCCTCTCGGACAGGCAGGGACCCTATGCCCGCGTGAACCAGATCGCGGTGGACTGGTCGCCGCTTTCGCTGCTTGCCGGCACCTTCCATGCCGATCGGGTCTCGGCCGGGTCGATCGATGTCGAACGCAAGCCGCTTGCGCCCGAGCAAACGACAGCCAAGAGTTCCGGTAGTTCCTCGCTGCCGATCGAAATCGCCATCGACAATTTCCGCTTTCCCGATATCAGCCTCGGGCAATCGCTTCTCGGTCGTCCTTTCGACCTGACCGCCGAAGGCAATCTCAAGGCCGCTCAGGACGATATGCGGCTGTCTCTCACCGCTCACCGATTGAATGCGCCGGATGCGGAGGTCAATGCCGACGTCGCTTTCCTTCCGAATGAGAATGTTCTGAAGCTGAAAGCGGAAATGAAGGAGCCCGAGGGCGGTCTTCTCGCCACGCTGCTGTCGCTTCCCGGCACACCTGCCGTGGCGATAGACCTCAATGGCGAAGGCCCTCTTTCCAACTGGACGGGCACGCTGCGTGGCAATGTCGCCGGCAACCCTGTCGTCAACGTCACCGGCCGCCACCTACTCGGCGAAGACGGAACGCGCCGTATCGAAATCACAGGCGGTGGCCAGCCCGACCTGCTTCTGCCTCCCGCCTTCCGCCAGCTTTTTGCCGGTGAGACAAAGCTCGATGCAAACGCCACGCTCTCACCGCAGGGCCGCATCGAAATCGGCAGCAGCACGCTGGAGACAGGTACATTGCTGCTGACGGCATCCGGCACCGTCGATCCGAACGGCCAGAACGATCTCGCCGCCAATCTCATCGGCACGGCCGGGCCCGTGGATTTTCGCTGGCCGCTGAGCAATGGCGAAGTTCAGGCCCTCATCAACGGCCTCGATCTCTCCCTGAAGGGCGGTGCGGATGCCGCGCATCTCAACACCACTGTGTCCCTGCGCAGCCTTTCCCTGCCGCAGGGCAGGCTTGACGATTTTAAACTGACCGCCGAAAGCGCCGATCTTAATATTGCGGACCGCAGCGGCACGATCGCCACCGTTCTCGCGGTGGCCCAATCCTCCTTCGTCAGCCCGGATATCGACCGGTTGGTGCGTGCGCCGCTCACCATCAAGGCGCCGCTCAGCCTCACCTCTTCCGCCATCGGTTTTGACGGCGCGACGCTGGAAAGCGCAAGCGTCGGCGGAACGCTGAACGGCAGTTTCAATCTCGCCGACAGCCGCCTGACATCGAGTGTGCAGCTCTTTGCGCTGCCCGCCACTCTTCCGCCGGCGCTCGCGGAAAAATTCGATACCACCATTGCCCTACAGGGCGATATCGACCTGACCATCGGCGGGCGCACCGGCGTTGAGAACCTCGTCGTGAAATCCGGAACGATCGAGGCGGCAGGCAGTGTCAGTCTCGAAAACGACGCACTGAATGCCAGCCTGACGGGCAAGTTCCCGGCTCTCGAAAAGCTGACGCCGCAGGCGAAAGGTGTTGCAGATTTTGCAATCGAAGCCAGCGGCGCGCTCACCGCGCCTGATTTCAACGTCACCCTGAGTTCCGAAAGCGCGACCCTTGCCGGACGAGCGCTTGAAGCACTGAAGGTCAACGCGTCAGGCAAGGCCGACCCGGCCGCACCACAGGCAAAGCTGACAGCCAGCGGCAGCCTCGACAGGCAGAAGATCGACGCCAACGCCAATGTGGTTCAGACCGAAAACGGCACGGCGATACCCGAACTTCATGTTGCGGTGGGCCGCAATATCTTGAACGGTCAACTGCAATTCTCGCAGCAATTCCTTCCGAGCGGCACTCTTTCCTTCAACTTCCCCGATCTCGCCCTGCTGGCCGCGCTTGCAGCGCAGCAGGCAGATGGCGATATTGCCGGCGATATCGCGCTGAGCAACGCCAATGGCCGGATCGCCGCGACGATAAAGGCGAATGGCGGCAGCATCCGTCAGGGCACAACAACGATCTCCAAGCTCGCCGCCGATATTTCCATCGATGATCTTCAGGCGCTCGCCATCAATGGCAAGGTCAGCGCCGACAGCGTCAATGCCGGCGCCGCTGCGATATCAGGCCTGAACGCCACCATCGGCCATTCCGGTACCACGACTGCGTTCGACGTCAACGGCCGTTATGACAACGCGCCGCTGGTGGTGAAGGGCAGCGCCGAAACAGGCGGATCGCCGATGACGGTGCGGGTCGAGGCTTTTTCCGCCGCCCCCAAGGGCATTGCGGTGCGGCTTGAAAAACCAAGCACCATCGCCATCCAGAACGGCGCGGCCCGCATCTCCGATCTGACAATCGTCACGGGCGACGGGCGTGTGGAGGTCAACGGCACCGCCGGGTCGACACTCGACATCAGGGCCGATATCCGTTCGCTCCCCGCCAGTCTTGCAAACGCCTTCGCCGCCGGGCTGGATGCCGCCGGCAACATCTCCGGCACGGTCAGTGCCAAGGGTGCGGCATCCGACCCCTCTGTCGATTACAATCTGAACTGGGTTAACGCTGAGGTCGCGCAGACACGCGCCGCGGGGCTCGCCGCGCTCGGCATCAAGGCGAACGGCCGTTTTGCTGGCGGTAACCTGCAGATCGACACTGATGTGACCGGCCAGGGCGGCATGTCGCTTTCCGGCGGCGGTACGCTCGGCATCGCCGGCAATCGCCCGCTTTCCATGGCTTTTTCCGGCAGGTTGCCCTTCTCCGCCGTTGCAGCGCAAACCGCAGCGCAGGGGCTCGATGTGGACGGCACCGCGGCCATCGATGTGAAAATATCCGGCAGCGCTTCCGCGCCCGCCGTAACCGGCAGCATCACCACCGATGGCACGCGCCTGACGGATGTGCGCCGAAACCTGACGATCAATGGCCTGGGCGCAACAATCACCTTCGACCGTGATCGCGCCGTCATTTCCCGATTGAACGGGAAGCTCGCCGGTGGCGGAACGATTTCCGGAACCGGCAGCGTCGGTATTGCCGGCGGCTCGGGTTTCCCCGCCGATATATCGATCACGCTGGATCGCGCCGGTTACAATGACGGCACGCTGGTGACGACGGTGGTGAGCGGTACGCTGACGCTGAAAGGCCCGCTGCTGAATTCCCCGATACTGGGCGGCAATCTGACGCTGGACAGAAGCGCCATCACCATTCCCGAAAAACTCCCGGCTTCGCTGACGGAAATCGACGTCAAGCACAAGAACGCCCCGCCGAAGGTCCGAGCCCAGGCCAAGGCCCTCGGCGGCGATCAGGGCGGCAGCGGCAGTTCGTCCACCATCAACCTCGATCTGCAGGTGAATGCCCCGAGCGGCATCTTCGTACGCGGACGCGGCATCGATGCGGAACTCACGGGCAATCTGACGATCCGCGGCACGGCGGCCGTTCCAGTCATTTCCGGCGGCTTTGAAATGCGTCGCGGCAGGCTTGAAATCCTCACCCGCCGCCTCGATTTCACCACCGGCAATATCAGTTTCGGCGGCGGCCTCGTCCCGGTTCTCGACATGAAGGCGGACTCGACGGTCGGCTCGACGACCATCACCGTGTCCGTTTCCGGCAATGCCAACGATCCGACCTTTGCTTTCTCCTCGGCGCCCGCCCTGCCGCAGGATGAGGTGATGGCGCAGCTGATCTTTGGCCAGTCCATGTCGAAACTCTCGGCTCTGCAGATCGCAAGGCTGGCCGATGCCGCCGCCCAGCTGGCCGGCGGGCGCTCCACCTCGCTGTTCGACAAGCTCAGAAGCAATCTCGGTGTCGACGATCTCGATATTTCGACCGATTCCGAAGGACAGGCCCGCGTTTCCGCCGGCAAATATCTCAACGAAAGAACCTATCTCGAGCTGCAGCAAAGCGGCGAGTCCGGCGCAAAGGCGATCATCAACCTCGATGTCGGGCGTGGTGTGAAGCTGCGCGGTGAGGCGGGCGGCGATGGTGAAGGCGCAGCCGGTATATTTTACGAGAAGGAATATTGAGGCGGTTCACATTTAGGTTTGCGAAACCATCTCATGCTACGAATCTTCCATTGAAGACGGAAATATTGTTTCCGGCTGTTCAGGCACCAGGCAGAACGCCAAATCCGCATATGCAAGTGTCGGTGCACTTGCGCCGGCCTCCACAGCGAGCATTGGGAAGAATTCTGATGGCAATGATTAACTCTACCAATTTTGGCGGTGAGACGCTCGAAATCATCGCGTTCCGCCTGCATGATCAGGAATTCTGCGTGAAGACGACGACCATCCGCGAAATTCGCGGCTGGGCGCCCTCCACGCCCATTCCCCACGCGCCGAAAGACGTCATTGGCGTCATGAACCTGCGCGGCTCGGTCATTCCGATCATCGATCTGGCCCACAAGCTCGGCATGAAGAGCACCGTCGCCAATGAGAGAAGCGCCATTGTGGTGGCGGAAGTGCACAATATGGTCATCGGCATGCTGGTCGACCGGGTTTCCGACATTCTGACTATCCCCGCAAACCAGGTTCAGCCGGTTCCGGAAATCTCGGCCTCGTTCGACAAGTCCTATTCGGAAGGCATCATTGCCAACGAACACGGCATGATCTGCTTCCTGAACCTTGCGAAGATGTTCAAGGGAACCGAAGCGGAAGACCTCGCCGCTTGATCAGGCCTTTTCGGCTGGCCTAGCCACCGCAAGGCCACCGGTTAATTCAGACCGCCGGAGCACCCGCCCGGCGGTTTTGTTTTTCCTTTTCATCTGTTTTATTAAATAAGAACATTTTTAATATTATAGATGTCTAATATTAATAGCCGTAGATCAGTAGCGCGCCAGCACAATCATCACGCGGGCAGATACCTGACCAAGGGCCGAGAGACAGAAGTGCCTGCATTGCCGCCTTCAGCGGCAAACCTGTTCGTTGTTCAACATGATACGACGTGGACCGCATCTCCTGTGCGGCTCACCGCGCCGTCGGCTGATTTTGGGGGACGTCTAATGCTGGGGTTAGGGAAAAGCGCAGATAACAGGAACTTGCTCGATGCGATATCCAGATCGCAGGCAGTCATAGAATTCGATCTTAAAGGCAATATTCTCACCGCGAATAAAAATTTCTGCGCGGCGCTGGGTTATGATCTCACCGAGATCGTCGGCAAACATCATCGCATCTTCTGCGACAGCGAGCTTATCGCGTCGCGGGCCTATCAGGATTTCTGGGATTCTCTTGCCCGCGGTGAATTTCAGGCGAAGGAATATCGCCGCATCCGCAAGGACGGCTCGGTCATCTGGATCGAGGCCTCCTACAACCCGGTTTTCCGTTCGGGCAAGCCCTATAAGGTGGTCAAGATTGCCACCGACATCACCGCCAAGAAAATCAAGGCCGTGGATGATGCAGGCAAGCTGGAAGCGCTCTCCCGCTCGCAGGCCACCATCGAATTTTTTCCCGACGGCACCATCATCACCGCCAATCCGAATTTCTGCGCCACCGTGAATTACGACCTCAAGGAAATCGAGGGCAGGCACCATCGCATGTTCTGCGATCCCACCTATGCCGCCTCGTCTGCCTATGGCAATTTCTGGCAGCGGCTGGCGGCCGGGGAATTCATCTCGGATGAATTTGTCCGCTACGGAAAGAACGGCAAGGAAATATGGATCCAGGCCGCCTATAATCCAGTACTGGATGACACGGGAAAAGTGGTCAAAGTGGTGAAATTCGCCACGGATGTGACACCGCGCATGAGCGCCATCACCGTGCTTGCCGAAGCCCTGCAGGCACTGGCCGAAGGCGATCTCGTACAGCGCCTCGACAACAGCTTCGTGCCCAGCATGGAAAAGCTGCGGGCGGATTTCAATGAGGTCGTCAGCAAGCTGCAGGCCACCATGCAGACCATCGCCCACAATGCCTCGACGATTGCCTCCGGCTCCGGCGAGATCCGCATCGCCGCCGATCAGCTCTCGCAACGCACCGAACAACAGGCGGCCTCGCTGGAGGAAACCGCAGCCGCCCTGGAGGAAATCACCACCACCGTCTCCGACGCCAGCCAGCGCGCCGGCGAGGCCGGCAAGCTGGTGCTGCGGACAAGAGAACATGCCGAGCACTCCGGTGACATCGTTCAGCAGGCGATCTCCGCCATGGACGCGATTTCGCGCTCCTCCGGCGAGATCACCAACATTATTGGCGTTATTGACGACATCGCGTTCCAGACCAATCTTCTGGCCTTGAATGCGGGCGTTGAAGCCGCCCGCGCCGGTGAAGCCGGCAAGGGTTTTGCGGTGGTGGCGCAGGAAGTACGCGAACTGGCGCAACGATCCGCCGTGGCTGCGAAGGAAATCAAATCCCTGATCAATACCTCCCGCGAGCAGGTCGCCAATGGTGTCGATCTTGTTGGCAGGACCGGCGAGGCCTTGCGGGATATCCAGTCGCAGATGGGTGAAATCGACACCAATGTCTCGGCGATCGTCGAGGCCTCACGCGAACAGGCCAATGGCCTCCGAGAAATCAATCAGGCCGTCAACGTCATGGACCAGGCGACCCAGAAGAACGCCGCCATGGTGGAGGAAACCACTGCCGCAAGCCACGGCCTGGCCAGTGAGGCGGAAAATCTGCACGAATTGCTGCGGCAGTTCAGAATATCGCATGAGGCATCGGCATCACCCGCCCGCCTGGCCGACAAAAAACCAGCCGCCGTCACCAGACTGCCTGCCCCGCAGCCACGATATGCCGTGCCAATATCCCATGGGAACGCGGCAGCCGAATGGGCCGAATTTTAGAAACCAGAGGCCACCGAATGAGGCGGCCTCTGGGTTATAGAATGATACGATCCGCGCGGGTGAAGATTTCGAAGTCTTCACCCCGTACCAGCGCCACAAGCGTGATGCCCGCCCTCTCGGCCGTTTCGATGGCAAGTGCGGTGGGTGCTGAAATTGCCGCCAGAATGGGGCTGCCGAGAATGGCCGTCTTCTGCACCATCTCCACCGACAGCCGACTGGTAACAGCCACGATGCCCTCCCCGGTCGCCAAGCCGGCATTCATGACCGCACCTGCGAGCTTGTCGAGTGCATTGTGCCGGCCGACATCTTCACGCACTGCCAACAACCCCTCTTTCACATTATAAAAGCCCGCACCGTGAACGGCCCTGGTTTCACGGTTGAGGCTTTGAGCATCGTTCAGCGCCCTGATTGCAGCAACGATATCATGGCCGCCAACGCTGTTTCTGATGTCGCTCAGATCCGGAACCACGCGAACGGCCTGTTCTATGGATTCGATGCCACAAAGACCGCAGCCCACCGGCCCTGCCATATGCCGCCGTCTTGCCCGCAGGGCATCGGCATTGGCGTCCTGTAAATCCACCTGGACATCATAACCCTGTCCGGCCTCAACCACCTCGATGGAATGGACTTCCGCCCGCGTGGAGATGATCCCCTCCGTGAGGCTGAAACCGACGGCGAAATCGACAAGATCCGCCGGGCTGGCCATCATCACGGCATGCGTGCTGCCACCGTAAGAAAAGGCGACCGGCACCTCCTCAGGCACAGCACGCTCACCGCTGCTGACAACCCCTTCCCGCAGAGCGGTTCTTGCGACCCTTCGGTAACTTGCCTTTGCCGATGCCGACACGCCGATTACTCCTCCGTCACGAAACTTTATCCAATACCGCTCACGATACAGAAGCGACATCTCTTCCCGGCATCACATCTAACCTATAGCCCTGAAAATCGGAATCGGTTTCCCGCGCCGCCGGTCGATTGGGAACCGCAGGAGGCGCGGCATTATTCAGCGTTCCCCCATTTCTCGCACGTAAATCAGTCGCGCAATTCTGCCAGCGACATTCTACAGCCTCGTGCAGACTTGACTGAACAGCGCGCGCAGAGAGCCATGTCACGCCTGACGGGCTGGAGGCCGAAAACAAAAAAGCGACCGAAACGGCCGCTTTCTGCTTTAAGTTTTTTGTGGGCAGTCATTCTTTCGAACCCGCCCGGTGCTTTCAAGCAGCGACGAGAACCTCATGCAGGTTCGTCAGTTCGTAAAGGTGCTTTTCAAGCTTGGTCAGATGCTCGTGATGATGATTGCCTTCTTCGATCTCGGCCTTGGCCGCGGCGATACGCTTTTGCAGCGTGTCGGGAGACATATCATCGGCAGAAACAGCCGATTCAGCGAGAAGCGTGCAGCCGGTCGGCAGAATATCGGCAAAACCGCCGAAGACGACATATTTATGCGTCTCGCCGGAAGCGAACTTCACCGTTACCAGGCCCGGCTTGATGGTGGTCATCGTCGGCGCGTGATTGGCCAGAACGGTCATTTCACCCAGCGTAGCCGGGATGACGACTTCCGTAACCGTTTCGGAAACGAGCAGACGCTCCGGGGAAACGAGATCGAATTTGAAACTGTCAGCCATGGCTATTCACTTCTTTTCAATTACGCGGGCGTCACGGACTTGTCTTTTACAACGCAGGCAAAGCCGTTCCGGTTTCGCCACCATTGTCGGCGAGGCGCGCGGCTAGAACCACGCGCCTGCCAATTCATGATCAGGCAGCCTCGGCAGCCAGCTTCTTCGCCTTTTCGATGGCTTCTTCCATCGAACCGACCATGTAGAAAGCAGCTTCCGGCAGGCTGTCGTATTCGCCGTTGACGAGGCCCTTGAAGCCCTTGATCGTGTCTTCGAGAGCGACGAGCTTGCCCGGAGAACCGGTGAAGACTTCGGCAACGAAGAACGGCTGCGACAGGAAGCGCTCGATCTTGCGGGCGCGGGCAACCGTCAGCTTGTCTTCTTCCGACAGTTCGTCCATGCCGAGGATGGCGATGATGTCCTGGAGAGCCTTGTAGCGCTGCAGGGTCGACTGAACCTTACGGGCCACTTCATAGTGCTCTTCGCCGACGATCATCGGATCAAGCATACGCGAGGTGGAGTCGAGCGGGTCAACAGCCGGGTAAATACCCTTTTCGGCGATCGAACGCGACAGAACCGTCGTTGCGTCCAAGTGGGCGAACGAAGTGGCCGGCGCGGGGTCGGTCAAGTCGTCGGCGGGAACGTAAATCGCCTGAACCGAGGTGATAGAACCCTTGGTCGTGGTGGTGATACGTTCCTGCATCTGGCCCATGTCGGTTGCCAGCGTCGGCTGGTAGCCCACGGCCGAAGGAATACGGCCGAGCAGAGCCGACACTTCCGAACCAGCCTGCGTGAAGCGGAAGATGTTGTCCACGAAGAACAGAACGTCCTGGCCTTCGTCGCGGAAGTTTTCAGCGATCGTCAGACCGGTCAGAGCGACGCGGGCGCGGGCGCCCGGCGGTTCGTTCATCTGGCCGTAAACCAGCGCAGCCTTGGAGCCTTCACCGCCGCCAAGCTTGTTGACGTTCGACTCAATCATTTCGTGATAGAGGTCGTTGCCTTCGCGGGTACGCTCACCAACGCCGGCGAATACCGAGTAACCGCCGTGTGCCTTGGCGACGTTGTTGATGAGTTCCATGATGAGAACGGTCTTGCCAACGCCGGCGCCGCCGAACAGGCCGATCTTGCCGCCCTTGGCGTAAGGTGCGAGAAGGTCGACGACCTTGATGCCGGTGACGAGGATCTGCGCTTCCGTCGACTGTTCGACATAGGCAGGTGCGTCCTGGTGGATGGCGCGCTTCTTGGCCGTTACGATCGGACCGGCTTCGTCAACCGGCTCGCCGATGACGTTCATGATGCGGCCGAGCGTTTCTGGACCGACCGGAACCTCGATCGGAGCGCCCGTGTTGACGACGGCCTGACCGCGAACCAGACCTTCGGTCGAGTCCATGGCGATCGTACGGACGACGTTTTCACCGAGATGCTGCGCGACTTCCAGAACGAGGCGGTTGCCGTTGTTCTCGGTTTCGAGCGCGTTCAGGATCGGAGGCAGTTCGCCTTCGAACGCCACGTCGACAACAGCGCCGATAACCTGGGTAACCTTGCCCGCGCCGTTCACCGCTGCGGTTTTCTTGGGGGTAGCTGCCTTAGCCATTATCCTTACCCTCTTTCCTTACCTCAGAGCGCTTCCGCGCCCGAAATGATTTCAATGAGTTCCTTGGTGATCTGAGCCTGACGCTGACGGTTGTAGGAAAGCGTCAGCTTGTTGATCATCTCACCGGCATTGCGCGTTGCATTGTCCATCGCGCTCATCTTGGCGCCCATTTCACCGGCAACGTTTTCGAGCAGAGCCCGGAAAACCTGAACCGAAATGTTGCGCGGAATAAGGTCTTCCAGAATAGAAGCCGCATCCGGTTCATATTCGTAGACGGCGCTCTGCGTCGCGGCATCCTCTTCCACAACAGGCGTTGCGGCCGGAATGAGCTGCAGGCCGGTCGGGATCTGGCTGATGACGGACTTGAATTCCGAATAGATCAGCGTGCAGACATCGAACTCGCCAGCGTTGAAGAGCGAAATCACCTTCTTGGCGATCTGGTCGGCGTTTTCAAAACCGACCCTCTTCACGTCGCGTAGCTCGATACGCTCGATGACATTGGCTGCAAATTCGCGGCGAAGGCTGTCGTAACCCTTCTTGCCAACCGTGATGATCTTGACCGTCTTGCCTTCCGAAATCAGCTTGCGGGCGTGATCGCGGGCAAAACGGGAAATCTGCGAGTTGAAACCGCCGCAAAGGCCACGTTCAGCCGTGCAGACGACGAGCAGGTGCACGTCGTCCTTGCCGGTGCCGGTCATCAGCGCCGGAGCAACGTCTGCCTCGACCGCCTTGGCGATGTTGGCGAGAACGGCGCTCATGCGCTGAGAATAAGGCCGGGCGGCCTCCGCAGCTTCCTGGGCGCGCCGAAGCTTCGCCGCGGCGACCATTTTCATCGCCTTGGTAATCTTCTGCGTCGCCTTTACGGAGGCAATGCGGTTTTTCAGATCCTTTAGTGAAGGCATCCGTTATCCGTCCGAGTAAAAGAGCCCTGATTACGAGAAAGACTTGGCGAAGCTGTCAAGAGCGCCCTTGAGCTTGCCCTTGGTATCGTCGCTGATAGCCTTTTCCGTGCGGATGGTGTCGAGGATCGCCTTGCCTTCCGACCGGAGGTAGGAGAGCAGGCCCTGCTCGAACTTGCCGACCTGTGCGACCGGAACCTTGTCGAGGTAACCGTTGACGCCGGCGAAGATCACCGCAACCTGTTCTTCCGTCTTGAGCGGAGAGAACTGCGGCTGCTTCAGAAGCTCGGTCAGGCGAGCGCCGCGGTTGAGCAGGCGCTGCGTGGAAGCGTCGAGGTCCGAACCGAACTGGGCGAAGGCGGCCATTTCGCGATACTGGGCGAGTTCACCCTTGATCGAACCGGCAACCTGCTTCATCGCCTTGATCTGGGCGGCGGAACCAACACGCGAAACCGACAGACCGACGTTAACGGCCGGGCGGATACCCTGATAGAACAGGTCGGTTTCAAGGAAGATCTGGCCGTCGGTGATCGAGATCACGTTGGTCGGAATAAAGGCCGAAACGTCATTACCCTGGGTTTCGATGACAGGCAGAGCCGTCAGCGAACCAGCGCCCATTTCGTCGGAGAGCTTTGCAGCGCGCTCGAGAAGACGGGAGTGAAGGTAGAAAACGTCGCCCGGATAAGCTTCGCGGCCCGGAGGACGGCGCAGCAGAAGCGACATCTGACGATAGGCAACGGCCTGCTTGGAAAGGTCGTCGTAACCGATGAGAGCGTGCTTGCCGTTGTCACGGAAATATTCGCCCATGGCGCAGCCGGCGAACGGAGCGAGGTACTGCATCGGAGCCGGATCGGAAGCCGTGGCGGCAACGATGATCGAATACTGCAGCGCGCCGCGCTCTTCCAGAACCTTCACGAACTGGGCGACGGTCGAACGCTTCTGACCGATAGCGACGTAGACGCAATAGAGCTTGTCCCCGTCAGGACCATTGTCGTGAATGGCCTTCTGGTTCAGGATCGTATCGAGAATGATGGCGGTCTTGCCGGTCTGGCGGTCGCCGATGACGAGCTCGCGCTGGCCGCGGCCAACCGGGATCAGGGCGTCAATGGCCTTGAGGCCGGTCGACATCGGCTCATGAACCGACTTGCGCGGAATGATGCCGGGAGCCTTGACGTCAACGCGCGAACGCTTGGCGGCATTGATCGGGCCCTTGCCGTCGATCGGGTTACCCAGCGCGTCAACGACGCGGCCGAGCAGTTCCGGACCGACCGGAACGTCAACGATAGCGCCAGTCCGCTTTACGGTGTCGCCTTCCTTGATGTCACGGTCCGAACCGAAGATAACCACACCGACGTTGTCGGCTTCGAGGTTGAGCGCCATGCCGCGGATGCCGCCGGGAAACTCGACCATTTCGCCGGCCTGAACATTGTCGAGGCCATAAACGCGGGCGATACCGTCACCGACGGAAAGCACCTGGCCGACTTCCGAGACTTCCGCCTCGTTGCCGAAATTTTTGATTTGATCTTTCAGAATTGCGGAAATTTCCGCGGCGCGGATATCCATCAGCCAACCTCTTTCAGTGCAAGCTTAAGGGTGGAAAGTTTGGTGCGAAGAGACGTATCGATCTGGCGAGAGCCGACCTTGACGATCAGGCCGCCGAGGATCGACGGGTCGACGGTAACGGAAATCGTCACATCCTTGCCGGTAACGCTCTTCAGCGCCGCTTTCAGTTCAGTTTCCTGCGCCTCGTCGAGCGCATGTGCCGAGGTGACCTCGGCGGTGATTTCGCCGCGGTGGGCGGCGGCAATGGTGCGGTAGGCGCGGATCATGCCGGGAACGGCAAAGAGACGGCGGTTATTCGCAACAACCTTGAGGAAATTGAGAGCGAGACCGGAAATACCGGCCTTTTCGCAGATCGCGGTGATTGCCTTGAACTGATCCTCGGCGGAAAACACCGGGCTCGCAACCAGACGCTTCAAATCGTCGCTTTCGTCGAGAAGTGCGCCAAACTTGTCCAGTTCGGCCTGAACCGCTTCGACCGTACCCGCTTCCAAAGCAAGCTCGAAAAGCGACGACGCATACCTTTCCGCTACACCGGATGTTCCCTGGGAGGTCTCTGCCACGGGCACTTTTTCCCTGCTAATCGTCCAAGACCATCTGCGATGGGGCTCCACCGCATCAAATTCTTGAAATCGTTTCAATTTCCCCGAAAAAGACCGGAATTCCCCCCTGCCTTTTCCCAATTTCGCGGTCCGTCTAGCATAGGACGCCGGGACTCGCAACACGCGTAATAGCGGAAAGCGCCGTTTGGGCAAGGGGGAATGCGTTTAAATTTTCCGTTTTCGCTCAGGATGCGGCGCATGTGCGGCACAAAAGCCAAAAAGCCCGCCTCAGACCAGCCCGAAGACGTAGCTCAGAGCGAGTGCGGACAGCAGAAAGTGCACAACCAGAAGTATGAAATTCCGCATGGTTGCGCCACCATCTGACAGTATGGAGAGAATGCCGCCGAACACGCTGAGACCGAAAGCCGCACCGAAGGCGAGGTAGACCATGGGCTGCGCGAGAAGAAGGGCGGCAGCGCCGAGACCGAGATAGAACCCGGCAAGCGACGAACGCACGAGCGCATAACCATCCCTGCGCTCACCGGCGGGCTGCAGACCGAAGGCGCGCAGCGTAATCCCCGGCGCAAACATGAAAAACAGGCCCATCACGGCCGACACCGCCGCCGCACCGAAGGCCAGCTGCTCGCCGAACTCGGCGGGAAAATAAAACTCCATCTCGTTCCCCAAATCATTTTGACTGCCTGCTGCGTTATGACACGGTCATGACAGCGGGAAAACGCCCCCTCCGGCAAAGTTCAAAGGAAACTTTGCGGATCTATATCGAGCTGAACATACACGCTGCCGCGCTCTTTGGGGCCATTGGCCAGCAATGTGCGAAGGAAAGACTGCATGTCGGAATTGCGCCGCCCGTGCACCAGAAGGCGGAAGCGGTGGCGGCCACGGATGAGCGCAAGCGGTGCCTCCGCCGGACCGAGCAGCATGATGCCGGTAACCTGCGGGGCGGCGGCCCTCAAGCCGCGCGCATGGGTTTCCGCTTCCCCGCGCGTATCGGCGGAAACGATGATCGAGGCAAGCCGTCCGAAGGGCGGCAGAACGGCCTTTTCCCGCTCCACGATTTCCCTTTCGTAGAAGGCCGAGGCATCGCCTGAAACGATGGCCTGCATGACGGGATGCTGCGGCTGATAGGTCTGCAGCAGGCCATGGCTCTTCAACCCCGTGCGCCCGGCGCGCCCCGTCACCTGCGAGAGCAGCTGGAAGGTTCGCTCCGCCGCGCGCGGATCGCCATTGGCAAGGCCGAGATCGGCATCGACGATGCCGACGAGCGTCATCAGCGGAAAATTATGCCCCTTGGCGACGAGCTGCGTACCAATGACGATATCGGCCTCGCCCTTGACGATCGCCTCCAGCTCCAGCCGCAACCGCTTGACGCCCATGAGATCGGAGGAGAGCACGATGGTGCGGGCCTCGGGGAAATGTTTCTCCACCTCCTCGGCGATGCGCTCCACACCCGGCCCGCAGGCCACCAGATGATCGAAGGTGCCGCATTCCGGGCAATGGTCGGGTGTCGGCTCGTTGTGGCCGCATTGGTGGCACTGCAATTGATTGCGGAACCGGTGCTCCACCAGCCAGCTGGAACATTGCGGGCACTGGAAACGATGGCCGCAAACCCGGCAGAGCGTCAGCGGCGCATAACCGCGACGATTGAGGAAGAGCAGAGCCTGCTCGCCCTTCTCGATGGTCTTGCCGATACCGCGCAGCAGAACCGGGGAAAGAAACCCTCCCCGTTCCGGCGGATGGCGGCGCATATCGACAAGATGCAGATCGGGCATCGCCGCATCGCCGAAGCGCGTGTGCAGGTGAATGGTGTTGTAACGCCCCGAACTGCCGTTAACCTGGCTTTCCACCGACGGCGTGGCCGACACCAGCACGACAGGAAATTCCGCGATCCGCGCTCTCACGACCGCCATGTCGCGGGCATTGTAATAGACGCGGTCTTCCTGCTTATAGGCCGGATCGTGCTCCTCATCGACGATGATCAGACCGAGGTTGTCGAAGGGCAGGAAAAGCGCCGAGCGCGCACCGGCCACCACCTTCACTTCGCCCGTCACCGCCTGCCGCCAGACCTTTTCGCGCATGCGCGGCGACAGGTCCGAATGCCATTCCGCCGGTTTCGCACCGAAACGATCCTGAAAACGCTCAAGGAAGGCCGCCGTCAGCGCAATTTCGGGCAGCAGGATGAGGACCTGTTTGCCCTGCCGGAGCGTCTCGGCCACCGCCTCGAAATAGACCTCGGTCTTGCCCGAACCCGTGACGCCGTCGATAAGCGAGACGTGAAAACCGCCCTTGCGCACATCTTCGAGAATCTCGGAAGCGGCCTGTTTCTGCGGGCCTTCCAGACGCGGCTCGACATAATCAGGATCTGGCTCGGCCACGACAGGCGGCGCCGGCAGAAACACCGTCTCGAACACGCCCTGTTTGACGAGACCATCGATGACGCTGGTCGAAACGCCGGCGGCATGGGCAAGTCCGCTCTTCGTCCAGCCATGCCCTTCCGCCGCCAGTTCCATCACCCGCTCGCGGGCGGGGGTAAGGCGCTCCGGCCGGCCTTCGGTCAGCCGCAGCCCCTCGATCATCGGCTCGGGATCGAAGGCGGCAGGCGCTCTGAGCGCCATGCGGGCCACCAGGCCGGGCGGAGACAGCGTGTAGGCGGCGACCCAATCCACGAAGCGGCGCATCTCCGCCTTCAGCGGCGGGCACTCGAAACTTTTGGTAATGGGCCGCAATTTCTTCGGATCGACGCCCTTCTCGCCCGCATCGTCCCACACCACGCCGAAGACCTGCCGGGGGCCGAGCGGCACCTGCACGACGGAACCCGTCTCCACCACCATGTCTTCCGGTACGGAGTAGCTATAAGGTCCGGGGGCAGGCATGGGCACGAGAACGGGCACCGTGCGCGTGGGCGACGGCGGGTCGAACAGAGCCCCAAATAGATCGGACGAATCTTTTGCCATGATGTGGCGACCATGCCCCGACGACAGGAAAAAGGAAACCGCCCGCATGTAGTGGGCGCGCCTCGCAAAGTCCACCTCTTAACCAAATGCTGACCATAAGCGCATAGTTTCGAAGCATGGAATGGAGCGCCTCGTGACCGAAATCCTGACATTTGCCCAAGCCGATCTTCTTGCCGAGCGCCAGTCCTGGCTCGCCGCACTCGCCGGCGAACGCCGGCTTTCGGACAATACCGTCGAGGCTTATGAGCGCGATACCAGGCAATTTCTGACGTTCCTGACCGGTTACATCGGCAAACCGGCCTCCATAACCGACATTGCCGATCTGCGCCCGGTGGATCTTCGCGCCTTTCTGGCCAACCGGCGGAAAGAAGGCGCCGGCGCACGTTCGCTGGGCCGGCATCTGGCGGGCCTGCGCTCTTTGCTGCACCACCTGCAGAAAAAGAGCCTCGTCAACGCGGCGGGCGCTACCGCCATGCGCGCGCCAAAACAGCCGAAATCCCTGCCGAAACCGCTGACCGACCGGCAGGCGCTGAAAATCACCACGGCCGAGGCGCAGTTGAATGAAGAACCGTGGATCGCCGCCCGCAATGCTGCGGTCCTCTCGCTGCTTTATGGCTGCGGCCTTCGCATTTCGGAGGCGCTCGACCTCACACCCGCCGATTTCCCGCCCGGAGCCCGCAGCCTGCGCATTACCGGCAAGGGCAACAAGACGCGGATCGTGCCGCTGCTGGCGGTGGTGACGGAAGCCGTCGATACCTACAGCAAGCTCTGCCCCTACGCCCTGTCGGCGGACGAACCCATGTTCCTCGGCGCACGCGGTGGAAAATTGCAGCCCGCCATCATCCAGCGGGAAATGCAGAAACTGCGCGGCGCTTTTGGCCTGCCGGAAAACGCCACGCCGCATGCGCTGCGCCATTCCTTCGCCACCCATCTTCTGGCCGGCGGCGGCGACCTGCGCACCATTCAGGAATTGCTCGGCCATGCGAGCCTGTCCACCACACAGGTCTATACCGGTGTGGACACTGCAAGATTGCTGGAAATCTACGACAACGCCCATCCCCGCGCATGAAGCAGGAATTGGTTAACCATAATCATTAACCAGACATCCAAGCCGCCGTTCTATAAGCGAACGACAACCGGATTGGACCGATGCACAGCCTGATAAAACCACAAAATCTCACCGCCACCCTGATGGGCAAGACCGGCGACGCCCTGCTCTGGCTGCTTGCCGCCCTGCATGTCACCGCCGTCGCAATCCTGTTCATGACCTTGCTTTCGCTGGGACAAGCGGAAGCCGCAGAGCAGCAGATCACCTGCACGGGCAGTGATATTCTTGTGGACATGCGCAAGGCCGATCCTGAAGGCTTCGCAAAGATCGAACAGGAAGCGGCCGCAATCCCGAATGGCAAGGGCAATTTCTGGCGTATTGAAAAGGCAGATACTGCCCCGTCCTATCTTCTCGGAACCATGCATGTCACCGATCCGCGCGTTCTGGAAATGCCTGCCGCCGCCAGCCCCGCTTTTGAGAAGGCCGCGACTGTCATCGTGGAATCGGACGAAATCGTCGACGACAAAAAGGTCGCGGCATCGCTGCTGAGCAAGCCTGAGCTCACCATGTTTCTGGACGGCAAATCGATCACCGATATCCTGTCGCCGGAAAATGTCGCCCGCCTCGAAAGAGGCCTCAAGGAACGCGGCATTCCTCTGAACGCCGTTTCGCGCATGAAACCGTGGATGCTTTCGAGCTTCGTCGCCCTTCCCGCCTGTGAATTCGCCCGCAAGGCGACCGGCCTCTCTTTCCTCGACAAGAAACTGGCCGAAGATGCGATTGCCGACGGCAAGCATCTTGTCGGGCTGGAGACCATGGTCGAGCAGCTGACGGCCATGTCCGAGCTGCCGATGGAATTTCATCTTCAGGCGCTGATCGAAACGCTGGAACTCGGCGAGCGCATGAATGACGTGATGACGACCATGACCGACCTCTACGTCGCCGGCGATATCGGCATGACCATGCCCATGCTCAAAAGCCTGGACCCCAAGAAGGCTGCGGCTGAAAATGAACAGGGCTACGCCGCCTTCGAACAGCGCATCATCACCGACCGCAACCATGTCATGGCTGAACGAGCCTCGCCCGAGCTTGCCAGGGGCAATGTCTTCATGGCCGTTGGCGCGCTGCATCTGCCCGGTGAGGAAGGCGTCATCGAACTGCTGCGCGCACAGGGTTTCACCCTCACGCGGGTTGACTGATCCACTCACTTCCGATGCTGATGGGCCGGACATTGGCGCAGAACGGCCGCATCGTCGCCGGCACGATGCGGCGGTGAAACGGCCCGACGACAAGAAGATAAAGCCGCCCGAACAGATTCTTGCGCCTGACGATGGTGGTGACAGTCGCCAGCTGGCGGTTTTCCTTCTCTTCGAGATCGACGACGATCCGGAAATCGAGATGGCGGTCATCGAAGCCCAGCACAGTCCGTTGTGGCGTGGAGGACAGGACGGGAAAACCTCCTGCCGATATGCCAGCCGCCAGTTCGACCGCTCTTAAACCGAAAAGCGATACGATACGGTTTCGAAGCGCCATAAGGCTGCCGATCCATGCCGGAGGATGATCGAGAAGAAGCCTGCTCACATCGAGTGAGGACGGCTCCGGTGTTACCATCTCTCCCTGATAGCAATCCTGCCAGTCCGCGCCGGGCAATATGTCGTTGATATCCCGCATTCCTGAACCCCGGCCGCGCCATGCGGCAAGGGCCACCTTCCTCTTTTTCCGAGAAACCGGGAACGTGACAAACCGCCGCTTAGCCGTGCGTCATGCGCTTCAGGACATTGGTGCGCCAGTAGAACTGATGAACCAGAACGGCGACGACGTGACCGGCGATCAGCACCCACATCAGCGCCTTGAAGGGTCCGGAATGCAACTGCCCGGCCGGCTGAGCGCCGAAATAATAAGCGGCAATACCGGACAGGGGCAGGACGAAGAACAGGGCGTAGAAGGTGAAATGCGCCACCTTCGCGGCGATCCGAAACGGCCGCGGTTCTTCGGCGGGATGCGGCGGCGCGCCCTGGAAGAAGCGTAGACAGAGGCGCAGCACCGCAAGCAACAGAATGGTGAAGCCGACATAGGCGTGAATATTGGCTGAAGATACCTGTTCCGGTGTGAGCGTTTCGCCCCGCCGCATCAGCCGGTAGGCATGTTCCATCCCATCGGGAAACAGCAGGTTGAAGAAGATCAGAAGCGCCATCGTCCAGTGAATGACACGCTGCGGAACGGTGAAGGAAACTTGAGTTGAAAATGCCATTTTACTGCCTTTTATCAAAAGGTTAGACAGGCTATGGCGCAAGTATGAAAAACCCCGGCCTGCATGGCAAGCCGGGGTTTGGCAGATGACTGAAATTTAATGTTGGAGCAGCGGGCTCCAAAACCGATCACATGTGGATCGGCTTGAAGAAAGTCGCCAGCGCTGCTTCCTTTACCGCTTCCGACATGGTCGGATGCGCATGGCAGGTGCGGCCGAGATCTTCCGAAGAACCGCCGAATTCCATCAGCACGGTGATTTCGTGGATCATTTCGCCGGCGCCGAAGCCAACGATGTGGCCGCCGAGAACCCGGTCGGTTTCCTTGTCGGCAAGGATCTTCACGAAACCATCCGTCACCTGCATGGCGCGGGCGCGGCCATTGGCGGTGAACGGGAACTTGCCGACCTTGTAGGCGATGCCAGCGGCCTTCAGTTCTTCCTCGGTCTTGCCGACGGAAGCGATTTCCGGCTGCGTATAGACGACCGCCGGAATGACGTCGTAATTCACATGGCCGCGCTGGCCGGCGAGGATTTCCGCGAGAGCAACGCCCTCGTCTTCCGCCTTGTGCGCCAGCATCGGGCCCTTCACCACGTCGCCGATCGCATAGATGCCGTCGACATTGGTCTTGTAGTGGCCGTCGATTTCGACACGGCCGCGGCTGTCCAGCACGACGCCGGCTTCAGCAAGGCCGAGACCTTCGGTGTAGGGCTTGCGGCCGGTGGAGATCAGCACGACGTTTGCTTCCAACGTTTCAGCAGCGCCGCCCTTGACCGGCTCGAACACAACCTTTGCGCCGGCAGCGGTCTTTTCAACAGCCGTCACCTTGGCGCCGAGCTTGAAATCGAGACCCTGCTTGGCGAGCAGACGCTGCGCCTGCTTGGAAACTTCGCCATCCATGCCACCGAGAATATTGTCGAGATATTCAACGACAGTGACCTTGGCGCCGAGACGCGACCAGACCGAACCGAGCTCGAGGCCGATGACGCCGCCGCCGACAACGATCAGCTTTTCCGGAACCTTCGAAAGAGCGATCGCACCGGTGGAGGAAACGATGACGCATTCATCGATATCGACCTGAACGCCCGGAATGCCGGCAACATCAGAACCGGTGGCGATGACGATGTTCTTGGCTTCGATTTCCTGAACTTCACCCTTGTCGTTGGTGACGGAAACCTTGCCCGCGGAAACCACCTTGCCGGTGCCCTGGAAGGCATCGATCTTGTTCTTCTTGAACAGGAAGGCCACGCCGTCAACATTGGCCTTCACCACGCCGTCCTTGTGGCCCATCATCTTTTCAAGGTTCAGCTTCGGTGCAGCGACTTCGATACCGAGCGTGTCGACGCCATGGGCGACATGGGCGAAGGTTTCGGAGGCATGCAGCAACGCCTTGGAGGGGATGCAGCCGACATTGAGGCAGGTGCCGCCATAGGTCGCACGCTTTTCGATGACGGCGACCTTCAGGCCGAGCTGTGCCGCCTTGACCGCGCAAACATAACCGCCGGGACCTGTGCCGATTACAACTACATCATATGCCATGTTCGTTTTCCTGATTGATATCGGGCAAGATGCCGGATCATTGCCCTGCTTGCGTTTGACCTGAAATTCAGGCCGCTTTTTCCGTTGCTAGTTTTATACCGAGTGCGATGAAGACCACACCGCTGGTGCGGTCGATCCATTGGCTGGCGCGCTGAAACGCGGCGCGCATGCGTGGCGTCGTCATGAACAGGCTGACGCCGACGAACCACAGGATAAGGCAGCTTGCCATGACAAGCCCGTATCCGAATTTGATGGCGACCGGCGTATGCGCATGGACCACCGTCGAAAAGATCGACAGGAAGAAAAATACCGGCTTGGGATTGAGCGCATTGGCGGCAAAGCCAAGCGTGAAGGCCTTAAGCGCCGTCTGGCCGCTTTTTGCCTGAACGCCTTCACCTTCAGCAGCAGGCAATTCGGTCTTGCCGGCGCGCAGCGCCTTGATGCCGATATAGATCAGGTAGGCGACGCCGAGCCATTTGACGATGTTGAAGAGGTAGATCGACTGGGAAATGATGAGGCCAAGTCCGAGGATCGTATAGGTGACGTGGAACATCAGCGACGTTCCAACACCGAAGCTGGTGATGATGGCCTGCCGACGCCCATGCACCATGGCCTGGCGCATGACCATGGCGAGATCGGCGCCGGGAGAGACGATCGCAAAGGAGAAGATCGCCATCAGGGATGCAAGTTCGATGAGATATTGATGCATAGGCTCAACCTCAGATCAGCGCGACAAGCATGAGAACCAGACCGGCAAGCGACACGACCCATGCGACCGACCGCACATAGGCAATGCCTGCCAGATAAAGCGGAATATAGACGATGCGCGCCGCGATCCATATCCAGCCGCCCGTCAGCCCCCAACCGGAGGCGTCGCCGGCAATCGCAAGGGCGAGAACCAGGCCGACAAAAGCGGGATAGGTCTCACGAAAATTATCCGAGGCGCGTTGCGCGCGCCCGGCGAAGACACCCGTGAGGTCCTGCCGTGTATCGCGCGCGCCCGCATTCCAGGCAAGGCCGAGTTCCCGCGTGGCGGACATGGCCTGAAGGCAGACATGCAGGAGAAGAAGAATGACACTGAGCGCCAGCAGGAACACGAAAGGTCCATGCCCGCCGGCCAGGTTTTCCATCCCTCTTCTCCCCTGTTTCAGTCTTAGAGATCGAGAACCAGACGTTCCGGATCTTCCAGGCTTTCCTTGACGCGAACGAGGAAGGTTACGGCTTCCTTGCCGTCAACGATACGGTGATCGTAGGAGAGCGCAAGATACATCATCGGACGGATGACGACCTGACCGCCGATGGCGACCGGGCGCTCCTGGATCTTGTGCATGCCGAGGATGCCCGACTGCGGTGCATTGAGGATCGGCGAGGACATCAGCGAACCGTAGACACCGCCATTGGTGATGGTGAAGGTGCCGCCCTGCATGTCGGCCATGCCGAGCGAACCGTCACGCGCTGCCTTGGCGAGGCGGCCGAGTTCCTTTTCGACGCCGGCGATGGAGAGCTGGTCGGCATCGCGGATGACCGGAACGACGAGACCCTTGTCGGTGCCGACAGCCATGCCGACGTGACAATAGTTCTTGTAGATGATGTCCGTGCCGTCGATTTCAGCGTTGACAGCAGGCAGTTCCTTCAGGGCGTGGGTCACGGCCTTGGTGAAGAAGCCCATGAAGCCGAGCTTGACGCCATGCTTCTTCTCGAACACGTCCTTGTAGCGGTTACGCAGGTCCATGACGGCGCTCATGTCCACCTCATTATAGGTGGTCAGCATGGCGGCGGTGTTCTGCGCATCCTTCAGGCGACGGGCGATCGTCTGACGCAGGCGGGTCATCTTCACGCGCTCTTCGCGAACCTGATCCTGCTCGGCGGAAACCGGACGGGGAGCAGCAGCAACCGGAGCCGGAGCGGCGGCAGGTGCCGAAACGCCCTTGGCGACAGCGGCGAGAACGTCACCCTTCAGAACCTGACCGCGCTTGCCCGAACCGTCGACCTGATCGGCGGACAGGTTGTTTTCAGCAAGCAGCTTGCCGGCGGCAGGTGCAGGCGGCATGGAGCCGGTTGCCGGAGCGGCAACGGCGGCAGGCGCCGGTGCGGCAGCCGCAGCAGGCTTTGCCGGTTCTGCGGCAGGTGCAGAGGTTGCAGCGCCGGCAGCACCTTCGGCGATCTGGCCGAGAAGCGCGTCGAGACCGACGGTCTCGCCGTTCTGCGCAACGATTTCGGTGAGAACGCCGGAGGCAGGCGCCGGGACTTCGACGGTAACCTTGTCGGTTTCCAGTTCAACGAGCGGTTCGTCGGCCTTGACGGTATCGCCGACCTTCTTGAACCAGGTGCCGACGGTCGCTTCGCTGACGGATTCGCCGAGGGTTGGTACGCGGATTTCAGTGGCCATGATCTAGTTCCGTTATTCAGGTGTCTTTTTTGCGGGGCGATGCGGGAGAGTTCTCACTCTCCCAGCGCGTCTTCCAGGAACGCAGCAAGCTGCGCCAGATGCTTGGACATCAGGCCGGTCGCCGGAGAGGCGGCAGCCGGACGGCCCGTATAACGGACCTTCTGGTACTTGGCGTCAATATGCGCCAGGACCCATTCCAGGTAAGGATCGATGAACGACCACGCACCCATGTTCTTCGGCTCTTCCTGGCACCAGACCATTTCCGCATTGCGGAAGCGCGACAGCTCGTTGATGAGCGCCTTGGCCGGGAACGGGTAAAGCTGTTCGATACGCAGCAGGTAGATATCGTCGATACCGCGCTTTTCGCGTTCCTCCAGCAGATCGTAATAGACCTTGCCCGTGCACATGACGACACGGCGGATCTTCGAATCCTTCTGCAGCTTGATCGGGCCGTCCTTGATGACCTCAGCATCGTCCCACAGGAGACGGTGGAAGGAGGACTCGCCTGCAAGCTCGGCCAGCGAAGAGGTGGCGCGCTTGTGACGCAGCAGCGACTTCGGCGTCATCAGGATCAGCGGCTTGCGGAAGTCGCGCTTCACCTGGCGGCGCAGGATGTGGAAGTAGTTGGCCGGCGTCGTGCAGTTGGCAACCTGCATGTTGTCTTCGGCGCACATCTGCAGCCAGCGCTCCAGACGGGCGGACGAATGTTCCGGACCCTGACCTTCATAACCATGCGGCAGAAGGCAGACGAGACCGGACATGCGCAGCCACTTGCGTTCACCCGAAGAGATGAACTGGTCGAACACCACCTGCGCGCCGTTGGCGAAGTCGCCGAACTGGGCTTCCCAGAGCGTCAGCGCATTCGGGCGGGCCAGCGAGTAGCCGTATTCGAAACCGAGAACGGCTTCTTCCGAAAGCATCGAGTTGATGACTTCGTAACGGGCCTGCGTCGGCGAAAGGTTGGCGAGCGGGATGTAACGTTCTTCGGTTTCCTGATCGTAGAGAACCGAGTGACGCTGCGAGAAGGTGCCGCGTTCGCAATCCTGACCGGAAAGACGAATCTTGTGGCCGTCGGCAACGAGCGAACCGAACGCAAGCGCTTCCGCCATTGCCCAGTCGATGCCTTCGCCCGTCTCGACCATCTGCGAGCGGTTTTCCATGAAACGCTGGATCGTGCGGTGGGCGCTGAAGCCTTCCGGAATGGTCGACAGCTTCTTGCCGATTTCCTTGAGCTGCTTCATCGGCACGCCGGTCTTGCCGCGACGCTGCTCATCGGCATTGTCGGCGGCGCGCAGACCCGACCACTGACCGTCCAGCCAGTCGGCCTTGTTCGGCTTGTAGGACTGGCCTGCCTCGAATTCCTGCTCGAGATGAGCGCGCCAGTCGGCCTTCATCTTCTCGAATTCGCCTTCGTTCATCAGGCCTTCCGCGATCAGGCGGTCGGCATAGATGCGCGCGACTGTCTTGTGGCCACGGATGACCTTGTACATCTTCGGCTGCGTGAACGCCGGCTCATCGCCTTCGTTATGGCCGAAGCGGCGGTAGCAGAACATGTCGATGACGACAGGCTTGTGGAACTTCATACGGTATTCGGTCGCAACCTTGGCCGCATAGGTCACCGCTTCCGGATCATCGCCGTTAACGTGGAAGATCGGCGCTTCGATCATCTTGGCGACGTCGGACGGATAGGGCGACGAACGCGAGAAGGCCGGGTTCGTCGTGAAGCCGATCTGGTTGTTGATGATGAAGTGCATGGTGCCGGCAACGCGGTGGCCGCGCAGGCCGGAAAGGCCGAGAATTTCGGCAACCACGCCCTGACCCGCAAAAGCGGCATCGCCGTGCAGCAGCAGCGGCAGCACCTTGGCGCGCTCGGACAGCGGAATGATATCGCCGTCCCACTGCTTGGCCAGCTGGTCCTGCTTGGCGCGGGCCTTGCCCATGACGACAGGGTTGACGATTTCAAGATGCGACGGGTTGGCCGTCAGCGACAGGTGAACCTTGTTGCCGTCGAATTCGCGGTCGGAGGACGCACCGAGGTGGTACTTCACGTCGCCCGAACCCTCGACATCGTCAGGCTTGAACGAACCGCCCTTGAACTCGTGGAACACGGCGCGATGCGGCTTGCCCATCACGTTGGTCAGAACGTTCAGGCGGCCACGGTGGGCCATGCCGAGAACGACTTCTTCCAGACCTTCCTGGCCGCCGCGCTTGATGATCTGCTCGAGCGCCGGGATCAGCGATTCACCGCCATCGAGGCCGAAACGCTTGGTGCCCTTGAAGCGCACGTCGAGGAACTGCTCGTAACCTTCGGCTTCGACCAGCTTCGACAGAATGGCCTTCTTGCCTTCCGCCGTGAAGGCGACGCCCTTGTCAGGGCCTTCGATGCGCTCCTGGATCCAGCCTTTTTCTTCCGGGCTGGACATGTGCATGAATTCGACGCCGATGGTGGAGCAGTAGGTGCGCTCCAGAATATCGATCATCTCACGCACGGTCGCATATTCGAGGCCGAGAACGTTATCGATGAAAATCTTGCGGTCGTAGTCGCTTTCCTCGAAGCCGTAGGACTTCGGCGACAGCTCATTGTAATCTTCAACCGCGACGGCGATGCCGAGCGGATCGAGCTTGGCATGCAGGTGGCCGCGCATGCGATAGGCGCGGATCATCATGATGGCGCGAACGCTGTCACGGGTCGCCTGCAGCACTTCGGCTTCGCTGACCGGCTTGCCGGTGTCGGCGCTCTTGGCTTCAGCCTTGGCCTGAACCTTCTTCTCGATGGCCTTTTCGACCGTGGCCCAGTTACCGTCCAGCGCGGAAACCAGTTCGCCATTCGCCGGGATCGGCCAGTTGGCGCGCTTCCAGGAGGCGCCCTTGGCCGCCTTCTTCACGTCTTCCGGATTATCGGACAACGCCTTGAAGAAGCTCTGCCACTCCGGCGACACGGAAGAGGGATCCTCTTCGTACCGGGCATAGAGCTGCTCGATATAGGCTGCATTCGCGCCGTCCAGAAACGACGTGATCTGAAACTGCTCGTTCGCTTCTTGCCTTGCCATTGTGTTCTTGCGGACTTATCCGTCCGCCTCCTCGATGCCGTTAGGGCCGTTCGCCGGCCTGCCGCTTAGATTATTGCTGTCTGCCGCCGGGGCGGTATGCTGTCTGTCTTCTTGCGGCATCGGGCAGCGTGGCATTAAAGCCGCGCCGCCCGTTACCGGTCTCATGTGGTCTCAGCCCTTGAGGACTTCAACCAGCGTCTTGCCGAGGCGCGCCGGAGAAGGCGACACCTTGATGCCAGCCGCTTCCATGGCTGCGATCTTGGACTCTGCATCGCCCTTGCCGCCGGAAACAACAGCGCCGGCGTGGCCCATGGTGCGGCCCTTCGGAGCCGTACGGCCCGCGATGAAGCCGGCCATCGGCTTCTTGCGGCCCTTCTTGGCTTCGTCGATCAGGAACTGCGCCGCATCTTCTTCAGCCGAGCCGCCGATTTCGCCGATCATGATGATCGACTGGGTGGCTTCGTCGGCGAGGAACATTTCCAGCACGTCGATGAACTCGGTGCCCTTGACCGGGTCGCCGCCGATGCCGACAGCCGTCGTCTGACCGAGGCCTTCGTTGGAGGTCTGGAACACGGCTTCATAGGTGAGCGTGCCCGAACGCGAAACGATACCGACCGAACCCTTGCGGAAGATGGAGCCCGGCATGATGCCGATCTTGCATTCTTCCGGCGTCAGGATACCCGGGCAGTTCGGGCCGAGCAGGCGCGACTTGGAGCGGTCGAGGCGGGCCTTGACGCGAACCATGTCCATGACCGGGATACCTTCGGTGATGCAGGTGATGAACGGAATTTCCGCATCGATGGCTTCGATGATGGCGTCTGCTGCACCTGCCGGCGGAACGTAGATCACGGATGCGTCTGCACCGGTCTTTTCCTTGGCTTCGGCAACCGTTGCGAAGATCGGCAGGCTTTCGCCCTTGGAACCGGTCCAGGTTTCGCCGCCCTTCTTCGGGTGAATACCGCCAACCATCTGCGTGCCGTAATAGGCAAGCGCCTGTTCGGTGTGGAAGGTGCCGGTCTTGCCGGTCAGACCCTGAACGAGGATCTTCGTGTCTTTATTAACAAGAATAGACATTATTTCCGGTCCCTCAATTAGCCGTTGATCGCCGCGACGATCTTCTTGGCTGCGTCGTCCAGATCGTCAGCAGCCGTAATCGCAAGGCCAGATTCGTTGAGAAGCTTCTTGCCAAGTTCGACGTTGGTGCCTTCGAGGCGAACGACGAGCGGAACCTGCAAACCGACTTCCTTCACCGCGGCGATTACGCCCTCGGCGATGACGTCGCACTTCATGATGCCGCCGAAGATGTTGACAAGGATGCCCTCGACCTTCGGGTCAGCCGTGATGATCTTGAAGGCTGCCGCAACCTTCTCCTTGCCGGCGCCGCCGCCGACGTCGCAGAAGTTAGCCGGCTCTTTGCCGTAAAGCTTGATGATGTCCATCGTCGCCATGGCGAGACCGGCGCCGTTGACCATGCAGCCAATGTTGCCGTCGAGCGCGACGTAAGCGAGGTCCCACTTGGAGGCTTCGATTTCCTTGGCGTCTTCTTCGGTCTCGTCGCGCAGCGCCTTGACGTCGTCGTGGCGGAACAGCGCGTTGCCGTCGAAGGACATCTTGGCGTCGAGAACGCGCAGATGGCCATTTTCCATGACGATCAGCGGGTTGACTTCGAGGAGAGCCATGTCCTTCTCATTGAAGGCCTTGTAGAGGATCGGGAACAGCGCCTTGGCGTCTTCAGCTGCAACGCCGTCAAGCTCGAGAGCCTTGGAGATCGCGGCAACGTCAGCGTCGCTCACACCCTTTTCCGGGTTGATGGCGATGGTGTGAATCTTCTCGGGCGTGTCGTGGGCGACAGCCTCGATGTCCATGCCGCCTTCCGTGGAAACCACGAATGCGACCTGGCCGACAGAACGGTCAACCAGCAGCGAGCAATAGAGTTCGCGGGCAATGTCGGCGCCGTCTTCGATATAGAGACGGTTGACCTGCTTGCCGGCGTCGCCGGTCTGCGCCGTTACCAGCGTGTTGCCGAGCATGTCCTTGGCGTGGGAAACGACTTCGTCGATGGACTTCGCCAGACGAACGCCGCCCTTGGCGTCCGGGCCGAGTTCCTTGAACTTGCCCTTGCCGCGGCCGCCGGCGTGGATCTGGCTCTTGACGACGTAAAGCGGGCCGGGAAGCTGCTTGGCAGCAGCTTCGGCTTCTTCGACCTTGAGAATGGCGACGCCTTCAGCAACCGGCGCGCCGTAGCCCTTCAGAAGAGCCTTGGCCTGATATTCGTGAATATTCATGGAATAATCCCTGTTTGGAGCCGCTAGGCTATTACTTCAGCGACGGAGCGATGTTGACGCAGGCTTCGCAAAGACCAGCGACAGCGCCGACGGATTTCTGGAAGGCGGCTTCTTCTTCCTTGTTGAGTTCGATCTCAATGATGCGCTCGATACCGCCGGCACCGATGATGGTGGGAACGCCGACATACATGTCGTCTACGCCATACTGGCCCGAGAGGTGGGCAGCGGCGGGCAGAACGCGCTTCTTGTCCTTGAGATAGGATTCAGCCATTTCGATTGCCGAAGCGGCCGGCGCATAATAGGCCGAACCGGTCTTCAGCAGGCCGACGATTTCCGCGCCGCCGTCACGGGTGCGCTGGATGATCTGCTCGAGACGCTCTGCCGTCAGCCAGCCCATCTTGACGAGGTCGGTCAGCGGAACGCCGGCAACCGTGGAGTAACGGGCGAGCGGCACCATGGTGTCGCCGTGACCGCCGAGAACGAAAGCGGTGACGTCTTCAACCGAAACGTTGAATTCTTCGGCAAGGAACAGACGGAAACGGGCGCTGTCGAGAACGCCGGCCATGCCGACAACCTTGTTCTTCGGCAGGCCGGAGAACTTCTGCAGTGCCCAGACCATGGCGTCGAGCGGGTTGGTGATGCAGATGACGAACGCGTTCGGGGCATATTTCTTGATGCCGGCGCCGACCTGTTCCATGACCTTGAGGTTGATGCCGAGAAGATCGTCGCGGCTCATGCCCGGCTTGCGGGCGACGCCAGCGGTGACGATGCAGACGTCTGCACCTTCGATGGCGGCATAATCGGAAGCGCCGGTCAGCTTTGCATTGAAGCCTTCAACCGGGCCGGACTGGGCAATATCCAGACCCTTGCCCTGCGGAATGCCGTCGGCAATATCGAAGAGGACGATATCGCCCAGTTCCTTGAGGCTGGCGAGATGCGCCAGCGTGCCGCCGATCATGCCAGAACCAATAAGTGCAATTTTTTTGCGAGCCATCGAATGCTTCCTCTTGAGCTTCAATTCAATTTCACCGCGCCAAACCGGCAGCCAAAATTGTCGCACTTCGATTAGCCCCATTGGCTAAAATTGGCAACAGATTCTTTTGTGATGAATATTTTCAATCGTTTAGATCAATATTTTCTTACGTAAACGTAAGAAAATACGTCACGAAAGTGTCAAACTTTCTGCCGTTTTTCATGGTGCAGCGCCAGATAATCGGCGCTACGCATTTCAAACAGGCGCGAGGCGGTACGATCGAATTCGAAACCTTCAGTTCCCTTGCGCTTGCCGAGCAGGTCCTCCGGCATGGCCGCAGCCGATGCAAAAAGCCGAACGCTGTGGTCGTAAAGAGCATCGATGAGGATGATGAAACGTTTGGTCTCGTTCCGCTTGTCCGCATTGAGCAGCGGAATATGGTCGATGAACACCGTATCGAAACGATTGGCGATGGCCAGGAAGTCGGAGGCCCCAAGCGGCTTTTCGCAAAGGTCGGAGAAGGAAAAGCGCGCCACCCGGCCGCTGGCGCGCGGCACCAGAATCGAGCGGCCCTTCATCGGTATTTCCGTCGGCGCGACGAGGTGACCGCCGGTCATGTGCCGCCAGGCCATGTCCATCGCCTGATCCGCCGACCCGTCGAGCGGCGTGACATAGACCGGCAGGCTTTCCAGCTTCTCCATCCGGTAATCGGTGGGGCTGTCCAGCGTCACCACGTCAACATATTTCTTCAGCAGATCGACGAAGGGCAGAAACAGGCCGCGATTGAGACCGTCCTTGTAGAGATTGTTGGGCACGACGTTGGAGGTCGTCACCAATGTGCAGCCATTGGCGAAGAGTTCGCTGAACAGCCGGGCGAGGATCATCGCATCGGCAATATCTGTGACGGTGAATTCGTCGAAACATAAAAGCTCGGCTTCCGCCAGAAGCTCGGCCGCCACCGGCGGAATGGGATCGGCCTGTTTGGTCTCGCCATTCTTCAGTTTCTGCCGATGCGCATGCACGCGGTTATGCACATCCGCCATGAATTCATGAAAATGGCAGCGCCTTTTGGAAGAAACCGGCGCCATTTCATAGAACATATCCATCAGCATCGTCTTGCCGCGGCCGACGCTGCCATAGACATAAAGCCCCTTGACGGCGACGGCAGGCCCGGACTTGCGTGCGAACATCCAGCCGAGCGCGCTTTTTTTCCTGGCAGGCTTGCGTGCCTTGAGGTCGGCGAGAATACGGTCGAGATGCGCCGCCACGCCAAGCTGCGCGGCGTCAGCCTGCAACGTGCCGGCTGCCGTCAATGCGTTGAGCTGTTCAACGACACTATGATTGTAATCAGGCAATGGCTTCATGAAAAAGCGCCCCGGACGCGGGCGCCAGTCTGCACCCGCGGCGAATGGAATTGCTTAGAGCGAAAACGGCAATCCGGCGGCACCGGAAGCGCTCATCGGCTAAGGCTGAGCGGCTGGCCGCTATTGGTCGTGCCGTCATACCGCGCATCGGCGCTTTTATAGACACGGCCGATCGTATTGCCGGCGCGGTCCTTGAAGAGAACCATCTTGCCGGAGACCTCCCAGGAGCCCATCGCCGTCAGCTCGCCTGCGCAGCCGCGCGTGCCGCCGCGCGACCCGCTGCCGAGATTGGTGAGCGTCAGGAACATGTCGCAATTGGCGCCGCCATTGGAAACGCGCCAGTTGCCGACCATGGATTCCTTGGTGACGTCAAGCGCAGCAGCCGGCGGAGCGGCAGAAGCGACATCAGTGCCGCCGGGAGCTGCCGAGGCGGGCGCAGACGGGAACTGGCTGCCGGAAGCGCCACCGGGCGGCGGCAGGGCGCCGGACTGGACGGAAGGCACCGGCTGCGCCTGCAAAGGCGGCGTATAACCGGGATTGTTGCTGCCATTGTTGTTGTAATCGTAGGAGGTACGTTGGCAACCGGCGAGAGTCATCACAACCGCAAGGCCCGTCACCACATATCTGAATTGCATATCAAGCTCCCGATTCTCTCGCTTCCGGAAAGATCATGATCAAACAAGAAGGCTGAATTATTACCAAAGCCTTATCTTGCGCAAGCGATGGCCGGGATAATTACCATTTCGGTCGATTTTTACCGAATTTTCCCACGCCGGGTTGTAAAAAGGGCCACGGTCGAGACCGCGGCCCGCTAGATTTTCTGTCGTCAGCGAATCGCCTTTAAACGCGGCGCTCGACCATCATCTTCTTGATTTCCGCGATCGCCTTGGCCGGGTTCAAGCCCTTCGGGCAGGCCTGCGCGCAGTTCATGATGGTGTGGCAGCGGTAAAGGCGGAACGGGTCCTCGAGATTGTCGAGACGCTCGCCGGTCGCCTCATCGCGGCTGTCGATCAGCCAGCGATAGGCCTGCAGCAGAACGGCCGGACCAAGGTAACGGTCGCCATTCCACCAGTAGCTGGGACAGGAGGTGGAGCAGCAGGCGCAGAGAATGCACTCATAAAGACCGTCGAGCTTCAGGCGGTCCTCATGGCTCTGCTTCCACTCCTTGGCAGGCGTCGGTGAAACCGTCTTCAGCCATGGCTCGATGGAGCGATGCTGGGCGTAGAAGTTCGACAGGTCAGGGACGAGGTCCTTCACGACAGGCATGTGCGGCAGCGGATAAACCTTCACCGTACCGTTAATCTCTTCCATGCCCTTGGTGCAGGCAAGCGTATTGGTGCCGTCGATGTTCATGGCGCAGGAACCGCAGATGCCTTCGCGGCAGGAGCGGCGCAGCGTCAGCGTCGGGTCGATATTGTTCTTGATGTAAAGAAGCGCATCGAGAACCATCGGCCCGCAATCGTCGACATCGATATAATAGGTGTCGATGCGCGGGTTCTGGCCATCATCCGGGTTCCAGCGATAGATCCGGTATTCGCGCACATTCTTGGCGCCGTCAGGCTTCGGCCAGACCTTGCCTTCGCTGATCTGGGAATTCTTGGGGAGAGCGAGTTCAACCATATCCAGTTCCTCAAATCAGTAGACGCGCGCCTTCGGCTCGATCTTTTTGGGATCGATGCCGTCGGCGATGAGGTCGGTGTGAACAGGGCGGTAGTCGAGCTTGACGTCGCCTTCCGGGCTGACCCAGGCAAGCGTGTGCTTGCGCCAGTTCACGTCGTCGCGACCGGCGAACGGACCGTCGACGAAATCCTCCCGGGCGTGCGAACCGCGGCTCTCCTTGCGCGCTTCCGCGCCATAGACCGTGGTGATCGCATTGGCCATGAGGTTGTGCAACTCGAGCGTCTCGACGAGGTCGGAGTTCCAGACCATCGAACGGTCGGTGACCTTGACGTCAGGCAGTTCCTTCCAGATGGCGGAAAGACGCTGGCAACCGCTTTCCAGCGATTCCTGCGTGCGGAACACGGCCGCATCGTCCTGCATGGCGCGCTGCATCTTGTCGCGCAGCACCGCCGTCGGCGTCGAGCCGTTGGCGTAACGCAGGCCGTTGAAGCGCTCCATGATCTTGTCGCAGGCAGCCGTATCGAGAGCGGGAACCGCCTCATCACGATTGATGACCTGAGCGGCGCGGATCGCTGCGGCACGGCCGAAGACCACGAGGTCGATCAGCGAGTTGGAACCGAGGCGGTTGGCGCCGTGAACCGAGGCGCAACCCGCTTCGCCGACAGCCATCAGGCCGGGCGCGATACGCTCCGGGTTGCTGGCATCGGCATTCAGCACTTCACCCCAATAGTTGGTCGGAATACCGCCCATATTGTAGTGAACCGTCGGCAGGACCGGGATCGGCTCGCGCGTCACGTCGACACCAGCGAAAATCTTCGCGCTTTCGGAAATGCCCGGAAGACGCTCATGCAGGATCGCCGGATCGAGGTGATCGAGGTGCAGGAAGATGTGGTCCTTGTTCTTGCCGACGCCGCGGCCTTCACGGATTTCCATCGTCATGCAGCGCGAGACAACGTCACGCGAGGCAAGGTCCTTCGCGGAAGGCGCATAACGCTCCATGAAGCGTTCACCTTCGGAGTTGACGAGATAACCGCCTTCGCCGCGTGCACCTTCGGTGATGAGGCAGCCTGCGCCGTAAATGCCGGTCGGGTGGAATTGCACGAATTCCATGTCCTGAAGCGGCAGGCCTGCGCGGGCGATCATGCCGCCGCCGTCGCCGGTGCAGGTATGGGCCGACGTCGCCGAGAAATAGGCGCGGCCGTAACCGCCGGTCGCCAGAACCACCATCTTGGCGGCAAAGCGATGGATCGTACCGTCATCGAGGTTCCAGGCAACGACGCCGGTGCAGCGACCGTCCGGAGACATGATAAGGTCGAGCGCGAAATATTCGATGAAGAATTCGGCATTGTTGCGCAGCGACTGGCCATAAAGCGTGTGCAGAATGGCATGGCCGGTACGGTCGGCGGCGGCGCAGGTGCGCTGCACCGGCGGGCCTTCGCCGTAATTCTGCATGTGGCCGCCGAACGGGCGCTGGTAGATCTTGCCTTCTTCATTGCGCGAGAAAGGCACGCCGTAATGTTCCAGCTCATAAACCGCCTTCGGCGCTTCCATGGCGAGATATTGCATCGCATCGACATCGCCGAGCCAGTCGGAGCCCTTTACGGTGTCGTAAAGGTGCCACTGCCAACAGTCGGGCGTCATGTTGGTGAGCGATGCGGCGATGCCGCCCTGCGCCGCAACCGTGTGGGAGCGCGTCGGGAAAACCTTGGTGATGCAGGCCGTGCGGAAACCCTGTTCCGCCATGCCGAGCGTTGCGCGCAGACCCGCGCCGCCGGCGCCCACCACGATCACGTCATAGGAGTGATCGACATAGGTGTAGGCCTTGCCATTCTGGGAAGGTGAACTGATCGATGCCATGGCGGACTTATCCTGCGAATGCGATTTTCAAAATGGCGAAGATGGAGAAACCGCCAATGAGAACCGCGAAAAACATATTGAGCATCAGAAGAACGAGCTTCGAAACCTCGGCGTGAATGTAGTCTTCAATGATGACCTGCATGCCGAGCTTCATGTGGATGAGGCCGGAAACCAAAACCAGAGCCATGATGACCGCAACGAGCGGGTTCGACAGCGCCGCAACGACTTCAGGATAAGGCGCGCCGGCATATCTGATGAGGAAGACGACAAAGAAGATGAGCAACGGAACGTTGGCGACCGCAGTCACGCGCTGACGCCAGAAATGGTCGGTGCCTTCCTTGGCGGAGCCGAGGCCGCGAACCTTTCCGAGAGGTGTACGCATATCCATGAAAAATCTCCTCAGCGCACGATCAGGGCAATGACCCAGATCAGCGCGGTCAGACAGATCGACACCACCCACGAGGCCTTCGCCAGCTTGGTGGTAAAGTGCTTTTCGAAGCCGTAGCCCAGATCCCACATGAAATGGCGAAAGCCGCCAAGCATGTGATGAACCAGAGCCCAGGTGTATCCGATCAGGATGAGCCTGCCGATGATCGTGCCCATCGCCCAGTTGACCCAGTCGTAATAGGCCGGACCCGAGGCGATTGCGATCAGCCACCAGGCAACCAGAAGCGTTCCGAAATAAAGCGCGCCGCCCGTGATACGGTGCACGATGGATGCGACCATCGTCGGAATCAGCTTGTAAACTTGAAGATGCGGCGACAGAGGCCGGTTATTAGTCGCATTCGCCATCAGAACCTCGCGGCGTTTTCCCGTGCGCCCACAAGATTGGACGCCCCCAAGCAACAGCACATGACGAAAGAATGTGCATTGCACCAACCGCGACGTTTAATCACATGGGGGCATCACGACAAGCACATTTCATAGCCGATTCCAATTTAATCGATTGGTTCACGAATTTTTTTTGGAATTTTTTTGCTCGAAAATAAAAAATCGAGCGTTTCCAAGATTTACGCCCTTAAAATATTTACCTTTACGTAATTCAGGAAAGGTGTAATTTACCATTGGTTAACCTCAAAAACCGGAGCATGAGGCTCATGTTACAGCACCGAATCGCCGCCCTGACCATGATGGTTGCAGGCGTCTTTTTCACCCTTATGCCTCCGGCAGCGGCACAGGATTTCGATGGCCGCCATGATTATCGGCACCGTCAATCCCAGGTCAGCTTTTCCACGGAGGGGCTGCCATCCAGCCTTTCGGGCGGTACTTATGTGGGCGCTATCTCGGCCCTGCGGGTTCGCGGCAACGGCAATTATTTCGCAATTGGCGGTGGGCTTCAGCGAAAAAGCACAGCCGTCTCCCAGGCTACACAACTCGCCCCCAAGGCCAAGATCATCAATGTCCATACCGAAACCGCAGGCGATGCCTGCGCCTATGAACATGGCGTCTGCATTATCCGGCCCTAGGGCATGTCCAGCAAAAGTGCGAAGCAGTCCTGCGTCCGGAAACGCGAAGTGCCACAATCAAATAAAGCGCCAGACCGTGGTCTTCTTTACTTCACTGTCTTCCAGAGCCCGCGTCACAGGCACCTGATAGGTCGCCTCGGCCAAAAGCCGCTCTTTCGGTAGATAGGCGCGTCCGGGATCGCCGACGAGCACACTCACACCGTTTCCGGCAAGATCCAGAAACCAAGGCACGAGACGATCGGCAAAGTCACGGTCGTAAAACACGTCACCCGCTAGCAAGACATCCGCATAGACCGGCTTCCCGATCAGATCGAGGCCCGTAAAGTCGACATCGACCGCATTGAGCGCCGCATTCAGCCGGATGGCCGCTTCCGTCCACGGGTCGATATCCGCGGCCAGAACCGCAGCAGCGCCTGCTTTTGCCGCGGCGATGGCGACCAGTCCGGAGCCGCTGGCGAAATCCAGCACGCGCCGGCCCCGAAAGCTTTCAGGGTGATCGAGAACATAACGGGCGAGCCCCTGCCCGCCGGCCCAAGCGAAAGCCCAGAAGGGCGGCGGCAGGCCGATCGCTTCCAGCTCCTCCTCCGTCTTCAGCCACAGCTCATGGGCTTCGGTGGCGAGATGAAGACGCAATTCCGGCACATGCGGCGGATGCATGATGGCGGTATTGTCGAGAATGAAGCGTTCGGGATCGGTCCTCACCGAGGCATCAATCCGGTGACTTTGGCGGATTGGCGAGACCGCCCATGCGGCAGACCTCAAGATATTCCTCTTCCGTCACCGGCTGCACGGAAAGCCGCATGGAGGTGACGAGAGACATCTTTTCCAGCTTGGGATTGGCTTTCACATCCTTCAGCGAAACCGGCTGCGGCATGTCGCAGACGGCGCGGATATCCACGCAGTCCCATTTCAGATCGCCTTCGGCGGTCGAGTCCGGGTGCGACAGCGCGCAGACTTCGACGATGCCGACGACATCCAGCCCTTCATTGGAGTGGTAGAAGAAACCCTTGTCGCCGATCTTCATGGCGCGCATGTTGTTGCGCGCCTGATAGTTCCGCACGCCGGTCCATTCTTCGCCCGCCTCGCCCTTGGCCTTCTGCATTTCCCAGGACCATTTGAACGGTTCGGACTTGTAAAGCCAGTAATTCGCCATGTCCGGTCACGCTCCCGGATTGTTGAAGACCCAATTATAGGGCTTCACGTCAACGCTTTCGAACAGGCCGGCCTTGGCGTATGGATCGGCATTGGCGAGAGCCTTCGCGGCATCGATATCGGCGGCTTCCACGATGACGAGGCTGCCATTCGGCTTGCCTTCGGCATCGAGAAACGGGCCGGCGATCTTCAGCGTGCCTTCGGCATTCAGCTTGTTCAGGTGCTCCAGATGCGCCGGGCGCGTTTCCATGCGCACGTTCAGATGGCCGGGCTTGTCCTTGCAGATAAAGGCAAACAGCATTTTCGTCTCCTCATTAAATCATGTCTTCCAAAAGCGTCAGCGATTTGGAGCAGGCCCGGCCTCATTCGGTGGTGATGGGCCGTGTCATCAATTGTTGCATGGCGCTCGCCACGTCCAGATTGCCGTCGATGATGGCGGCCACCGCTTCGGTAACCGGCATGTCAACAGCGTGACTTTCTCCGAGCCGGGCGGCGACGGCTGCCGCAAAAGCGCCCTCCACCAGCCCGCCGGACATATCCTTGCCCTCACCCCGGCCAAGCGCGATACCGAAACGCAGGTTTCGAGACTGGTGGCTGGTGGCGGTCAGCACCAGATCGCCGAGGCCCGAGAGGCCGCGCACCGTATCCGCCTTGCCGCCCATCGCAACGATGAGACGCGACATTTCGGCAAGGCCGCGCGAAATCAGCGCCGCCCGGGCGGAATCGCCAAGACCCGCGCCTTCGACGATGCCGGCGGCAATGGCGAGAACATTCTTCAGCGCCCCGCCCAGCTGCACGCCCATGCGGTCGGTCGAGGCATAAAGCCGGAAGGTCTTGCCGGAAATCGTGGTCGCCAGCCGCTCGGCTATCACCGCATCTTCCGCCGCGATCGCCATGGCCGTCGGCAGGCCCCGTGCTATGTCGGCCGCAAAGCCCGGACCGGACAGAACCGCAATCGGATGATGCGGCAGTTCCGCTTCCAGAAGTTCCGTCAGCAGCCGGCCGGAGCTGCGGTCGATACCCTTGGCGCAGGTGACAATGATAGAGTCATTAGCCAGATAAGGGCCGTAATGACGGGCCGCATCGGCATGAGCCTGCGAGGGCATGGCGAAGAGGACGATGCCAGCGCCGGCCAGCACATCGGGCTCGGCGGAAAATTCAAGCGCATCCGGCAGATCGACGCCCGGCAGGGCCGCCTCGTGCACGCGGTCGTTCCTGAGGTCAGCCATCAGCGATGGGTCGCGGCCGAGCAGGGTCACGTCGTGCCGGTTTTCCAAAGCGATGACGACAGCAAGCGCAGTTCCGAAGGCGCCGGCGCCGATGACGAGGATTTTCTCCCGCTGCATCAGGCCTTGGCTCCCCTTTTACCGAAACCTATCAATGTCTCCGCACTGCCATCCAGCGGCCAGCGCGAGCGCGGCGGAATTTCCAGAGGATCTGGGTCCCGGCCATCAGCCATGCGCTCCAGCCCCGCCCAGGCGATCATCGCGGCATTATCGGTGCAGAGCCGGTGCGGCGGCGCGACGAAGCGGAAGCCATGGGTATCGCAAAGCGATTGCAGCGTCTGGCGGATTTCCTGATTGGCGGCGACGCCGCCGGCGACGACCAGAGCAGGCTGGTTTTCTGTATGCGGAAATTCCTGCCTGAAACGGGCAAGGCCACGGCCAATCCGATCCTTGAGTGTGCGAGACACCGCCTTCTGGAACGAGGCGCAGATATCGGCAATATCCTGCTCGGAAAGCGGCGCGATGGCGGTAGCCGCCTGCCGTACCGCCGTCTTCAGGCCGGAAAAGGAAAAATCGAGCCGAGCCTCGCCGACCATAGGGCGCGGAAGCGGAAAGCGGTTCGGATCACCCTTCGCCGCCGCCTTCTCGACCGCTGGCCCGCCGGGATAGGGCAGGCCCAGAAGTTTCGCGGTCTTGTCGAAAGCCTCCCCCAGCGCGTCATCGATGGTGGTGCCCCAGCGCTCATAGTCACCCACACCGCGCACCAGCACCAGCTGGGTATGGCCGCCGGAAACCAGCAGCATCAGATAGGGGAAGGACAAACCATCGGTCAGCCGCGCCGTCAGCGCGTGGCCCTCCAGATGGTTGATGGCGTAAAGCGGCTTGCCGGCCGCCTTGGCAATGGCCTTGCCGGTCATCAGCCCCACCAGCAGACCGCCGATGAGGCCGGGGCCGGAGGTGGCGGCGATGGCGTCGACATCGGCAAGCGTCACGCCCGCCTGCTCCAGCGCTTCTTCCACCAGCGTATCCAGCGCCTCGACATGGGCGCGCGCGGCAATTTCCGGCACCACGCCGCCATAGGCGCTGTGTTCCTCAAGCTGCGACAAAACGACGTCGGAGACGATCTCGCCATGGCCGTCCGCATGCCGAACCACAATGGATGCGGCGGTTTCGTCACAGCTTGTCTCTATGCCGAGGATACGAAGAAAGGGGGTCATCAAATCTGTTCGTTCATTGCGATCATGCGCTGAGTTGGTCTAAGACAACTCCGGTAACAATGGATAGACGCGGATGCAAACAAAACCTTTCCGAATCGGCACGCGCGGCAGCCCGCTGGCGCTCGCGCAGGCTTATGAGACGCGCAACCGGCTGATGTCGGCGCATGGCCTGCCGGAAGACATGTTCGAAATCGTCGTGCTATCCACCAAGGGTGATCGGATAACTGACCGCGCTCTGTCGGAGATCGGCGGCAAGGGCCTGTTCACGGAAGAACTGGAGAGCCAGCTTCTGTCCGGCGAACTCGATATAGCAGTGCATTCCTCCAAGGACATGCCGACCGTCTTGCCCGAGGGCCTGCATCTCTCTGCCTTCCTGCCACGCGAAGACATGCGCGACGCCTTTATCGGCCGCACCGCGCCGAAGCTTCTGGAGTTGCCGCAGGGCGCCGTTGTCGGCTCCGCCTCTCTGCGCCGTCAGGCGCTGATCCGCCGCCTGCGGCCGGATCTGAGCGTCATCGTTTTTCGCGGCCTGGTCGATACCCGCCTGCGCAAGCTTGAAGAAGGTCAGGCGGATGCAACGCTTCTCGCCTTTGCCGGCCTGAAAAGGCTCGGCAAGGAGAATGTCCCGACGGAAATTCTTGACCCGAAGGAATTCCCCCCGGCTCCGGCACAAGGCGCGATCTGTGTGGAAAGCCGCATCGGCGATACGCGCATGGACGGGCTGCTTGCCCCGATAAATGACAGGCCGACTTTCGACGCCGTGACCTGTGAGCGCGCCTTTCTGGCCGCGCTTGATGGTTCCTGTCGCACGCCGATTGCCGGCTACGCCACCTGCGATGGCGACGAACTCTATTTTTCCGGACTGATCCTCACTCCCGATGGCCAGACGAGCCACGGCATCGAAGTCTCCGGCAACCGCCGGGATGCGGCAAAACTCGGCCGGCAGGCCGGCGAAGACGTGCGCGCCAAGGCGGGCAGCAAGTTCTTCGAAGGCTGGAGCTGAGCCGATGCGGATCGTCGTCACCCGGCCGCAGCGCTCGGGCGAAAGGACGGCCGCAAAGCTTGAAGCGCTCGGCCATGAGCCTGTGCTTCTTCCGCTGTTTCATCCCGTCCATCATGGCGAACGCGCCGTCTCGGCGCTATCCGGCCCGCTGGCGGCCATTGCCGTAACCAGCGCCGAGGCGCTGCGGGCGCTGGAAACATCACGGGACGGGCTGGCTCCCTATCTGTCAAAACCGCTTTTCGCCGTCGGTGGAACAACGGCGGAAGCGGCGGAAAAAACCGGCTTCGAACAGATTTTCACCGCCTCCGGCGACGCCGTGAGTCTGACCGCGCTGGTGGCTGAGCACCAGACTCTGTTTTCCGAAAAAGAGCCCCTGCTCTATCTCGCCGGCAGGCCCCGTGGCGCCGTCTTCGAGGAAGGCCTTGCCGCCGGCGGCATTCCCTTCAGAACGGTGGACTGTTACGAGATGCTGCCCTCCGACATTTCGGAAACGATGCTTGAAACGGTGCTTGTCGAAAGCGCTGCCGATGTGGTCCTGCTCTATTCATCGGAAGCGGCGCGCGCCTTTTTCCATCATGTATCGACGGAAAAATACGTGGCGGCGCTGGCAACGACACAATTCATCTGCATCAGCCGCAACGTGTTTTCTCTTATTCCTCAAATCTTCCGCGCAAACGCCAAAGCCGCCGAAGAACCGAGCGAGGCCGCGATGTTTGAACTTCTGCACCATAACTCTGGAACCTAATTCGAGCTCGCCTCTTTCCTTTGCCGCCGTCACTGACTAGGTTTAGATTACTGCAGGCAGAAATGAGGTTGTCATGGTATCGGGAAAGCCGCCACGCCACTCCAAGTCCAAAGCCGAACCGGTCACCATCGACCTGGACGCCAAAGACGTGAAAGCAATTTCCGCCGACGAGGACGCTGCCAAGACGGACGAAAAGCCCGGCGACAAAACACCTGCGGCCACCGCAGAGCCGGGTGTTTCGGAGACAAAGCCCGAAGCAGCCGTAACAGGCAACCCCGCGCCCATATGGGACCAACCCAAGAAAACCCCTATCGAGCCCGAACCCAATGTCGGCAAAGCGGAATCCGTAGCCACGGCGCCGAAGGCTGAGAGCTCCGCAGACAAACAGAACGAGCCGGTCTCGACGGCCCCTGTTCCGCCCAAAGCCGATACAAAAACGTCGACGGGCACCGCCGAGACGAGCACCGCTGCCGCTGCGGCAGCAGCCGCAAAGCCGGCCTTTGGCTCCACGGTTTCCTCCAGCGCATCCAGCGGCGCCACCGCTGCAAAACCATCGGCCACGTCCACGTCATCAGGACCGGCAAAACCCTCCGCACCACAGCAGGCGGAACGCAAACCGGCGGCGACCTCCGGCCTGATCGCGGCAGGTATTGTCGGCGGCCTTGTGGCGCTCGCCGCCGCCGGCAGCATGCAATATGCCGGCATCCTGCCCTCCTTTAATGCAGATAAGGCGGGAAGCGAGGAGATCACCACGCTGAAAACCGATCTGGGCAATCTGCGGCAGCAGCTTGCCAATGCGCCAGCGGCAAACACCTCGGCGCTGGAACAGCGCATCGCAACCCTCGAAGGCGCAAAGGGTGAGGCTCCGCAGGTGGATGGGCTGTCGGAAAAAATCGCCGCGCTGGAATCCGCCCTCCAGTCGGAGCGATCCGCGCAGGCATCGGCGACGGCGGAACTGACACGCCGTCTTGCGGATGCGGAAGCCAAGATTAACGAGCCTCGCGACGATATCGAAGTCGCCCGCGCCATCGCTTCCGCCGCGCTGAAGGCCGCGATCGATCGCGGTGGGCCGTTCCTGACCGAACTCGACACGCTATCCAGGGTAACCCCCGACGATCCGGCCATCGCATCACTGCAATCCTTCGCCGCAACCGGTGTGCCGTCACGTTCGGAACTGATGCAGAAATTCCCTGACGTCGCCAATGCAATGCTATCAGCCATCAACCAGCCTGACCCCAATCAGGGCATTATGGAACGCCTGACCGAAAGCGCCTTTTCGCTGGTGAAGGTCCGGCCGGTCGGAAATATCGAGGGCGAAACCGCCGAAGCCATGATCGCGCGCATGGAAAACAAGCTGCGCAATGGTGATCTGCAGGGCGCAGCACTTGAATGGAACGGGCTTCCCCATCCCGCCAAGACGGCATCCGCCGATTACAAGAAATCGCTGGATGCGCGCATCGAGGTCGAAAATCTGGTCGGCGGCACGTTGAACCGCGCCATCACCAGCACCGGCAGGCAGGGGTAAGGGCATGACCAGAATTCTGACTTTCGCCGTTATCGTTCTGGCTCTCGGCTTCGGTTTCTCCTGGTTGGCCGACAGGCCGGGTTTGCTTTCCATCGTCTGGCAGGGCCAGCTGATCGAAATGAGCCTGATGGTCGCCGCTTCCATCATCGCCGCGCTGGTCGCCGCCGTCATGCTGGTCTGGTGGATCGTCAATGCCATCTGGACCTCGCCCAACGCCGCCCGGCGCTATTTTCGTGCGCGCAAACGCGACCGTGGATATCAGGCGCTGTCGACCGGCCTCATCGCCGCCGGTGCGGGCAATGCCATCCTCGCCCGCAAGATGACCGCCCGCACTCAAGGGTTGCTCAGCGCCGATCAGGAGCCGCTGATCCATCTGCTCGATGCGCAGGCTGACCTGATTGAAGGCAAATATGACGAGGCGCGCCGCAAATTCGAGGCCATGGCCCGCGACCCAGAGACCCGCGAGCTTGGCCTTCGCGGCCTTTATATCGAGGCTCGCCGTCAGGGCGCCTATGAAGCAGCCCAGCAATATGCCGAGGACGCAGCGGAAAAAGCCCCCTATCTGCCCTGGGCGGCGCAGGCGACGCTGGAAAACCGTTGTCGCAACGGAGAGTGGGATGACGCCATCCGCCTTCTCGACCAGCAGAAGGCGGCCAGCATCATCGAACGCGGCGAGGCGGAACGTCTGAAAGCCGTGCTTCTCACCGCCAAGGCCGGCGAAAAGCTGGAAAGTGATCCGGTTGGCGCGCGCGAGGACGCCAAGCACGCTCTCAAGCTTGCCAAGGGCCTGGTTCCAGCTGCGCTGATCGCGGCGAAGTCCTATCTGCGCGAAGACAATCTGCGCAAGGCCGCCACGGTTCTGGAACCCGTGTGGAAAAACGATCCGCACCCGCAGATCGCCGAACTTTATGTCCGCGCCCGCAGCGGCGATACCGCCATCGACCGGCTGAAACGGGCGGAGCGGCTTGAGAGCCTGAAGCCCAATAACATTGAGTCGCTGTTTGCGGTGGCGCAGGCGGCGCTCGACGCCAAGGAGTTTGCCAAGGCGCGGACAAAGGCGGAAGCCGCCGCCCGCATCGAGCCGCGCGAAAGCATCTTCCTGCTGATGGCGGATATTGAAGAAGCCGAAACCGGCGATCAGGGCCGGGTGCGTTACTGGATGGCGCAGGCGCTGCGCGCGCCGCGTGATCCCGCCTGGGTGGCCGATGGCGTCGTTTCGGAAAAATGGCTCCCCGTTTCACCGGTCACCGGCCGTCTTGACGCCTTCGAATGGAAAGCGCCTTTCGGCCAGCTCGAAGGTCCAGTCGAAGACCTGATGATAGAAAATGCGATTGCCGCCGCACCCGCAAGGGCCGAACCGGCTGCGAAAACGATCATTGTCGAGGCTGCTCCCGAGCCCCTTGCCGAGCCGAAACCTGCTGCCGCCACACCCATCGAGGTAAAGCCCGTCGTATCGGCGCCGAAGGAGAAAAAGCCCGTCACGATCGAGGCGCCGCTTGAAACCGACGCACCGGATGAAAAAGCCGAAGCCGTGCCGTTTTTCGGCGGCGCGCCGGATGATCCCGGCGTCAAGAAACCCGGCGCGGAAGCCGAACCCAAGACCCGGCTCAAACTCTTCTGACCAACAGGATATCGATGTTCCAGCAAATACAGTCGTTTATTCAGAACCTCGTCGGCCCGCATGGGGATGATTTCAGCCCTGATGATCTGCGGGTGGCGGTGGCTGCCCTCTGTTTCCAGGTTATGGAAGCGGATGGCACCGTCTCGAAAAGCGAGCGTGACCGCCTGCGCGAAATCCTGCAGGATTATTACCATCTCGATTCCGGCAAGCTCGACGCGCTTCTTGCCGCCGGTCAGGAGGCTGGCAAGGAAGCCGTCGATTATTACCGCTTCACCACCGATATACGCCGCCATCTCGATGAAGATCAGCGCGTGGAGCTTATTGGCATATTATGGGATATTGTTTACGCTGACGGCGAACGAAGCGAAATGGAAGACCATGTGATCTGGCGCGTCGCCGATCTGCTTGGTGTTTCCGTGCGCGACAGGGTTCTGCAACGTCAGCAGGCCGCCACGAGGTCCGGTCCCGCTGAAGAAAGCGAAAACGAAGACGATGCTGTTTGACCCTTCCAGGCAACAGAGAAAACAACCATCGCTGCTCATCGTCCTGCATCAGGAACGTTCCACGCCCGGCCGCGTCGGCCAGATGCTGGTGGAAAAAGGGTATCGTCTGGATATAAGACGCCCTGCGCTCGGCGACGACCTGCCGCAAACGCTGGAGAAACACGCTGGCGCCATCATCTTCGGCGGCCCGATGAGCGCCAACGATTCTCATGACTACGTCAAAGCCGAAATCGACTGGCTGAAGGTGCCGCTGAAGGAAAACAAGCCCTTCCTCGGCATCTGTCTCGGCGCGCAGATGCTGTCCAAACATCTCGGCGGCAAGGTGGAGGCCGACAGGGAGGGCAAGGTGGAGATCGGCTGGTATCCGCTTCATGCCACCGAACATGGGCGGCTTCTGATGCCGCATTGGCCGAAGATGGTCTATCATTTCCACAAGGAGGGGTTCGAGTTGCCGCGCGGAGCCGAACTTCTGGCCTCCGGCGAAACCTATCCCAATCAGGCCTATCGCTATGGAAAAAATGCCTGGGGCCTGCAGTTTCACGCCGAGCTGACCCGCGCCATGATGCATAGCTGGGTGGTGCGCGGCGCGCAGCGCTTTGGCATGCCCAATGCGCAGGTGGGCAGCCAGCATCTGGAGGGCCGCATGCTGTTCGACACGCCGCTCAGGGCATGGCTCGGCAATTTCCTCGATCTGGTTTTTGAGGGCAAGGCGCAGCGCTAGAGCGGGATGGCGAAAAGTGTGAGCGGTTTTCGCCTGAAATCCCGCGTCTCAACTTTTTGATTTAGATCATGATGATTCTAGGTCGATTCGACCTAGAATCATCATGATCTAATGCCCATCGCCATCAGTGCGGCGCATCCAGATTGTCGATCTTGCGCAGCTTCGAGAAGCCGAACGCCCAGATAACCGCCACAGCAAGCGTGCCCGCCCCGCCAATGACAACGGCCGGCACGGCTCCGACGACATGGGCCATGGTCCCGGCGCGGAACTCACCCAGCTCGTTCGATGCGCCGACAAAGACCATGTTCACCGCATTCACGCGCCCGCGCACCTCATCCGGCGTCCACAGCGCGATCAGTGTTTCCCGCACGTAAACCGATACCATGTCGGATGCACCCATGACCACCAGCGCGGCGATGGACAGCCATGCTGTCTGCGAAAGTCCGAAGACCACGGTGGAAACGCCGAAGAAACCAACGCCGGTAAACATCAGCAGGCCGGCATGGTGTCGGATGGGTTTGAACGCCAGAATAACCGCAACGGTAATGGCCCCGATGCCGGGTGCCGCGCGCAATAGCCCGAGGCCCCACGGCCCGAGCGTCAGCACTTCCTTGGCAAAAACCGGCATCAGCGCAACGGCGCCACCCAGCAGCACCGCGAAAAGATCGAGCGAGATAGCACCGAGAACGATTTTTTCCTGCGCGATGAATTTGAACCCGGCGAGCATGGTTTCGAGGCTGATGGCTTTTGCCGGGCCGCGTTGTTCCGGCTTGCGGATCGTCAGCGCCAGCATTGCGGATACGACGAAAAGCACCAGCGCCACACTATAGGCGACGGAAGCGCCGAGGCCATAAAGCAGACCGCCGGCGACGGGGCCAAGAATGGACGCCATCTGCCAGGAAGAGGAATTCCAGGCGATGGCGTTCGGCAGATCCTCCACCGGCACGAGATTGGGCGCAAGTGACTGGACCGCCGGCCCCATAAAGGCCCGCTCAATGCCGAAGACGACGAGAATGGCGAAGACCGGCCACGGGGAAAAACGATGCGTCAGCGTAAGACCCAGAAGCGCCACTGCGCATAACGCCGCGACCAGCAGGCATATCGCCATGATGCGCCGGCGATTGTGCCTGTCCGCCACCGTTCCGGTGACGAGGATCAGAAGCAGCGAGGGCAGGAACTGGAAAAGACCGATCAGGCCGAGATAGAAGGCGTTGCCGGTCACCTCATACATCTGCCAGCCAACGGAAACGCTGACGATCTGGATGGCGAAGGCCGAGAAAAACCGGGCGCTGAAGAAACGGCGATAGGAACTATGCCGGAATGCGCCGAAGCGATTTTCGGCAGAAGGGAGAGACATCGGCTGGGTGCTCGCGAGACAATATGAGATGTCTGCAATAGAGCGATATGACAAGAATCGCCAGCCATATTGGCGCAACACTTGCCGGTTCACGAGTCAATGTCTAAATGTCTTGCAACCAAGATACGGAGATATTGATGCTTGCCCTGTTTCAGACCATCGATCTGGCCTTGAACCTCTACACCTGGGTGCTGATCGCCAGCGCCATTTTTTCCTGGCTTTACGCCTTCAACGTCATCAATTCCCGCAACCAGTTCGTGAACGCCATCGGCAGCTTTCTGTTCAATGTCACGGAACCGGTTCTGCGCCCAATCCGCCGCATCCTGCCCAATCTCGGCGGTATCGACATCTCCCCGATCATCGTGCTGCTGATCATCTTCTTCATCCGCTCCTTCATGTGGAACACGCTTTACCCGATGGTCGCTTGAGCGGCTGCTGGCAGAAGCACAATGATCACATCCGCCTGTCCGTCCGCCTCACACCGAATGGCGGGCGGGACGCCATTGACGGCGTGGAGCAGGATGCGGAAGGAAACGCGCATCTGAAAGTCCGCGTCAGCGCCGTGCCGGAAGGCGGCAAGGCAAACAAGGCGCTCATTGTTTTGCTGGCGAAAAAAATCGGAATACCCAAATCGTCCATCAGCTTCGTTTCAGGCGAAACGGCGCGCAAAAAAATCCTCCGGATCGATGTCGAACCGGAGGATTTCGAAGAGCTGTTTAAAAAGCTCGAAAACTAGATCAGCCCTGCGCCTTGTAGCGCTCGATGGCTTCGACGATCAGCTTCTTGGCGACGTCGACATCCTGCCAGCCGCCCATCTTCACCCACTTGCCGGGCTCCAGATCCTTGTAGTGCTCGAAGAAGTGCTCGATCTGCTTCAGCGTGATTTCCGGCAGGTCGGTATAGTTGTGGACCTTGTCGTAACGGCGCGTCAGCTTCGGAACCGGCACGGCGAGGATCTTCTCGTCCTTGCCGCCGTCATCTTCCATGATCATCACGCCGATGGGGCGGACATTGATCACGCAGCCCGGAACCAGCGGGCGGGTGTTACAGATGAGAACATCGATCGGGTCGCCATCGTCGGACAGGGTGTGCGGCACGAAGCCATAGTTACCCGGATAGGTCATCGGCGTGTAGAGGAAGCGATCGACGATCAGCGCACCGGCATCCTTGTCCATTTCGTACTTGATCGGGTGTCCACCGACCGGCACTTCAACGATGACATTCACGTCATCCGGCGGATTCTTGCCTACGGAAATTGCATCGATACGCATTCGCTTCCCTCATTCGACGGGTTGGATTTGGTTTTCGATACTGGGAAAGTCGCCGCATTGCAACATGGCTTTGGGCGGATAAGGCAGAATGAGCGATTTGGGATCATAGCGACGACACATCGCCCGGCGCAAAATCAAAATGACGGAAAATTCCCCGTCAGTTCCAGACAAAACCGACCTTGCGCAGCGACTTGCCGTCGAAATCTTCCATGCCCTCGGCAATATCCCGGCCGCCATGTGAGCGGAAAAACCGGTTGGCCACATCGCTGTCCTCAAGGCACCAGACAACGATGCCGTTACAACCGAGCGAGGTCAGCAGCCTGCGCGCCTCCGTGAACAGCAGCGAGCCAAGGCCGATACCCTGATATTCGGGGCGGAGATAAAGTTCGTAGATTTCACCGTCATGGGGCAACCCACGCGCCCGGCTGAGACCCAGCGTCGCATATCCGGCGACCACACCGGCAACCTCGATGACCAGCATGGTTGCCGAGCCTTTAGTCGCCTTTTTCCACCAGACTTCTCCACGACGCTCGAGCATCTGCGTCAACGGCCGATGCGGGATAAGCCCCGCATAGGCCTGTTGCCACGACAGACGGTGCGCCTCGGAGATGGCGCGCGCATCATGCGGCTCGGCACGGCGAACATCGATGGATAACGTTTTCATAACGCGATTCTGGCCCCGGCCACGGAAACTTGCCAGTCATAAAGGTTAACGCCGGCAGGCTTACCCACAGCCTATTCATGTGGACGACCAGGAAAAATTAACGCATCCTTAACCTTTGGCACAAGCGCCTTTCGACTCATGCACACATAAAAACGAATGCATAAAAAAACCCGGCGCAGGGCCGGGTTTTTCAAAAACATCGGATCGAGTCGATCAGCTGGCGGCAAGCTTTGCCTTTTCGAAGCGCTTGCGGTCATTCGGATCGAGGTAGAGCTTGCGAAGACGGATCGACTTCGGCGTGACTTCAACGAGCTCATCGTCCTGGATCCAGGAGAGCGCGCGCTCCAGCGTGAACTTGATCGGCGGGGTGAGCTTCACGGCTTCATCCTTGCCGGCGGCACGGATGTTGGTGAGCTTCTTGCCCTTCAGCACGTTCACGTCGAGGTCGTTGTCACGGCTGTGAATGCCGATGATCATGCCCGCATATACCTTCTCGCCGGCATCAATGATCATCGGGCCGCGATCTTCAAGGTTGAACAGGGCATAGGCAACTGCTTCGCCAGATTCGTTTGACAGCAGAACGCCGTTGACGCGGCCGCCGATCTCGCCCTTGTAAGGCTGGTAGTCGTGGAACAGGCGGTTCATCACGGCAGTACCGCGCGTATCGGTCAGAAGTTCCGACTGGTAACCGATAAGGCCACGGGTCGGCGCGAAGAACACCAGACGGACGCGATTGCCGCCAGAAGGACGAAGCTCGACCATTTCGGCTTTGCGCTCGGACATCTTCTGGACGACGACGCCGGAATGTTCCTCATCAACGTCGATCACGACTTCTTCGACCGGCTCCATCAGCTGGCCGTTTTCATCCTTATGCATGACAACGCGCGGACGCGACACGGCAAGTTCGAAGCCTTCGCGGCGCATGTTTTCGATCAGAACCGCCAGCTGCAATTCGCCGCGGCCAGACACGAAGAACGAATCCTTGTCGGCGGATTCTTCGATCTTCAGCGCAACGTTGCCTTCGGCTTCCTTGAGCAGACGGTCGCGAATGACGCGGCTCGTGACCTTGTCGCCTTCGGTGCCGGCGAGCGGCGAATCGTTAACGATGAAGGACATGGTGACAGTCGGCGGGTCGATCGGCTGCGCCTGCATCGGCTCCATGACGGCAGGATCACAGAAAGTATCGGCGACAGTGCCCTTGGAGAGGCCGGCAATGGCGACGATATCGCCCGCATGGGCTTCTTCGATGGAGGTGCGCTCAATGCCGCGGAAAGCGAGAATCTTCGAGATACGACCGTTTTCGATCAGCTTGCCATCCTGGCCGAGAACCTTGACGGCCTGGTTCGGCTTGATCGAACCGGAAGCGATACGGCCGGTGATGATGCGGCCGAGGAAGTTGTTGGCTTCGAGGATCGTGCCGATCATGCGGAACGGGCCTTCTTCGACCTTGGGCTCCGGCACGTGCTTGACGACGAGATCGAGAAGCGGCGCAAGACCCTCATCGCTCGGGCCTTCCGGATTGACGTTCATCCAGCCGGAACGGCCGGAACCGTAAAGGATCGGGAAGTCGAGCTGTTCGTCGGTGGCGTCGAGAGCCGCGAAAAGATCAAAGACTTCGTTGACGACTTCCTCGTGGCGGGCGTCCGGACGGTCGATCTTGTTGATGGCGACGATCGGACGGAGACCAACCTTCAGCGCCTTGCCAACCACGAACTTGGTCTGCGGCATCGGGCCTTCGGCGGCATCGACCAGAACAATCGCGCCATCCACCATCGACAGGATACGCTCGACTTCACCGCCGAAATCGGCGTGGCCGGGGGTGTCGACGATGTTGATGCGGGTATCTTTCCATTCGATCGAGGTCGCCTTGGCGAGAATGGTGATGCCGCGCTCTTTTTCGATGTCGTTGGAATCCATCACGCGTTCCATCACGCGCTGGTTTTCGCGGAACGAACCGGATTGCTTCAGAAGCTCGTCAACAAGCGTCGTTTTTCCATGGTCAACGTGCGCGATGATCGCGATGTTGCGAAGTGCCATTGTTCAAAATCTCTGAGGTTGGGCGCTATATTGATGAGAAACGCCAATTTAGTTTGGCGCGCTCATAACCTTTTTTTTGCAAATGCGAAAGGGGGGCTCATGTCATAAGCCCCCTGCGCTCAGCTTCTAGCTTAGAATTATGACAGTCTCTTATAGGAGACCGCGCTTCGAAAGCATGGCATCCGGGCTCGGCATCTTGCCACGAAAGGCCAGATAAGCCTCCTCGGGATCGATGGAGCCGCCGACGGAATAGATATTGTCCTTCAGCCGGCGCGCCATATCGCCATTGAAGGCGTTGCCGGTTTCCTCGAATGCCGAGAAAGCATCTGCATCCAGCACTTCCGACCACATGTAGGAATAGTACCCGGCGGAATAACCGTCGCCGGAGAACACGTGCTGGAAATGCGGCGTCGCGTGGCGCATGACGATGGATTTCGGCATGTTGAGCGCGGAAAGCACCTCCCCCTGCACGGCCATCGGGTCAGCGACGCTGTCGCGGGTGTGAAACGCCATATCGACAATCGCCGAAGAAGTGAATTCCACCGTACTGAAACCGGCGTTGAAGGTCTGCGCAGCCAGAACCTTGTCCAGCAGCGCCTTCGGCATCGGCGCGCCGGTTTCATAGTGCAGGGCGTATTTTTCCAGTATCTCCGGCACCGTCAGCCAATGTTCGTAAAGCTGCGAGGGCAATTCGACGAAATCGCGCGAGACGCCCGTTCCCGAAACGGAAGGGTAAGTGACATCGGACAGCATGCCATGCAGCGCGTGGCCGAATTCATGGAACAGCGTGCGCGCATCATCGAGCGAAAGCAGCGCGGGCTTGCCCTCGGCCGGTTTGGCGAAATTGCAGACATTGTAGACGATCGGAATTTCACCGACCGTGCCGTTTTTCAGCGGCAGCTTGTGCTGCGACTGGAAGGAACTCATCCACGCGCCTGATCGTTTGGAGGGACGGGCGAAATAATCGCCGAGGAACATGGCCTTCAGATCGCCCTTGTCGTCGCGGATTTCAAAAACCCGCACATCGGGATGATAGGCGGCAACGCCCTTCACCTCCACGGCACGAATCCCGAACAGCCGCCCGGCCACATCGAAGCAGGCCTCTATGATCTTTTCCAGCTGCAGATAGGGCTTCAACTCCGCCTCGGAGAAGCTGAATTTCCGTGCCCGCAGCTTTTCGGCATAGTGCCGCCAGTCCCATGGCAGCACCTCGTGATTCCTGCCCTCCTCGGCAATGATGGCGGCAAGTTCGGTCTCTTCCTCGTCCGCGCGGCGCACGGCCTTTTCCCATACCTGTCCCAGAAGGCCGTTCACGGCATCGGGCGTCTTCGCCATCGTGTCATCAAGCTTGTAGGCGGCGAAATTGACGTAACCGAGAAGCTTTGCCTTTTCCTCGCGCAGTTCGAGCGTGCGGTGGACGATCTCGCGATTGTCGGTCTCGCCGCCATTTTCGCCGCGCGCCACCCAGGCCTTGAAGGCCTGCTCGCGCAGATCGCGACGTTCTGAGAAGGTCAGAAAAGGCTCGATGATGGAACGGGAAAGGGTGACGGCGAATTTGCCGTCCTCACCATGCTCACGGGCGGCGCCCGCCATGGCGTCGCGCAGAAAACCGGGAATACCGGCAAGTTCCTCCTCCGTGGAAAGCAGAAGCTTCCAGTTCTTTTCATCCGCCAGCACATTCTGCCCGAACTTGGCGCCGAGGCCGGCAAGCTCTTCATTGATCGCTGCCAGACGTTTCTGCTGTTCTTTCGGCAATTTGGCGCCCGAGCGCACGAAGCCCTTCCAGTGCCGTTCGAGAACGCGAATTTCCTCGCCCGTCAGCCCCAGCGTCTCGCGCTTTTCCCACAGCGCATCGATACGTTTGAACAGCGCCTCATTCATGCCGATCTTCGAATAATGCCGCGACATTTTCGGGGCTATTTCGCGCTCCAGCGCCTGAATCGCACCATTGGTATTGGCGCCTGCCTTGTTCCAGAAGAGCGCAGAAATACGCGAGAGATCATCTCCGGCGATCTCGAGTGCGGTTACGGTGTTTTCGAAACTCGGCGCCTGCGCATTGCCGGCAATCGCGTCGATCTCCCCTTCATGGGATAAAAGCGCCGCATCGAAAGCCGGAGCGAAATCCTCATCCTTGACCGCATCGAACTTCGGTAGACCGTTGTGACCGTTCCAGGTCACGAGTGCAGGATGGGGCCTGGTCTTGGATGGCATTTCATCTTCCTTGTATAATTCCCGTTTAAACCCATATGGGCACGCCTCCACCGCCAATTCAATGCCGGAATTTGGTGTGGAATACGCAACCGCCGTCACGATCAAGTATTGACCGAAACGATGACGGCATGATCTGTTTTCCTGAAATAATATCCCATGATGGAGATATGTATTATGGAGATTTATTCTTTAAGGGCTTCTAATAATTTCCTTTTCAGGGACAATTCCAGAAACGCGAGATCCGTGGGCAGCGCCGATTTCGGCAAGACCGACAAATCCGACGCGGGCGCAGGCTTCGAAGAGACGGTAAAACGCATCGACTTTACCCATATCAGTCCCCGCGAATTGCGGGAAATCGCCCGAGAATATTACGATTCGGGAAAGATCAGCCAGAACATCTTGGTTGAACTTTCATCTGAACTGCCGGCGCAGACGCTGACGGCCAATGGCGACGTGATCGACATCACCGATGTGACCGACGATACGGATTTCGACTTTATCGCCTATTTCTCCAATCGGGCCGAAATTGCCCGTTCCATCGGCACGGCAGACGAACTGGAAAAAATGCAGGACATCCTGTCTTTTTTTGCTTTAGTGTAACGATTACTGACTATGCTGGTGGGCATCCAGCAAGCGAACTGATGCATACTTTACTCGATTTTCGACAATATGATTTGTGTACCATTGATTATCGCCCGGAATTTAGTAAGGCTGACTTACGAAAAGGCGAAGCATGGGCACGAAACGCGAAAAAGACTCCCTGGCATTTCTGCTGAACAGCGGCGCACGCCTGCTGAACAGTGCATTTGAGCGCCGTATTTCTGAAGCAGGACTAGGCCTGACCCCCGGTGAAGCACGCGCATTGCTGACGGTAGCCGTCGTCGATGGCAGCAAACAGTCGGATATTGCCGCCCGTCTCGGCATCGAGCCGATGACGATCTGCGCCTATCTCGACAAGCTGCAATCCCTCGATCTCATCGAACGCCAGCAGGATCCGCAGGACAGGCGTTCCAAACGCATCGTGCTGACAAAGAACTCCGCCGACATGCTGGAGGCCGTCGGGCAGGAAATCGATGAACTCGTGCGCCACGCCACACAGGGTCTGAACGACGAAGAAGTGGCGCTCTTCCGCAGTTTCCTGCGGACGCTTCGCAATAATCTGCAGCCGGAACAGCCGGGCCAGAACGGCTGATACGCAATGCCGCCAGAAACGATCATGTCCAGAAAACGCACGGCCATACTCGGAGCGTTGCTGACGGCGCTGGCGCCAATTTCCATGGCGATCTACACACCGGCCATGCCGGAGCTGACACGGGTTTTCGCCACCACGGAATCCGCCGTAAAACTCAGCCTGTCGCTCTATTTTGCCGGTTTCGCCGTGGCGCAACTGCTCGCCGGGCCGGCATCCGATGCTTTCGGGCGGCGCAGGGCAAGCCTTGTCTTCCTTTCGATCTTTCTGGGCGGCGGGCTGCTGGCGATTTTCGCACCGACAATCGAAGTGCTGCTCTTCGCCCGGCTGGTTCAGGGCATCGGGGCCTCGGTTGGCATGACGGTGGCGCGCGCCGTGGTGCGGGACCAGTTTACCGGCCCTGATGCCTCCAGCATCATGAACCTCATCGGCATCATGCTGGCGGTTGGCCCGGCCATGGGTCCGACGATCGGCGGGCTTTCGCTTGCGGCTTTCGGCTGGAAGTCGGTATTTTTCCTCATGGCCGGCCTCGGGGCCGCCGCCATCTTCTCCGTCGCGGTTTTTCTGCGCGAAACGACGGTTCCGGACAGAAGTCTGATCCGCCCGCGCCGCCTCCTGTCGGCCTATAGGACATTGCTGACAGCGCCGCGTTTTCTTCTGGCCGCACTGGTGCTCGGCGGGTCCATCGGCGCGCTATATGCCCAGGCTACCATGCTGACCTTCATCCTCATCAACGAGGTCGGCATGACACCTACCGCTTTCGGTGTCGGCATGCTGATGCAGACCGGCGCCTATTTCTTCGGGTCCATCGTCCTGCGTTACATCGCACCGCGGCTGGGTGACCGTCATTCGGTCATGCTTGGCCTCTGTTTTTCTGGAACGGGCGGTCTGCTCATCCTTTTGTCGGTATTCCTGATACCGCCGTCCTTCCTCTCGATCATGGGACCCGTGGCGGTGGCGACAATCGGCATCGCCTTGCTGACGCCATCCATGGTAACGGCGGCGCTCGCGCCCTTCCCGCATATTGCCGGCTCGGCATCGGCGATGATGGGCTTCATCCAGATGGGATCGGGTTTTGCCGGCGGTGCGGCGGCCTCGCTTATCGGCTCACCCTTGATCGGCTTCGGCATCATCATCCCGGTGATGGAATTCACCGCGGTCGCCAGCTATGTCGGTTTCCGCATCGTCTCCAGACGGGAGACATAAAAAAACCGCCGGCGTTACCGCCGACGGTTTTGCCTATTTCCACAACAGCATGATTACTTGCTGAGGTTACGCTTTGCGAGCGTGCGCAGGCGCAGCGCATTGAGCTTGATGAAGCCAGCCGCATCCTTCTGGTCGTAAGCGCCGTGGTCGTCTTCGAAGGTCACCAGCGCGTCGGAATAGAGCGACTTGGCGCTCTCGCGGCCAGTCACCATGACATTGCCCTTGTAGAGCTTCAGCGTCACTTCGCCTTCCACATGTTCCTGGCTCTTGTCGATCAGCGCCTGCAGCATTTCGCGCTCTGGCGAGAACCAGAAGCCGTAATAGATGAGCTCGGCGTAACGCGGCATCAGCTCGTCCTTGAGGTGGGCTGCACCCCGGTCAAGCGTGATGGATTCGATGGCGCGATGCGCGGCAAGCAGGATGGTGCCGCCGGGCGTCTCGTAGACGCCGCGCGACTTCATGCCGACGAAGCGGTTCTCGACCAGATCGAGGCGGCCGATGCCATTTTCACGACCGTAATTGTTGAGCGTTGCAAGAAGCGTGGCGGGCGACATTTCAACGCCGTTGATGGAGCAGGCATCGCCTTTACGGAAACCGACCTTGATGACGGTCGCCTTATCCGGGGCCGCTTCCGGGGAAATGGTGCGCATGTGCACATACTCAGGCGCTTCCTGTGCCGGGTCTTCCAGAACCTTGCCCTCGGAAGACGAGTGCAGCAGGTTGGCGTCGACGGAGAAAGGCGCCTCGCCCTTCTTGTCCTTGGCGACCGGAATCTGGTGCTGTTCGGCGAAGTTCAGGAGGTCCGTACGGCTCTTGAACGTCCAGTCGCGCCAGGGAGCGATGATCTTGATATCAGGGTTCAGCGCATAGGCCGAAAGCTCGAAACGAACCTGATCGTTGCCCTTGCCGGTGGCGCCATGGGCGATGGCGTCGGCGCCGGTCTTCCTGGCGATCTCGATCAGGTGCTTGGAAATCAGCGGACGGGCAATCGACGTGCCGAGCAGATAGACGCCTTCATAAACGGCGTTGGCGCGGAACATCGGGAATACGAAATCACGCACGAATTCTTCGCGGACGTCCTCGATGAAGATTTCCTTGATGCCCAGCATCTCGGCCTTCTTGCGCGCCGGCTCGAGCTCTTCGCCCTGGCCAAGATCGGCGGTGAAGGTCACGACTTCAGCGCCGAGTTCCGTCTGAAGCCATTTCAGGATGATCGAGGTGTCGAGACCGCCGGAATAGGCGAGGACGACTTTCTTAACGTCTTTCGGAAGTGCCATAATGATGTCCATCTGCATGATGACGGCATTTGGACACCGCCATTTCCTTGGGATTTCGGCACTTTTACAGTGCAACCCGAAATGTGTGAAGCGCTTTTCCGTGAGATAAGCGACAAAACAATTGATGGGCGCGTATGACGCGGGTGGTGACCGGCCGCGCCGATGGGAACGAAGCAATTGTCACATGCATTTAGAAAATTCGCGCTTTATCATAAAGCGGCGCGATCGACTTGAAGACCGTGAATGAAGCCAGTGAGGTTCAGGCAACGTTGCAAACCGCTGGAAACAGCAGAAACGACGCGAAGGAGAAACCTATGACGACCATCCACCCCGCATTCAAGGAAGATAATGTCGCCGTCATCACCGGTGCGGCGTCCGGCATCGGACTTGCCGCCGCCCGCAAATTCGCCGGTTTCGGCATGAGCGTCGTGCTCGCCGATCTCGATGGCGACAAGCTCGCCGCAGCCCATGCGGATATTCTGACCGTCGCTAAGGACGGTGAGGCGCAGATCGTCGCCATCCCGACCGACGTATCGAAACTCGATGAGCTGGAGGCGCTGGAACGCGCCGTGATCCAGCGCTTCGGACGCGTTCACGTGCTGATGAACAATGCCGGCATCCAGCCGGGCAGCGCCATTTTCGGCCCGCAGGCCAATTGGGAAAAGGTCATCAATGTCAATCTGATGGGCGTGGTGAACGGCAGCCGCGTCTTCGGCCAGGGCATGATCGCCCATGGGGAGCCGGCGCTCATCATCAATACCGGCTCGAAACAGGGTATCACCACGCCTCCCGGCGATCCCGCCTATAATGTCTCGAAGGCCGGCGTCAAAACCTTCACGGAAGCGCTTCAGCATGAATTGCGCAATGTGCCGAACAGCTCGGTTTCGGCCCATCTGCTGATCCCCGGTTACGTCTTCACCGGCCTTACCGCCCATGGCAGGACGGAAAAGCCGGAGGGCGCATGGACCGGCGAACAGACCGTGGATTTCATGGTCGAAAGCATCGGCCGCGGCGATTTCTACATTCTCTGCCCGGATGGCGAGGTGGACCGCCCCACGGATGAGAAGCGCATTCTCTGGGCGGCCTATGACATCGTCCAGAACCGCCCGCCGCTGTCGCGCTGGCATACCGAATATTCTGCGGCCTTCTCCAGCTTCCTGAAAAACTGAACGTTCCGGGCCGCCGCGATGAGGCCATTGCGGCGGCTTCCACTGGGCCGCCGCCATTGGCGCTCAAAAATATTGGCAGAAACGCAAAACCACGTTAAGCAACGACAATCTCCAGTTTTTTGGGTGCCGCGATGGATTTCGTTCCAAATCTGCCAACATTGATCGCCTTCACCATCGCCATTCTGCTTCTGGCGGTGACGCCGGGGCCTGACATGACGCTGTGGATCAGCCGCTCGCTGCGCGAGGGCCGGGCGGCAGGGTTCATGACGCTTGTCGGAACCAATATCGGCATCACCGTCCACACGATGCTCGTCGCTTTCGGCGTCGCCGCCCTCATCGTCGCCTCACCGACAGCCTTCTTGATCCTGAAGACTGGCGGAGCAGCCTATCTGGTCTGGCTCGCCATTCAGGCGATCCGCAAGGGCTCGGATTTCGTGATGGTGAAAAGCACCGGCGAGAAGGCGCAACCCTCGCTGAAATCGGCCTTGTTGAACGGCATCTGGGTCAACCTGCTGAACCCGAAGATCATCATCTTTTTCATGACCTTCCTGCCGCAATTCGTCAGCGCGTCCGATCCGCATGTGACAGGCAAGCTGATCTTCCTCGGCATCTGGTCGATCATCGTCGCGCTGCCGATCGGCATCGGCATCGTGATTGCCGCAGATGTCCTCTCCGCCTGGCTGCAACGCAACCGGAAAATTCTGCGCGGGCTGGATTATACGATCGCCGGCGTCTTTTCGCTCTTCGCCGTCAAGATTTTCTTCACACAGACGCGCTGAAGGCAAAAAAAGGCGCCGGGAGGCGCCTTTCCTGCAATCAGCCGATCAGCAACTCATCGTCGTCGAGCTTCTGGCCGCGTATCTTGCGGAACATGTCGATCAGGTCTTCGACCTCGAGATCCTTGCGGCTGTCGCCGGAAACATCGAGTACGATCTCACCGGCATGCAGCATGATCGTACGGGTGCCATAGTCCAGCGCCTGACGCATGGAATGGGTGACCATCAGCGTCGTCAGCTTGCGCTCAGTCACCACCTTGCGGGTCAGTTCCATCACGAATTCTGCCATGCCGGGATCGAGCGCCGCCGTATGCTCGTCGAGAAGCAACACATCCGAGCCAGCGAGCGTCGCCATGACGAGCGAGACGGCCTGCCTCTGGCCGCCGGACAGAAGATCCATGCGGTCCTTCAGGCGGTTTTCCAGCCCGAGATTGAGCGAAGCGATGCGCTCCTTGAAGAAATCCCGCCGGCCGCGCCCAAGCGCCGGCAGAAGGCCGCGACGCTCGCCGCGCGACGCCGCCAGCGCCAGATTTTCCTCGATGGTGAGCGCGCCGCAGCTGCCCGCCAGCGGATCCTGAAACACGCGCGCCACCCGTCCCGCCCGGCTGGCGGTCGGCTTGCGGGTAACATCGGCGCCGCCGATCACAACCTTGCCCGCCGTCGGCAGAACATCGCCAGCCAAAACTCCGAGCAGCGTTGATTTGCCGGCACCATTGGAGCCGATGACGGTGACGAAGGAGCCATCCTCGATGGTGAGGTCGATCTTGGACAGCGCCTGCTTTTGCAGCGGCGTGCCGCGCCCGAAGACGACCTGGATGTCGGAAAGGGAAATCACGATGTTGCTCCCCCACGGCGCAGTCGGGGCAGGATCAACGCGATGGCCACCAGTACCGCCGTTACAAAATTGAGATCGGACGCCTTGAGACCCAGCACGTCGCTCGACAGGGCAAGCTGGATGGCGAGACGATAGGCGATGGAGCCGAAGACGCAGCCGATCAGCGCGATCAGAATGCCGCGCGCCCCGAACAGCGTCTCGCCGATGATGACGGCCGCAAGCCCGACGACGATGGTGCCGACACCGGAGGTCACATCGGCAAAACCATTGGTCTGCGCAAACAATGCGCCGCCAAGCGCCACCAGCGCGTTTGAAAGCGCCATGCCGAGATAGATCTGGTTACCGGTCTTCACGCCCTGGGCGCGCGCCATCCGGGCGTTGGCGCCCGTGGCGCGCATGGCAAGGCCGGCATCGCTTTCGAGGAAACGCCAGACCAGAATGACCGCGATCAACACCAATGCGCCGACGAACAGCGGCCGCACCAGATATTCCGACAGGCCGAGACCGTAAAACGGCGAGATCATCGTGTCCTGATTGAGCAGCGCCACATTCGGCTTTCCCATCACCCTCAGGTTCACGGAAAACAGCGCGATCATCGTCAGGATCGAGGCAAGCAGATTGAGGATTTTAAAACGCACGTTGAGCGTGGCGGTGACGACGCCCGCAGCTGCACCGGCAACCATGGCAACCGCCGTAGCAACCCAGGCATTCAGACCGGCGATGATCAGCACGGCAGCAACGGCGGCGCCGAGCGGAAACGAACCGTCCACGGTCAGGTCAGGAAAATCGAGCACCCGGAAAGCGAGATAAACGCCGATCGCCACGAAAGCGAAGACCAGTCCCAGCTCCACGGCACCCCAGAAGGCGATTTGGCTCACGGTAATGTCCTTGTTATTGCCGCCATCAGGCGGAGACGGGCACCGTCTCGTGCCACGTAAAACGGGCGGCGAAATTACCGCCGCCCGCGATTCAGTCTGGTTTCGGTTAGTCGACGATCTTGGTGGCGCGCTTGGTCACGCTTTCAGGGAAGGTCACGCCGACCTGCGCCGCCACCTTCTTGTTGATCACCAGATCCGTACCGACAGCGACAGTGGCCGGAATGTCGCCCGGCTTTTCACCCTTGAGGATACGGACAACGACAGCGCCCGTCTGTTTGCCAACGTCGAAATAGTTGAAGCCGAGGGCCGCAATCGCACCGCGCGCAACAGAATCCGTGTCCGCGGCATAAAGCGGGATTTTGGCTTCGCTCGCAACGCCGGCTGCCGCCTCGAAAGCGGAAACGATGGTGTTGTCGGTCGGAACGTAGATCACATCAGCCTTACCGACCAGAGCGCGCGTTGCACCCTGAACTTCAGCGGACTTGGTGGCGACGGATTCGACAACCTTCAGACCAGCCTTGTCTGCTTCGGCCTTCAGCAAAGCGAGCGTCGAGGCGGAATTGGCTTCAGCCGAGTTGTAGATGAAACCGATGGACTTGGCGTTCGGCGAGATTTCCTTGATGAGCGCCAGATGCTCGCCAACCGGCAACATGTCGGAAAGACCGGTCACGTTGCCGCCGGGCTTTTCCATGCTCTTGACGAGCTGTGCGCCGACCGGGTCGGAGACCGCCGTGAAGACAACGGGAATATCGCGCGTGGCCGCAACGACAGCCTGCGCCGACGGCGTGGAGATCGGCACGATGACGTTCGGGGCGCCACCCACGAACTGGCGCGCGATCTGCGCTGCGGTGCCGGGATTGCCCTGAGCGGACTCATACAGGAACTTGAGGTTCTCGCCTTCCTTGTAACCGGCTTCGGCAAGGGCTGCCTTCACGCCATCGCGGGCGGCATCAAGCGCCGGATGTTCGACGATGGCGGTGACGGCGACGGTGACGTTCTCGGCCTTGGCCGGCAGAACGATGGCGCTCGCGGCAGCGAGAGCCAGAATGAATGCGCGCATGGATATCCTCCTGTTGGTTCCCTGTTTTCGTCTTCTTAGGAACAAGACAGAACGAAATCAATCAGAGAACCGCGGCAAATCAAGCTTTATGGCGCAATTGCGGCTGATTCAGTCATCTGCGCCGTGGTTTGCGATCATCATCGCCTCGAAAGCCAGCCTTTCGGTCTTGCGCATGCGCTCGGATTCCGACTTCAGCTGACCGCAGGCGGCGAGGATATCGCGGCCGCGCGGCGTGCGGATCGGCGAGGCATAACCCGCCTGATTGATGAAATCGGCGAACTTCTCGATCTGCGCCCAGTCCGAGCACTGATAATTGGTGCCCGGCCAGGGATTGAAGGGAATGAGATTGATCTTGGCCGGTACACCCTTCAGAAGCTGCACCAGCATCTTGGCGTCTTCCAGGCTGTCATTGACGTCCTTCAGCATCACGTATTCGAAGGTGATGCGGCGGGCGTTGGAAAGGCCCGGATATTTGCGGCAGGCCTCGATCAGCTCTTTCAGCGGATATTTCTTGTTGATCGGCACCAGCATGTCGCGCAACTCGTCACGCACCGCATGCAGCGAAATCGCCAGCATCACGCCGATCTCATCGCCGGTGCGGAAGATTTCCGGCACGACGCCCGAGGTGGAGAGCGTCACGCGACGCTTGGAGAGCGACAGGCCATCGCCATCGGTGGCGATCAGAAGCGCGGTCTTCACATGCTCGAAATTATAGAGCGGCTCGCCCATGCCCATCATCACGATGTTGGAAACCTTGCGGCCTTCGCTCGGCACATAGGCGCCCACCGGCGTCGAACCATCGGGAAAATCACCCAGCCGGTCACGCGCCAGCAGAAGCTGGGAGAGGATTTCTTCGGCCGTCAGGTTGCGCACAAGACGCTGTGTGCCGGTGTGACAGAAGGAACAGGTCAGCGAACAGCCCACCTGGCTCGAGATGCACAGCGTGCCGCGCCCCTCTTCGGGAATATAGACCGTCTCGATTTCGACCGGACGTCCGGCGCCACGCGGCGGGAAGCGCATCAGCCATTTGCGGGTGCCGTCATTGGAGATCTGCTCCTCGACGATTTCCGGGCGGGCGATGGTGAAGGCGGCCTTCAGCTTCTCACGAAGCTCCTTGGCGACATTGGTCATATTGTCGAAATCGGAGACACCGCGCACATAAAGCCAGTTCCACAACTGGCTGACGCGCATCTTCACCTGCTTCTGCGGCACACCGATCTCCGAAAGCGCCTCACCCATTTCTTCACGGGTCATGCCGATCAGCGACGGCTTGCCCGACATCAGATCGCTATTGGCGATCAGCGGGGTTTTGATTGCCAGGCCGGCAGGAGCTTGCATTACGGACATCACGCTATCCCATCATTCCATGCATCGCACGACCGGCCTGTCGGATAGGCGGAAAATCGTCGGCATGTCGAGAAAATCAAAGGCGGAGCACTTTGCGCGCATCCGCCTGTCAATGTTGCCGCGCCTTTAGCATCAAACTGGTAAAAACGCAAATGGCCGGTCAAGGACCGGCCATTGTCGAATACAATAAAACGTCGGGATTACTTGCAGCTCTCGATCTGCTTGAGAGCAGCCGAAATACCCGAAAGCGAGTAGGAATAGGATGTCGCGGTGCCGCGGCCGGAGGTGGCCTTGACGGTCATCGACTTGCCGCCCTTCATGGCGGCCACGAGAGCAGGCTCTTCAGCGGCGTTTTCAACCCAGGCAGCCTTGTCCTTGGTGAACATGACGAAGTTCCTGTTGTCGATCGTCACATTGACCTTGGAACCCTGCTTCAGCGGGTAACCCACCATGGCCTGCGGCTCATAGGAAATGTTCTGGCCCGGGCGCTGCGAGACGATGAAGAAGATATCGCCGTGGTCGACGCTCGCCGGTTCCTTGGCGGTCGGAATGGAAAGAACGTAGCAGACGGTGCTGTTGCCCGATTTGTACGAATAGGCACCCCAAGCATTGAACTGCTGGATGCGCGTGGGCGACTGTGCAGATGCTACGCCGACGCTGGTCAGCAAAATGGCCGCTGCGGTTGCTACACTTCTTACAAACATAGAATTTCCTGCCGGGTTATTGTCTTCCATTGGCCCGAAGCATCGGCGAGCCCAGTTTCTGGATCGGCCACGTTCAGGTGCGGATCGTCTTTTCTCATTGTGGTCGGGAAGCGGTTACCAAACCGTCAACAACACGTATAAAATGCCGGAAACGTCTTGCGGTGTTACAGATTGGCGACTCCCGACGCCCTGAGGGGAAGGGCGCGAAACACCCTTCCTTCGTGTGTATGACACATAAATTCAGGCAAGAATTTGTCCCCCGCCGGGGTCGCCCGGACGGGCAGATCACAGAGGCGTTACCCAGCTTCCTGCTGCCGCTTCAGCATGGCGTCAGCCGCCTCGTAATGCTCCATCTTGATATGGGCGCGGATCATGGCGAGCGCGGCCGTGATAACGGCGATATCATCGGTGAATCCGATCACGGCCAGCACATCAGGCACGGCATCCATCGGCATGATGAAATAGGCAAGCGCCGCCAGAATGATACCCTTGGCGCGCAACGGCGTATCGCGGTCGATCGCGCAATAATAGGCGGCGGCCGCATCGCGCGCGAAGGGCACTTTCGACATCACGCGCTTCAGCTTGGGCCAGAATTTCGCCCGCACCACAGTCTCGCGCTCCTGCTGCCTGTCGGTTTCACCCGGCAGAAGAATTTCACCGATTTTCACATCATCCATGATCGACGGTCCTCCGGTCACGGCTATTATATGGGGTTTAAGGTCCGCCGTTCAATTGTTTCGGCCCGCAGCCGCCTTCTCCATGACTTCGGCCAGAAGAAAGTCCCGCTCCGTGACGCCCTGCGAATCATGGGTGGTGAGGCAGACCTTGACCCGCGAATAGACATTGGACCATTCGGGATGGTGATTGAGCCTTTCCGCGGCAAGTGCTGATTCGGCCATAAAACCGAAAGCTTCCGCAAAGCTCGAAAACTTGAAGGAACGGACAATCGCCGCCCCGTCTTCCCGCAGGGACCAGCCTTCGAGTTTCGACAGGGACTGCCGGATGGCGTCCGGCTCGAGTCTGGGATATTTCATGAACTTGCCTCCGCTTGAGACCCATTAACGCTCCAACGACCGGATCGACGCATATTCCATGAAACATACAGCTATTCTTTTTGTCTGCATGGGCAATATCTGCCGTTCGCCGCTTGCCGAAGGCGTTTTGAGACATCTAGCCGACGACACGGTCATATCTGACCAGCTCACCATCGATTCCGCCGGCACCGGCGGCTGGCACGCGGGTGACGCGCCTGATCCGCGTTCCATCGCCATGGCGCGACAACACGGCATCGATATTTCAAGGCAACGGGCAAGGCAGGTCACCCGGGCGGATTTCGATACCTTCGACCTGATACTCGCCATGGACGAAAACAATCTGGCGAAACTGCTTCAAGCAAGCCCTGAGGGGCACCGGCACAAGATCCATCTCTTCATGGACTATGCCGCCGGTCGCCGCGAGAACGTCCCCGATCCCTATTACGGGGCCGAGGACGGGTTCCTCAAGGTCTACAACATGCTCTTGGCGGGATGCAGGTCGTTGCTCGAAAAGATGGAACTCGACCGCGCTTCGTGAAGCGGGAACGCCTCTTCAACGATATAAGGCCCGCCGCCTACCGATTCCTTCGACGACATCAGCACGAAGCGGCCGACCGTGAAAGGCGAGGTGCGGAAGTTGCCGCGTCCGGAGAGATATTGCACCACATCGTCCACGCGGGAGGAGCGCAACCGCGCCAGCGTGACATGCGGCATGAACTTGCGCGGATCGGGCGGGAGACCGATCCTCTGGCAAATCCTCTCGATTTCCGCCTGTAACGCATGCATCTCCGGTGAGGGCGAAACCCCGGCCCAGATAGAATGCGGTTTTTTGGAACCGAAAGACCCCATACCGGTGAGGTTGAGCTGAAACTCCGGCCTTTCGATCCGATCCAGCCGGTCGACGACCTCATCGGCGGTCCGCCCGTCGATGTCACCGATAAAACGCAGGGTTATGTGATAATTCTCCACATCGATCCACCGGGCTCCCGGCAGACCACCGCGCAACAATGAGAGGCTCATAGCCGCATTGCGCGGAATTTCGAGGGCGGTAAACAGTCTCGGCATGGCGAGCTCCCCGAATCTCTTGGCAGAACAAGCATAGCGAATCACGCAATGCAGACGGGCGCAAGTGCTTATTTTTTTTGCGCACCGATTGTCTTGATGAAGCTTTCAACAGCCGGCAAAGATTTTTCGACCATCGTCGCCACCCCCCTGGTATTGGGGTGCATCTTGTCATCCAGCTTCAGCGCATCATCCGTCACCACGCCATCCAGAAAGAAGGGATAAAGCGGCAGGTTGTATTTTTCGGCAAGCTTTTGAAAGATCGGGTTGAAGCGTCCGGCGTAATCACCACCCATATTCGGCGGCGCCATAATACCGACGAGCAGCACGGCTATGTTGCGCTTCTGAAAACCGGAAATAATGGCGTCAAGGTTCTTTTCGGTCTGTTCGGGGGCGATACCGCGCAGTGCGTCATTGGCGCCAAGTTCAAGGATCACCCCGTCCGTACCATCGGGAACCGACCATTCCGCCCGCGCCAGACCGCCGGAGGAGGTATCGCCGGAGACGCCGGCATTGGTAATGACGACGTTGATGCCTTTCGCCTTTAATGCAGCTTCAAGCTGTGCGGTGTAGCTATCGGTGGGCGGCAGCTGATACCCCGCCATGAGGCTGTCGCCGAGGCCGACCAGTTGCAATGACCGCTCCTGGGCCACGGCCAGCGGGGCGGAAAAGGCCGCGGCAAAAATGACGATGAAGTGAAACAGGGCAGCTTTAAATCTCATTACGGCTTTCCTAACTTGGTTCGCATTGTCTGAAACACCGACCGCATCGACCGCCAGACTGTTTTCATCACCCTATATAGGAACGAGAATTGTGACGAAAAGCATCATAGAGCTGAAGAAGGCCGACCTCACCCTCGGCAACGCCGCCGCCTCCGTTCACGTTCTCAAGACCATCGATCTTTCCATCGGGGAAGGTGAGGCGGTGGGTATCGTCGGCCCTTCCGGTTCGGGAAAATCGACGCTTCTGATGGTGCTTGCCGGTCTCGAACGGCTGGACAGCGGCGAAATCGTCATTGCGAATACCGAATTGCACAAGCTCGGCGAAGATGCGCTGGCGGATTTCCGTGGCCGGAACATCGGCATTGTGTTCCAATCCTTCCACCTCATCGCCAATATGACGGCGCTGGAAAACGTTGCCGTTCCGCTGGAACTGGCCAATGCTCCGAACCCCTTCGAGATCGCCAGACGCGAACTCGTCGCCGTCGGGCTTGGGGAGCGCCTCAACCATTATCCCGGCCAGCTATCGGGCGGCGAGCAGCAGCGTGTCGCCATCGCCCGCGCGCTCGCACCATCGCCGGCCGTGCTGATCGCCGACGAACCGACGGGCAATCTCGATACCGATACCGGCAGGCAGATCGCTGATCTTCTCTTCGCCAAACAGGCCGAACGCGGCATGACCATGGTGCTCGTCACCCACGATCCGTCGCTTGCCGCCCGTTGCTCACGGCAGATCAAAGTGCGCTCCGGCGAGATTGAGGGCGATACCGCCCGCCCCCAGGTAGCGCGGGCGGTATCGGCATGATCGGCTCCATTCTCCCGTCTTTCGCCAATATCAGAAACGCCGCGAGGCTGGCGCGGCGCGAAATCCGCGGCGGCCTGCGCGGCTTTTACATTTTCCTCGCCTGTATCGCACTCGGAACCGGCGCCATCGCCGCCGTCAATTCCGTCTCGCGTGCGGTCACCAGCGCCATTGCGACGGAAGGTCAATCGATTCTGGCGGGCGACGTGCGCTTCGAACTGCGCAACAGGGAGGCGACGCAGGAGGAACGGGCCTATCTCGACGATCTTGGCACCGTTGCGGTCTCCACCGGGCTGCGTTCCATGGCACGTCTTGCCGATGGGTCCCAACAGACCCTGACGGAAGTAAAGGCGGTTGACGGCGCCTATCCGCTCTATGGCGCTTTCGTCGCTGAGCCGAACCGGCCGCTATCTGAACTTCTGACCGGCAGCGGCGACACCTATGGCGCCCTCGCCGCGCCGCTCCTGCTGGAACGGCTGGGAATCAACGTCGGCGATGAAATCCTGCTCGGCAATATGAAGCTGAGACTGACCGGCACCGTGGTCGACGAACCGGATGCACTCTCGGATAGTTTCGGTTTTGCCCCAAGGCTGTTGGTCAGCCGCGACGCCCTCTTCGCCTCCGGCCTTGTTCAAACCGGCAGCCTCGTCGAACATGCCTACAAGATCAGACTGAACGATCCTTCGGCGCGGGCAACCATGAACGACGCGGCCAACAAGGCCTTTCCGAATGCGGGCTGGTCCATCCGCACCAGCGACCGGGCAGCACCTTCGCTTACCGAAAACGTCAACCGCTTCTCGCAATTCCTGACGCTTGTTGGCCTCACCGCCCTCATCGTTGGCGGGGTCGGCGTCGCCAATGCCGTTCGCGCATTTCTGGATTCCAAGCGCACCACCATCGCCTCGCTGAAATGCCTCGGCGCACCGGCCTCCGTGGTCACCATGACCTATCTCTTCCAGATCGCTTTCATTGCCATCGTCGGCATCGTGATAGGCCTTACCGTTGGCGCTGTCGCACCGCTTATCGCGATGCGCTTTCTCGAAGGCGTATTGCCCGTGCCGGAAGAGCTAGCCTTTTACCCCAGCGCTCTCGGTCTCGCCGCCCTGTTCGGCCTCTTGACGACACTCGCCTTCGCCATCGTGCCGCTCGGCCAGGCGCGTGAGGTGCCGGCAACGGCCCTTTTCCGCGAACAGGGGTTCGAAGAAGGAAGCTGGCCATCCTGGCCCTATCTCGCCGCAACCGGCCTGCTACTGGCGGCGCTCGCGGCCCTTGCCATCTTTTCGGCGGAAGACCGCTTCATCGCCTCGGTCTTCCTTGCGGCCATCGCCTTTGCCTTCGTGGTGCTGCGGCTGGTGGCTTCCGGCGTCAAGGCCATCGCCAAACGCAGCCCCCGCGTTCATTCGGCAGCCCTTCGCCTGGCGATCGGCAATATTCACCGTCCCGGCGCACTCACCCCCTCGGTCGTCCTCTCCCTCGGCCTCGGCTTGACCCTGCTCGTGACGCTGACGCTGATCGACGGCAATCTGCGCCGCGAACTGACGGACAGTCTGCCGGAAAAGGCGCCGAATTTCTTCTTCGTCGATATTCAGGGTAGTGAAGTTCAGGGCTTCCGCGATCTTCTCAAGCGGGAAGCGCCGGAAGGCACCCTTACCGAAGTGCCGATGCTGCGCGGACGCATTCTGGCGCTTAACGGCGAGGACGTAACGAAAATGAATGTGCCCTCGTCCGGACGCTGGGTGCTGCGTGGAGACCGGGGCATCACCTATTCCCAGGATGTTCCCGAAAACGCGACGCTGACAGAGGGAACGTGGTGGGGGCCGGATTATAGCGGCGAGCCGCTGGTCTCATTCGCGGCGGAAGAAGCCGGGGAACTGGGCCTCAAGATTGGCGACACAGTGACCGTCAACGTGCTCGGGCGCAGCATCACGGCGAAGATCGCCAATCTGCGCAATGTCGAATGGGAATCCCTGTCGATCAATTTCGTCATGGTGTTCTCACCGAACACCTTCCGCGGCGCACCGCATGCCTGGCTGGCGACACTCGCCGATCCTTCCGCTTCCGCAAGCGACGAAGGCCGTATCCTGCGCGCCGTCACCAACACCTATCCGACGATCACCAGCGTGCGCGTCAAGGATGCGCTGGACGTCGTCAACCGGCTCGTCGGCCAGCTCGCCACCGCCATCCGCGCCGCTGCCGCCGTCGCCCTGATAGCCTCCGTCCTTGTTCTCGCCGGCGCCCTTGCCGCCGGCAACCGCGCCCGCACCCATGACGCGGTCATCCTGAAAACGCTGGGCGGCACGCGTAACCTGCTCATTCGGGCTTTCTCCTACGAATATATGATGCTCGGTCTCGCCACCGCCGTCTTCGCGCTTTTCGCCGGCGGCGTCTCCGCATGGTTCGTGATCGCCCGCATCATGAAGCTGCCCTCCAGCTTCCTGCCGGACGTGGCGATCGGCACGCTTGTCGTCGCCCTCGTCATGACTGTTGGCATCGGCCTCATCGGCACCTGGCGGATTCTCGGGCAGAAGGCAGCTCCGGTTCTCAGGCAGGCAGGGGAATGATCGCCGGTTGTGCGCCGCTTAACTTTAGCGATTAATTCTTTGTAATGATCGCCAAAACGTGAGCGCTTTTCGCGCATATGGTGTCTTTTCGATATGATAAGGCCTTGTATCGGACACGTTCTGCCATCATATTCTTGAGCAGGCTTGCTGAAGCTCCGCAGCGGCGCCCGGGAGGTATCCCGACACCGTAGCAATCACGGAGCTCAAAAGAGGAAACAATGGCTGACTTCAATAACTACCAGAACCGCATGGCGCAGACCCGTGCACAGACTGGTGCGATGATCGATGAAGGTCTCCGCGCCTACATGCTCAAGGTTTATAACCTGATGGCGCTGGCTCTGGTCATCACCGGCGTTGCAGCGTTCGGCACCTATACGCTTGCCGCTTCCAACCCGGCTTTCGCCCAGCTGCTTTATGCGTCGCCGCTGCGCTGGGTTGTCATGCTGGCTCCGCTCGCACTGGTTTTCTTCCTTAGCTTCCGTATCCAGAACATGAGCGTTTCCGCCGCCCAGACGACCTTCTGGGTCTACGCGGCGCTGATGGGCGTCTCGCTGTCCTCGATCTTCCTGGTCTTCACCGGCCAGAGCATCGTGCAGACGTTCTTCGTGACCGCCGCCTCGTTCGGCGCGCTCTCGCTTTACGGTTATACGACGAAGAAGGACCTTTCCGGTTTCGGTTCGTTCCTGATCATGGGTCTGTTCGGCCTGATCATCGCTTCCATCGTCAATATCTTCCTTGCATCCTCCGCGCTGCAGTTCGCGATTTCCGCGATCGGCGTGCTGATCTTCGCAGGCCTGACCGCCTACGACACCCAGAAGATCAAGGAAATGTATTTCGATGCTGACGATGTTGCCGTGGCCGGCCGCAAGGCCATCATGGGCGCGCTGACGCTCTATCTCGACTTCATCAACCTCTTCACCTTCCTCCTGCAGTTCCTCGGAAACCGCGACGACTAAGGTTAAGGGTTCGATTGCCAGACATACGAAAGGCGGCCCATCGGCCGCCTTTTTATTTGGAAAGATTCTTCACCCTTATCCGCCAGAGCGTCCCGCGCCTGCGGGCAATCCGCTTCTGCGAAAGCTCACTCGATGAGCTTCAAAACCTTGTCGAAGATCTTCAGAACCTGCGGCAACTCATGCCCACGTTTGAGAATGCGGCCATCAGTATTCACCACGCAGTAGGCGCCCTGTTTCGCCGCCAGCTTTGGGGTTTTCTCGATCCTGAAGAGCGGCATTTCACCTGAACGTTTAAAGACGGAAAACACCGCCTTTTCCTTCAGGTGATCGATGGCGTAGTCACGCCATTCGCCCTCTCCCACCATGCGGCCATAGATGCGCAGGATCGCATCCAGCTCGCGGCGGTGAAAGGTGACCGGCAAAGGGTCCTTGTTCTTTTTATATTCGCGGAGATCGATAACGGTGGAATTGTCACGTGAAGCGGTCTGCACCTGCTGCACATCCGGTTGATCGGTCATCCAATACCTCCGATTCCACCCAAATCATCCGTGCAGTGTGAGCCTGGGAAGGTGAAATTGCAAGTCTTTGCACCGGCATGGCGCACAGGACAGGGAATTCCGGGGCATGCCTGACGAGCCTTCGAATGGCAGCGGGATCACAAGGCAGCAACACAGAATGTCGCGCTAGTATCCCCCTGGAGCAAGTGCCAACGGCAAAAGCAGGGGTTAAAAATGGTAACCATTTAGGCAGCCATTTTCACATGGGCTGCCGTATTTCGGTCAAACCATGGCCTGAATTGGGTGGAATAGTCCTGTTGTCAATTGATGCCTAGGCACCAAGATGACCCGGTCCGGTGCATTGACCCTTTACCCCCAGCCCCCAATGCCCGGACCGGATCTTCCATCGCCAGGTCGGCGATTATGGCTTTTCATTTCCCAGCAAAATACTTGCACCGACGATTGCCGCGGGATCGCCGCTGGCATTGGCCGTCTGCAACAGCACGGCGCAGCCGCCCTTCTTCACCTTGGCCACCACGCTCGCCGGAAGCTTCACCGTCATCGGCGAACCATCCCACATGCCGACCGTCTGCACGTCGTAGACGCTATGCCAGTAGGACATTTTTTTCCCCTGGTTTTCGCCCTTCTGCACATCGACCGTCTGCTCACGGGTGAAATAGGCGACGACAACATCGGCCTTGCCGCTTCCGGCGCCAATATCGATCTCCACCTCATCACCGGCAAATTTCGACGAGACCGGCACGTTCAGCCCCTTGCCCTCGCGCTTGAACGCGTCGAGCCTGTCATAGATGCCGCGGACATCCGCGCCCTTGACGTGGTCGCGGCCGTTCAGAATGGCCTGCGGCGTATAGACCCCGTTACGGCCCAGCGCCCGCATGTAACCATATTGCCGGTCGGTATTTTCCTTCGATGCCAGCGAATCGTTCCAGCCAAGATAGTTCCAGTAATCGACATGGTAGGAAAGACCGACGACATCGCCCTTCTGGATCATCTTGCGCAGGGCCTCATCGGCCGGTGGGCAGGATGAGCATCCCTGCGATGTGAACAATTCGACAACGCCCTTCACGGCCTCCTGCGCCTGCGCGGAGGTGACGAGAAACGTGCCGAGAAGACATATCGACAGGGGGAATTTCAATGGCATTACAAAAACCTTTGTCCGGAAGAGATCCAGACGAATTGATGCGATCAATCCTGCCGGGATGCAAACCGGAAAATAACGTCTATTGCCCTTCAATAGAAAGTCACGAAGGGGTGAGCGACAATCACAAAAAAAGAGACTTGAAACGAAAAGACGCCGGGATTTCTCCCGGCGTCTTCGATTGTTGAAGCTTTATGCCGCCAGATCGCGAAGAACGGTCTGCAAAATGCCGCCATTGTTCATGTAGATCACTTCATCCAGCGTATCGATGCGGCAAAGAAGCGGAACTTCCTTCACCGAACCGTCGCTGTAGGTGATCTTGGCGATCTTCTTTTCACGCGGCCTGATTTCACCTTCAAGACCATCGATCTCGACGATTTCGTCGCCCTTGAGGTCGAGGCTTGCCCAGGTCGTGCCTTCCTCGAAAACGAAGGGAACGACGCCCATGCCGACGAGGTTCGAGCGGTGGATACGCTCGAAAGACTGCGCGATGACGGCCTTGACGCCGAGCAGGTTGGTGCCCTTCGCCGCCCAGTCGCGGGAAGAACCGTTACCATATTCGACACCGGCGAAGATGACGAGCGGGACGCCCTCCGCCTTGTATTTCATCGCCGCGTCATAGATCGACATCTCTTCCTTGGACGGATAGTGGATGGTGTAGCCACCTTCCTTGCCGTTCGGGCCGAGCATGTGGTTGCGGATGCGGATATTGGCGAAGGTGCCGCGCATCATCACTTCATGGTTGCCACGGCGCGTGCCGTACTGGTTGAAGTCGGCAACCGCGACGCCATGTTCCGTCAGATAGGCGCCGGCAGGCGAAGCAGCCTTGATCGAACCGGCCGGAGAAATATGGTCGGTGGTGATCTTGTCGCCGAAGAGACCAAGGACGCGCGCGCCCTTGATGTTCTTGAGGCCCGAGCCCTTTTTGCCCATGCCGACGAAATAGGGCGGGTTCTGAACATAGGTAGACTGGTCGTCCCAGGCATAGGTCTGACCCGGAGGAACCTGAACCGCCTGCCAGTTCGCATCGCCCTTGAACACGTCGGCATACTTCGTTTCGTAGAGTTCACGGGTGACATATTTCAGGATGAATTCCTGGATTTCCTTGGAGGTCGGCCAGATATCCTTGAGATAGACCGGGTTGCCGTTCTGGTCGTCGCCGATCGGCTCCTTGGTCAGGTCCTTCTGGACCGTGCCGGCAAGCGCATAGGCAACGACGAGCGGCGGAGAGGCCAGATAGTTCGCCTGAACGTCTGGCGAAATACGGCCTTCAAAGTTACGGTTGCCGGAAAGGACGCCTGATGTGATCAGGCCCTTGTCGTTGATCGTCTTGGAGATCGCCGGCGGCAGCGGGCCGGAATTGCCGATGCAGGTCGTGCAGCCGAAACCGACGAGGTTGAAACCGATCGCATCGAGATCCTTCTGCAGACCGGATTTGTCGAGATATTCGGCAACAACCTGCGATCCGGGTGCGAGCGACGTCTTCACCCACGGCTTGGACTTCAGCCCCTTGGCGACGGCGTTGCGGGCAAGAAGGCCAGCGGCGATAAGGACCGAGGGGTTGGAGGTGTTGGTGCAGGAAGTGATGGCGGCAATCGCCACATCGCCATGACCGAGATCGAACTCCTCGCCTTCGACCGCATAACGGCTCGAAAGCTGGCCGGGCTTCTTGTAGTCGTTTTCAAGAGCCGTCGCGAAATTCGGTGCGATGGTTTCGAGCGGCAGGCGGCCTTCAGGACGCTTGGGGCCGGCCATCGACGGCACGACGTCGCCAAGGTCGAGTTCCAGCGTGTCGGTGAAGACGAGGTCTGAACCGTCGCCAGTGCGCCACATGTCCTGCGCCTTCGAATAGGCTTCGACGAGCGCGATGCGATCCTTGGCACGACCGGACATGGTCAGGTAATTGATGGTCTCGCCATCAACCGGGAAGAAGCCGCAGGTCGCGCCATATTCCGGGCCCATATTGCCGATGGTGGCACGGTCGGCCAGAGACATCGAATCGAGACCGGGACCGAAGAATTCGACGAATTTGGAGACAACGCCCTTCTTGCGCAGCATCTGCACCACGGTCAGCACGAGGTCGGTCGCGGTCACGCCTTCCTTTACCTTACCGGTCAGCTTGAAGCCGATAACCTCGGGCAGAAGCATGGAGACCGGCTGGCCGAGCATGGCCGCTTCAGCCTCGATGCCGCCGACGCCCCAGCCGAGAACGCCGAGACCATTGATCATGGTCGTGTGCGAATCCGTGCCGACGCAGGTATCCGGGTAAGCGATCGTTTCGCCGTCCTCTTCCTTCGTCCAGACGGTCTGGCCGAGATATTCGAGGTTGACCTGGTGACAGATGCCGGTACCTGGCGGAACCACACGGAAGTTCTTGAACGCCTGCTGGCCCCACTTCAGGAAGCGATAACGCTCGCCATTGCGTTCATATTCCAGTTCGACGTTGCGGGCAAAGGCGCTCGGCGTGCCGAATTCATCGACGATAACAGAGTGGTCGATGACGAGGTCGACGGGAACGAGCGGATTGATCTTTTCCGGATCGCCGCCAAGCGCCTTGATGCCATCACGCATGGCGGCAAGGTCAACCACAGCGGGAACGCCGGTAAAGTCCTGCATCAGAACGCGGGCGGGGCGATAGGCGATTTCGGTTTCGGTCAGGCCCTTGTTGTTCAGCCATTCGGAAACCGCAAGGATATGCTCCTTGGTGACGGACTGGCCGTCCTCGAAACGCAGGAGGTTTTCGAGCAGAACCTTCATGGAATAGGGCAGCTTGGAAACGCCCTTCAGACCATTGGCCTCAGCCTTGGGAAGGCTGAAATAGACGTAGTCCTTACCATCGACGGTAAGGACGGAACGACATTTGAAACTGTCGAGTGATTTGGGCATGGATAAAAACCCCGCTTACACTGATAGCCAACACGTTCGTGCGGACACCTATGCACTCATGCACATCAGGATGCGGGTACGACCATTTCCGCTGTCCGCACGTGAAAATTGCTCCTCGCAATCGTCAAGTCCGGCGCAAGATGATGTTCACGCCGGCCGCTGGCGTGGTTGACACCCATATAGATAATTTCAGAGAAACGTGCCAGACCATTCAACGAAGCTAATCGATTTTTTTATCGAGACGACGAAATCTGAAACGGAACCGCAGCATGGATTTGACGGCGGAAAATCTTGGCGTGCGACGCGGCGAAGATTTCATATTCATGAATATTTCCTTCAAGTTAAGCGATGGTGAGGCTCTTGTGCTGACCGGCCGCAACGGTTCGGGAAAATCCACGCTGCTGCGCACGGTGGCGGGCCTGCTGCGCCCCGAGCTGGGGCGAGTGAAGATAGCCGGCGAAGGAGTTGATCCTGACATGCGGCCCTCGGAGGCCTGTCATTATCTCGGCCATCGCAATGCCATGAAGACCGAACTGACCGTTTCGGAAAACTTGCGCTTCTGGAAAGACTTCCTTGGCGATTTTTCCGGAGGAACAGGCATGGCGATCGATGAGGCGGCAGAGATCGTCGGCCTCGCCGGCATTACCCACCTGCCCTTCGGTTATCTCTCCGCCGGCCAGCAACGGCGTTTTGCCATGGCGAAACTCTTGATTGCCTGGCGACCGGTATGGATTCTCGATGAGCCGACCGCGGCGCTCGACAAGGCGGCGGATGGGATGTTTACCGATCTCGTGAAAAACCACCTTGCGAAAGGCGGTATCGTTCTGGCTGCCACCCATCAGCCTTTGGGGCTGGAGAGTGCGCGGGAATTGCGGATGACTGGGTTTGCGGGTGTGGAGGCTTGGGTATGAAGGCGATGCGCGTGTGGCATACCCCCCTCTGCCCTGCCGGGCATCTCCCCCTCAAGGGGGGAGATCGATCTGCGGCTAGGTCTCGACAATCTCAACGCTCGAGAATGGAGTGGTGGAGGGGCCTCTTGCCGATCTCCCCCCTTGAGGGGGAGATGCCCGGCAGGGCAGAGGGGGGTAAGCCACACCCACCGAGGTCCCCCCAATGACCGCCCTCTTCCTCCGCGATATTAAACTCTCCATCCGCGCCGGCGGCGGCGCGCTGATCGGCGTGCTGTTTTTCATGACAGTGGTTGCCGTCATCCCCTTCGGCGTCGGCCCCGATCTCAACCTGCTTGCGCGCATCGGCCCGGCCATCGTCTGGATTGGCGCGCTGCTCTCCGCCCTTCTCGGCCTCGACCGGCTGTTTCAGGCCGAGCGGGATGACGGCTCCCTCGATTTGATCCTGATGCAGGAAACCCCGCTGGTGCTGACCGTGTTCGTGAAATGCCTGGCACACTGGGTCACGACCGGTCTGCCGCTGGTGCTTGCCTCCCCTCTGCTTGGCCTCTTCATGAACATGGACGAAGTGGCGATCGGCGCCGTGATGCTTACCCTTCTCGTCGGCTCACCTGCCATCACCTTCATCGGCGCGGTGGGGGCGGCGGTTGCCGTTGCCCTGCCGCGCGGAGGGCTTCTGGTTTCCATCCTCGTCCTGCCGCTCGCCATTCCCGTGCTGATCTTCGGCGTCAGCGCCTCCTATGCGGCGGTACAGGACCCGGCGCCCTTCATGCCGCCATTTCTCATTTTGAGCGCGATCACGTTATTTTCAGCCGTGACCGGACCTTTCTTCGCCGCTTTGGCGCTGCGCAATGTTATGGATTGATGAAACCACGCCAGACGATCCCCGATTGACAGGGATCAATTGCGGGGCGGCCATTCTCGGGTTACACAAACGGCATGAACGAGCAGACCTTCACCATCACCAAATTCAGTGATCTCGCCAATCCCACCCGGTTTCTGGCGCTGGCGGCACGTATTCTGCCATGGCTCGCTGCGCTCACGGCGCTGGTGCTGGCCGCCGGTCTTTATCTGTCCTTCACCACCGAAGGCGACTACCAGCAGGGTTACACGGTGCGCATCATGTATGTGCACGTGCCCTCAGCCTGGCTCGCCATGATGTGTTATTCGGTCATGGCGGTCTCCGCTATCGGCACCCTCGTCTGGCGCCACCCGCTGGCGGATGTCAGCCACAAGGCCGCGGCCCCCATCGGCGCGGCCTTCACGCTGATTGCGCTCGTCACCGGCTCGCTCTGGGGCAAGCCCATGTGGGGAACCTGGTGGGTGTGGGATGCACGGCTGACCTCCGTTTTCGTCCTCTTCCTGATGTATCTGGGGCTGATCGCGCTTAACCGCGCCATGGACGATCCGTCCAGAGCCGCCCGCGTCAGCGCCGTGCTGATCCTCGTCGGTTTCGTGAATATCCCCATCATCAAATTTTCGGTCGAGTGGTGGAACACGCTGCACCAGCCGGCAAGCGTCATCCGCATGGGCGGTTCCGCCATCGATGCGGAATTCCTCTGGCCGCTACTGACCATGGCCGTGGGCTTCACGCTGCTGTTCTTCACCCTGCATATCGCAGCCATGCGCAATGAAATCTGGCGTCGGCGCGTGGCCGCGCAGCGACGGCTTGCCGCCCGCATGGCGAACCGGGAGGGCTGAAGGGATGACACACGCCTTTTATATCGGCATGTCCTATGCGGCGACCGGCCTTGTCGTTCTCTGTCTCATCGCCTGGGTCGTCATGGACGGTCAGGCGCGCAAGAGGGAACTCAAGGAGCTGGAGGCCTCCGGCGTGCGCCGCAGGGCAAGAGCCGGTTCTTCAGGTGACGCGCAATGACGCAGACGGACCACGACACCAAGGCCAAAACGACGGGCCGCGCACGTTACGCGCTGGCGCTTCTGCCCTTGCTGCTTTTCGGCGGTTTTGCCCTTGTGGCCGGCAAGATGCTCTACGATCAGGATGTGAACGGGCTTGACATCAGCGCCATTCCTTCGGCCCTCATCGGCACCAAGGCGCCTGCCCTTTCGCTGCCGCCGCTGGAGGGCTCGAACCGGCCGGCACTCACCGATGCCGCCATCAACGGCAAGCTGACGCTGGTGAATGTTTTCGCCTCCTGGTGCATTCCCTGCCGGCAGGAACACCCGCTGCTTCAGGAACTGGCGAAGGACAGCCGCATCACCGTCGTCGGCATCAACTACAAGGACAAGCAGGATAATGCGCTGCGCTTCCTTGGCGAACTCGGCAATCCCTTTGCCGCGATAGGCGTCGATCCAAACGGCAAGGCGGCAATCGACTGGGGTGTCTACGGCATTCCCGAAAGTTATCTGGTTGGCGCTGATGGCACGATCCTTTTCAAGAAGGTCGGCCCCTTCGATGCCCGCAGCGTCGAACGCGACCTGCTCCCAGCCATCGCCGCCGCAGCGGGAAAATAAACGCCGCACCCTAAGGACGTCACACCTTGGTAATGACCCTCAGCACAGGGCCCTCCGCTGACAGGCGTATGCCTTCCAGCACGACCTGATCGCGACCGCCACGTTTTGCGACATAAAGGCTATCATCGGCACGCTTGATGGCGTCGTGGATGGAATGATCCCCCCTCGCAACGGCCGAGACACCGAAGCTTGCGGTGATCTGGCTGGTAACACCGCGGTTCCGCCAATCGAGAGATGAAAGACCTGTGCGCATGCCATTGGCAAGCTGGCTGGCAACGGCGGCCGTCTGGCCCGGCAGGAAGACCACGAATTCCTCGCCGCCGAAACGGGCCACCAGCGCATTCTCAGGCGCGTGTCGCCTGAGGAGATCGGAAAGGCCGATAAGCACTATATCACCGGCCGCATGACCATAGACGTCGTTGATGCGTTTGAAATGGTCTATGTCGCAGGTTATGATCGCCCCATCAGGCGTATCATTGCGAAAATCGGGAACACGCCGGTCGAAGCCGCGGCGGTTCAGCACATCCGTCAGCGGATCATGCTCCGCCGCATGCAGGTGTCGGTCGACGGTGACGGAAATCTGGCTCGCCAGCACCGAAAGGGCGAGCAGGAAGCCGAAAATGCTCGCCGCAAGCTGCATGTAGAAGGCATAGTCGGATTCGAAGAATTCGCTGAGCTCGACCATCGAGCCGTTCGGCGTCATCACCAGAAGCATGCCGATGCGCACCAGCGTCTCCATCACCACAAGACAGGCAATGCCCACCATCAGCCTGTCGGCAAGCGCCACCGGCCGCTTCCGCACGACCCAGACCGGGATAGCGAGCAAAAGGGCGCAAATGAGATCGCCGATGACAAGCTCGCGCTTCAGATCCGGCGTCACGAAGACGTGGAACGAGACCAGCAAGACCGCAGCAATCACGATCGACAGTCTGGCCCTGACATAAAGCGGCCGCCCGAAATGGGTGAGCAGCGCGTGGCCGTAAAGGAAGAAGGCGGAGAAGAATAGCAGGTTCGAGACGATCGCCTGGATTTCAAACGGCAAGCCGCCAAGCACCAGAGGCGTCGCAAAACCAAACGCCGCAGAAAGATATCCGATACCCCAATAGCGGGCAGAAGCGTGACCGATCCTCTGCAGGAACAGAAACACCACACCAAATGTCAGCATGATGAAGGGGAGAAGATAGGCGAAATTATCTTGCAACGGGTTCTGCCAGGAAAAGACGGGCCTTTAAACCCGAACGATACGGCATTGCCCTTAAGAAAACCTGCATGTATCGCGCGGTTTCAGCCCATTCCGGCAAAAATACCGGCAGCTGCGTTCAGGTTTACGGGAGCGCGCCCTGCCATTCCTTGATCGCCTCCAAGGGCCAGACCAGCATCACCACGTTCAGCGTCAGGTTATCGCGGATCAGCCAACCGGTGAATATTTCGAAGAAGACGGCGATCACCACCGTCAGCCACACCGGCACGCGGGCGGCGAAGAGGAAACCCAGCGCCATGAAAACCGTGTCCATCGCCGAGTTCAGGATGCTGTCGCCAGTGTAACCCAGCGCCATGGTCGCCGTGCGATAACGATCGATGATGATTGGCGAGTTTTCGAGAAGCTCCCACGCCGCCTCGATCAGAACCGCGAAAGAAAGCCGCATGGAAAACGGTTTGCTGCGGAACAGCAACCAGGCGAACCAATAAAAAAGGAAGCCGTGGATGATATGCGAGGGCGTATACCAGTCGGCCAGATGCTGGGAATTACCCGGCGTGTTCACACCCGGTTCGAACAGCTTCACATAACCGCATTCGCAAATGGGAATGCGGCCCATGAAATAAAGGATGACGATCTGCAGGAGAAGCAGCCCGGCGGCCACGCCGAACCATTTAAGCGAGCGCGAACGGGAAGCCGACATCTCCGCAACCGTCATTTTTCGTCCTTGTTGAGTGGCTCAAGCGAATGGCGCATGACGAGCGGCATCTGCGCCATGGTGAAGATGATGGTGATCGGCATCGTGCCCCACACCTTGAAGGCCACCCAGGTGTCGGTGGTGAACATACGCCAGACAACCTCGTTCAGCACCGCAAGAAAGAGGAAGAATACACCCCAGCGCAGCGTCAGCTTGCGCCAGCCCTCATCCGTCAGCCTGAAGGCCGAATTGAAGACATAACCGAGCAGCGATTGCCCGAAAAACAGGCCACCGAGCAGAATGACACCGAACAGCGTGTTGACGATGGTGGGCTTCATCTTGATGAAGGTGTCGTTCTGCAGCCATAGCGTCAGCGCACCGAACACGAACACCACGATGCCCGATATCAGCGGCATGATCGGCAGCTTGCGTGTCAGCACCCATGAGACGGAAAGCGCGAGCGCCGTTGCGATCATGAACAGGCCGGTGGCGATGAAGATCGGCCCGCCGAATTCCGTCAGCACGGGGAAGGTGGAGGCCAGCCATTCGCCGCGGGAATTGGCGAAGAAGAACACCATGAGGGGGCCAAGCTCGAGCACGAATTTCAGGAGCGGGCTGATTTCCGCCACCATCTTTTCGCTTTCCTTGGAATTGCTTTCAATATCCATACTCAAACTCCCGCAATGGCCTTGGCGAAATCTTCCGCCTCGAAGGGCTCCAGATCATCAACACCTTCACCCACGCCGATGAAATAGACCGGCAGCTTGTGTTGGGCAGCGATGGCGACGAGGATACCGCCCCGCGCCGTGCCATCCAATTTTGTCATAATCAGGCCCGAAACGCCCGCGACATTGCGGAATATCTCCACCTGGTTCATGGCGTTCTGCCCCGTCGTCGCATCCAGTGTCTGCAGCACGGTGTGCGGCGCATCCGGATCGAGCTTGCCAAGCACGCGCACGATCTTTTCCAGCTCCGCCATCAGTTCCGTCTTGTTCTGCAGACGACCGGCCGTATCGATGATGAGAACGTCGCTTTTCTGCGCCCGCGCCTGCTCATAGGCGTCATAGGCCAGACCCGAGGCATCCGCTCCGAGCTTGGTGCCGATGAATTGCGACCCGGTGCGGTCCGCCCAGATCTTGAGCTGCTCGATGGCCGCCGCGCGGAACGTATCGCCCGCCGCCAGCATCACCTTGAGGCCGGAGCCGGAAAGCTTGGCGGCAAGCTTGCCGATGGTCGTCGTCTTGCCCGTACCGTTCACGCCGACGACGAGAATGACATGCGGCTTGTGTGAAAGATCAAGCTCCAGCGGTTTGGCTACAGGCTTCAGGACCTTGGTGATCTCGCCGGCCATAATGCGCGCCACATCCTCGCCGCTGACATCCTTGCCATAACGCTCGGAAGACAGGGCGCCGGTGATGCGCATGGCGGTCTCGACGCCGAGATCCGACTGGATAAGAAGATCCTCCAGCTCGTCGAGCGTGTCCTCATCCAGCTTGCGCTTGGTGAAAAGCGCCGAAATCTGCGTGGTCAGCTGCGACGACGTGCGGGCAAGCCCGGCGCGCAGGCGCTGAAACCATGTCAGTTTTACCTGCGGTACGGCAGGCGCAGGCTCCTGCCGCTCACTGGCGGACGAAAAACCCTTTGGTAGAGCTGGCGATATAGCGGAGGGCTCGGCGGCGGTCGCGGCTTCCGCCTCGTCGAGCAGCGCATCCATCGCATCCGCATCCAGCACGACATCCACGGCTTCCGGCAAGGCTTCATCCTGCTCTTCGGCGGCGGCTTCCGCCTGTAGCAATGACAGCGGCACCACGCCCATATCGCCGGAAAGCTCTGCACCGGGCAGAAGCGGTGCGTCCTCTTCCTCGTCATCGTCGGAAGGGACCTCGTCCGGGGCCGGCCCGCCGGCCGTCTCCATCTCCAGTTCGGAAACCGGATCCTTGTCGACAGGGCCATGCGCTTCGGCGTCGCTCAGCGCCGCTTCGAAGGAGGCGTTTTCATTGCCGCGCTCAGGCGCGGCGTCCTCTTGCGGCCGTTCTTCCGTTTCGGCCTTGTCCTTGCCGAACGAAAAGACTTTTTTGATGAAGCCGAGGGCCATGGTCGTTCCCGTGTCTTTTCTCTTGTGCCGCCTCAGGCCACATTTGCCGCCAGAAGCTTCATGTTCAGATGTTTGCCGTTGTGGCCGGTAATCGCAACCTGCGCAAGAGTGCGCGGGAGAAGATCAGGCGCTTCCACCAGCGTGAAATTGTCGGTATGGGCAAAACCGTTGTTTTCAACGAGGATCGTCTGCTCCGAACCGACCATGCCTCGCAGATGCGCAAGCTTCAGCGCCTCGCCGCGCTCCCGAAGCCTCGCCGCACGCTCCTTCACCAGCGCCCGGTCGAGCTGCGGCATGCGGGCCGCCGGCGTGCCGGCGCGCGGGCTGTAAGGAAACACATGCAGGCTGGAAATGCCGCATTCTTCCGCCAGCGTCGCGGCGTTTTCGAACATGTCTTCCGTCTCGGTCGGAAAACCGGCGATCATATCCGCCCCGAAGGCGATGTCCGGCCGCAGCGACCGCACCTCGTGACAGAAGCGAATGGCATCTGCCCGCAAATGGCGGCGTTTCATGCGTTTCAGGATCATGTCGTCGCCATGCTGGAGGGACAGATGCAGATGCGGCATGAAACGCGGCTCATCGGCAATCAGATCCATGAGATGATGGTCGGCCTCGATACTGTCGATGGAGGAGAGCCGCAAACGCAGAATATCCGGCACCTGCTTCAGCAAGGTCTTGGCGAGGTAACCGAGGGAAGGTTCACCGGGCAGGTCCGCACCGTAACTCGTGGCGTCCACCCCGGTCAGCACGATTTCACAATAGCCGCTTTCCGTCAGCCTGCGGGCCTGATCCACCACGGCGCCCATGGGCACGGAGCGGGAATTGCCGCGCCCATAAGGAATGATGCAGAAGGTACAGCGATGATCGCAGCCGTTCTGCACCTGAATGAAGGCGCGCACATGTCCGTCTATGTGCTTCACCATCTGCGGCGCGGTCGCCTTGATGCTCATGATATCGTTAACGCGCAGCTTTTCTTCCGCCGAGACGCCGAAATCCGGCAGTGCACGATAGGAGGCGCTTTTCAGCTTCTCCTCATTGCCCAGCACCGCATCAACCTCCGGCATTTCGGCAAAAGTCTGCTTCTCGGTCTGGGCGGCGCAGCCGGTAACGATGATGCGCGCATGCGGATTGTCGCGCCGTGCACGGCGGATGGCCTGGCGCGCCTGGCGCACCGCCTCACCCGTCACCGCGCAGGTATTGACTAGCACGGCATTGTTGAGCCCGGCCTTTTCTGCCTCCGCCCGCATCACTTCCGATTCATAGGTGTTGAGACGACAGCCGAAGGTTATAACCTCGACGCCGCTCATACAGCCCCCCGTTCGGCCGCATCGCGCGACCAGACGCCGGTGACGGGATCGACGGCACCCGACCATTCCCATTCGGCCGGACCGGTCATGATGACATGATTGTCCTCACGCCACTCAATGGTCAGCGGCACGCGGATGGGGCTGGAGGCGACATCGATGGTCACTTTCCGGCCGGTGCGCCCCGTGCGGGCGGCGGAAACGGCTGCAGCGCAGGCGGCTGAACCGCAGGCAAGCGTCAGCCCCGCGCCCCGTTCCCAGGTGCGGGTGCGCAGCGCGCTGTCGGAAATCACCTGCGCCAGTGTGATATTGGCCTTTTCCGGAAACATCGGATGGTTCTCGAGAAGCGGCCCGAAACGTTCGAGATCGAACTCCATCGGATCGCGATCCACCCAGAAGATGGCATGCGGATTGCCCATGGACATGACAGCGGGCGAATGCAGGATCGGGGCGTCGATCGGCCCGATCTGCAATTCGATGCGGCTGGTATCGTGGAACTCCTCCGAAAGCGGAATGTCGCTCCAGCGGAAATGCGGCAAACCCATATCGACCGATATCATGCCGTCTTCATGCTCGACGGCATTCAGAATGCCCGCAACCGTCTGGAAGGTGAAACTGGTCTTGCCGGTTTCGGAAGACAGAGCCTGCACCACGCAGCGTGTGCCATTGCCACAAGCCTGCGCCTTCGTACCATCGCAATTGAGAATATCGATAAAGGCATCCGTGCCACTGACACGCGGATCGTGGATGGCCATGATCTGGTCGAACTGGGTCGAAGGATCGGCGTTCAGCGCAATCGCGGCTTCAGGCGTGACCATATCCTTGCGGCCGCGCATGTCGATAACGAGGATCTTGTTGCCAAGCCCGTTCATCTTCGCAAATTCGACCGTATCCGCCATTGCCCTAAACCTGAAAACTGTCTGAAAATCGGATTGCATAGGGGATTTCCCCGCGCTTTCGCCCTATATGGCGGAAAGGCCGGCAAATTACCAGACTGTTACGGCGCAAACGGGGCAGCGATCAGGCGGAAGGCACGTCGAAAACCTCGCCGGGGCGCATCGGCCGGAAACGGCTCTCATCCACCCCCTGCCCCGTCAATGCTGCCTTGAGGGCCGTAAGCGGCGCATCAACGGCCTCATCGGTGAGCTGCACCGTGCCCCAGTGATGGCCGCAAACATGCGCCGCGCCGCAAAGCTTCATGCCTTCCACGGCTTCTGCCGGGTTCTGGTGCTGGCCCTTCATGAACCAGCGCGGCTCGTAAGCGCCGAAAGGCAGGTTCGCGAGGCGGAAATCGCCGTGCTTCTTGCGCGCGGCGTGATAGTTGAGGCCTTCGTGAAAGCCGGTATCGCCGATATGGTAGATTTTACCGCCCGGCGTTTCGATGACGAAGGCAGCCCATAGCGCCATGCGCCGATCATTCAGACCGCGGGCCGACCAGTGATGGCACGGCTCGAAATGAATTTTAACCGAACCCGTCTCCACCACATCGCCCCAGTCGCCCACCGTGATACGCGCCGCCTCTACCCCGGTGCGGATGATGGCGTCATTGCCAAGCGGCGTGATGAAAAGCGGCTTATGCGCCACATGCAGGCGCTTCAGCGTCTCAATATCGAGATGGTCGTAATGATTATGCGTCACCAGCACCAGATCGATGGGCGGCAAATCCTCAAAACGGATACCGGGCGGATTGACCCGCTTGGGACCGGTGAAGCTGAACGGACTGGTACGCTGCGACCACACCGGATCGATGAGAATATTCAGACCCGCCGTCTGGATGAGAAACGAGGCATGGCCGACGAAGGTAACGCGCATGTCCCTGCCTTCGATCCGGGCTTCCGGTTTTGCGAAGGGAAAGGGGCTCGGATAGTTTTCCGGCCAGGTGGCGCGCTCGCCATTAAAGCGCCATTTCAGCAGACCCATAAAATTGCCGGGCGGCGCGCCGCCGGGATTGAAGAAGCGCACCCCGTCGAAATGATCGGAGATCGGGCCGCTATAATAGGCGCTGGCGCTCGAACGACGGGCATAAAGGCCGCCGCCCGCCAGAGCGAGCAGGCCTAGAGCGGAAAAACGAAAGAAGTTTCGACGTTTCATGACAAAGGTATAGGAAGCGGAATGGCGTCGTTCAAGCACCGCCAGTCGCGACCTATGACCGATCACGCAAAGATGAAATGCAGGCTTTGCCGGCCGCAAACCCGCGCCGCCTTGACTTTTCCCGCACTTTCCTGTTTATCCCGCCCATCAGCTGGCAGTTTCACGACTCCAAGCCGCCGACCGGGACCCGCAAAGGTATAAAGATATCCCGGAGGTCAACACCCGACAGCGCGATGCGCCCTCGGGTGCTTTTTGGCTTTGCGTCTTGTTTTTGCCAGCGAAAGCACCGACGTTTCGGAGACCCCGGAACGAAGAAGGAAGAAACGATGTTTGAAAACCTCCAGGACCGCCTTGGTTCCATTCTGAATGGACTGACCGGCCGTGGCGCGCTGACGGAAGCCGATGTTGCCGCCGCCCTGCGCGAGGTTCGCCGTGCGCTGCTGGAAGCGGACGTTGCGCTGGAAGTCGTGCGTTCCTTCACCGACAGGGTGCGTGAAAAGGCTGTTGGTGCCGCCGTCCTGAAGTCGATCAAGCCCGGCCAGATGGTCGTCAAGATCGTGCATGACGAGCTTGTCGAGATGCTCGGCACCGAAGGCGTCTCCATCGATCTCAACGCTCCCGCTCCCGTCGTCATCATGATGGTGGGTCTGCAGGGTTCTGGTAAAACCACCACCACCGGCAAGATCGCCAAGCGCCTGACCGACCGCGAGAAGAAGAAGGTGCTGATGGCATCTCTCGACACGCGTCGTCCGGCCGCGCAGGAGCAGCTGCGCCAGCTCGGCGTTCAGACAGGCGTCGACACGCTGCCGATCATCGCCGGCCAGTCGCCGACCGATATCGCCGCACGCGCCGTGCAGGCCGCCAGGCTCGGCGGCCATGACGTCGTCATTCTCGACACCGCCGGCCGCACCCATATCGACGAACCCTTGATGCTGGAAATGGCCGACATCAAGAAGAAGTCCAACCCGCATGAAATCCTGCTGGTCGCGGATTCGCTGACCGGTCAGGATGCCGTCAATCTGGCGCGCAATTTCGATGAGCGCGTCGGTATTACAGGCCTCGTGCTCACCCGTATGGATGGCGACGGTCGCGGTGGTGCTGCTCTTTCCATGCGCGCCGTCACCGGCAAGCCGATCAAGCTGATCGGTATCGGCGAGCGCATGAACGAACTCGACGAGTTCCATCCGCGCCGTATCGCCGACCGTATTCTCGGCATGGGCGACATCGTCTCGCTGGTCGAAAAGGCCGCCGAAAACATCGATGCGGAAAAAGCCCGCGCCATGGCCGAGAAGATGGCCAAGGGCAAGTTCGACCTCAACGATCTCGCCGACCAGCTTGGCCAGATGAAGAAGATGGGCGGCATGGGCGGCATCATAGGGCTGATGCCCGGCATGGCCGGCATGAAGGACAAGATGGCTTCGGCCGGTATGAACGACAAGATGTTCGATCGCCAGATCGCCATCATCTCCTCCATGACCAAGGCGGAACGCGCCAACCCGGACATTCTGAAGCACAGCCGCAAGAAGCGCATCGCCGCCGGTTCCGGCACGGATGCCGCTGAAATCAACAAGCTTCTGAAGATGCATCGCGGCATGGCCGACATGATGAAGGCCATGGGCGGCAAGGGCAAAGGCGGCATCATGAAGCAGATGATGGGCGGTCTTGCCGGCAAGATGGGCCTCGGTGGTCTTGGCGGCGGCATGCCTGACCTGTCGAACATCGATCCGAAGCAGCTCGAGGCGCTCCAGAAACAGGCGGAAGCCGCCGGTCTCGGCAAGCCGGGCGCAATGCCCGGTCTTGGCGGCATGCCGGGCGGATTGCCGGGTCTGGGTGGCGCCAAGCTGCCGGGTCTCGGCGGCATGCCGGGCCTGCCCGGCTTTCCGAAAAAGAAGTGAGGGGGACACCAGTGAACAATGCAGAGGTGAAAGCCCAGCTTTCCGAATACCGCCAGTCGATCGACAATATCGATGCCGCACTGGTTCACATTCTTGCCGAGCGTTTCCGCTGTACCAAGGCGGTGGGCGTGCTGAAGGCAAAATACAATTTGCCGCCAGCCGACCCGGCGCGCGAGGAATACCAGATCGAACGCCTTCGCCGCCTGGCGAAGGACGCCAATCTGGACCCGGATTTCGCCGAGAAGTTCCTGAACTTCATCATCAAGGAAGTCATCCGGCATCATGAAGCAATCGCCGCCGAACATGGCGGCACCGAAAAGACCGCCTGAACGGCGGACAAGCCATCCTAAGGAGTAAATGACATGGCACTTAAAATTCGTCTCGCACGCGGTGGTTCCAAGAAGCGCCCGTATTACCAGATCGTCGTTGCTGACGCCCGTTCGCCCCGCGACGGTCGTTTCCTCGAGAAGGTCGGTTCCTGGAACCCGATGCTTGCCAAGGACAACCCGCAGCGCGTTGAGCTGAAGACCGACCTCATCAAGGAATGGATCGCCAAGGGCGCACAGCCGACCGACCGCGTTCTGCGCTTCCTCGCCGAAGCCGGTCTTGCCGAGCGCGCCGCTCGCAGCAACCCGGAGAAGGCAAAGCCGGGCAAGCGCGCTCTTGAGCGTGTCGCCGAGAAGAAGCAGAAGGCTGAAGATGCAGCCGCTGCTGCTGCGGAAGCCTCTGCTGCAGAATAATCTGCACGGAAACTTTTGAAGAACGGGTGGCGTGGTTTTCCATGCCGCCCGTTTTTTGTTTATTTTGGCGTCAACAAACCTTAAAGCTGACGCAACCAACACCAGAAGACGGACGGCCCGATGGCAAAGCTGGAAAACCCGGTACTCATGGCAAAGATCGGCGGCGCGCAGGGTCTGCGCGGCGAAGTCCGCGTCAGCACCTATACGGGCGATCCCCTGGCGCTCGGCGACTACGGCAATCTTGTCACGGCCGATGGCCGGGTCTTCGAAATCCTGGAATTGCGCGAAGGCAAGAATGTCGTCGTCGTCCGCTTCCGGGGCATCAATGACCGCAACGCGGCCGAGAGCCTGAACGGGCTGGAGCTCTTTATCGAGCGCGACAACCTGCCGGATGACGAGCTTGACGATGACGAGTTTTATTATGCCGACCTGGAAGGGCTGGAAGCCGTCGATGCCGAGGGAAAAAGCTATGGCGCCGTCAGCGCCGTTTATGATTTCGGCGCCGGCGATCTGCTGGAGCTGAAGGGCGCCGGCCGCCGCCCTGCCCTTATTCCCTTTTCGGAAGCGGCCGTGCTCGAGATCGATCTGGAGGCGGGGCGCATTCTTATCGATCCGATGGCCGCCGGCCTGATCGACAATCCCGACGACAAGGACGAAACCGGCATGTCGCCGTTCGGCAAGAAATAATCCATGACCTTCAAGGCGACCGTGCTGACGCTCTACCCGGAAATGTTTCCGGGGCACCTCCAATATTCGCTGGCCGGCAAGGCGCTGGAGCGGGGGCAATGGTCGCTGGACGCCGTGCAGATCCGCGAATTCGCCACCGACAGGCATAGAAGCGTCGATGACACACCGGCAGGCGGCGGCGCCGGCATGGTGTTGAGACCCGATGTGCTGGCCGCAGCCATCGATCATGTTTCGGATGGCGATACCCGGCCGCGGCTGCTGATGAGCCCGCGCGGCAAGCCGCTGTCGCAGAACCGCGTGCGTGAACTCGCGGCGGGCGAAGGCGCAATCATCGTCTGCGGCCGTTTCGAGGGTGTCGACCAGCGGGTGATTGAAGCACGCGGGCTGGAGGAAGTGTCGATCGGCGACTACATCCTCTCCGGCGGCGAGCCGGCGGCTCTGACTCTATTGGATGCCGTCGTCCGCATCCTGCCGGGCGTCATGGGCAACGACATGTCCGGCGTGCATGAGAGCTTCGAGGGCGGACTGCTGGAGCACCCGCATTACACCCGCCCGCAGGTCTGGGAAGGCCGCGATATTCCCGCTGTGCTCACCTCCGGCAATCACGCCCTCATCGACAGGTGGCGTCACGAACAAGCGCTGAAGCTGACGCAGGAAAGACGCCCGGACCTCCTCAAAAAGGCTCAGGCCGAAACGAAATAATAGACCGTCAGCACCAGCCCGACCGCAATGACCAGCCAGCGGATGATCCATTGCGGCACCCGTCTGGCTGTATGTACGCCGGCATAACCGCCAAGCGCAGCCGCCGGGAACATGATGACCGCCGCCCACCAGGAAACGACGCCGCCGCTGACGAAGATCGTGATTGCGATGACGGCGATCACCACCGACAAGAGGTTCTTCAGCGCATTCAGATGATGATAGCTGCCGCCCGAGGTTATTCCGAGGATGGCCAGCATCATGATGCCCATGCCCGCCCCGAAGAAACCGCCATAGATGGAGGCCAGCCCCTGAAAGATAAGGCTCAGCAGATTGCCGGGCGACCGCTCCACGCTCGCCTTCGGCCGGAGCCACGGACCGGCGGCGAAAACGGCGGTGGCGGCCAGAAGCAGCCATGGCACGAGCTGGCGGAACGAAGGATTATCAAGCGACAGCAGCAGCAACGCCCCGGCGAGCCCGCCGATGACGGAAACGGCGGATAAGAGGATTGCCTCGCGCCAGTGCGCCCGGATTTCCGGCCCATAAGCGATCACCGAAGTAATATAGCCCGGAAACTGCACGATGGCCGACGTGGCGTTGGCGACGATTGGCGGCAGACCGGCCAGCGTCATCGCCCCGAAGGTCAGGAAGGTGCCTCCACCGGCGATAGCATTGACAACGCCAGACAGAAAACCGGTCGCAAACAGCATAAGAATAATGAAAACTGACATGGCCCCTCCCAAGGTTTTCATGCCATAGCTGGCGAAATGCGCCTTCGCAACCACCGGAACACAGTGCGCAATTGATAAAATATTGTCATGAAAGGGATGACAAACGGCGCATCCTCGTGTATGTGCCCGCGTGGAATTGGGGTTTACCCCTTTAACCGCAAGCAAAGAATGGCGAACCCGCTCCTGCCGCAAGGCATGATCCCAAGGCTTTGACCGAGGGATGAACCGTTGAGCGCTCTGGCTGTTTCAGAAGAAATCAGAGGTTAACATGACCAATATCATTCAGCAGCTGGAAGCCGAACAGGCCGCCAAGATCGAAGCAAAGCGCACCCTGCCCGAGTTTTCTCCGGGCGACACCCTGCGCGTCAACGTACGCGTTACCGAAGGTAACCGTACCCGCGTGCAGGCCTATGAAGGCGTTTGCATCGCCCGTTCCGGCGGTGGTCTTTCCGAAAGCTTCACCGTTCGCAAGATCTCCTACGGCGAAGGCGTCGAGCGCGTATTCCCGATCTACTCCCCGCTGGTCGAAGGCGTTGAAGTCGTTCGCCGCGGCAAGGTTCGCCGCGCGAAGCTCTATTACCTGCGCGACCGTCGCGGTAAGGCTGCCCGTATCGTTGAAAACACCGGTACCCGCGCCCGCAAGCTGAACGAATCCGAGCGTCAGGCGCTCGCCGACGAAAAGGCGCGTCTGGAAGCCGAAAAGGTAGCAGCAGCACAGGCTCTCGCCGCCGAGAAGGCAGCAGCCGAAGCCGCAGAAGCCAAGGCAGCGGAAGAAGCGGCAAAGGCTGCTGAAACCGCAGCTGAATAAGATTTCCATTTCGGTGGATTGAGTAAAAAGGCGGTCTCAGGACCGCCTTTTTTGTTACGCCTGAACGCCCGCCGGACGCTGCACATCGGGGCCTCCATAGGTGATCCGAGGGTAAGACCGGTCGTGCAGTCAGGAAGCTATCCTCTTCTCCCGTCCGCCCCACGCCTCCGCCATTCGTCAACCATTTTTGCCCACGGACCGACGCTGGCAGATTGATGCCTGCGCCCGATATTCATCCATTTCTTCCTCAGCCATTTTAGCCAATCCTCGAACAGCATTGCCTAATTCCATTTATTGTGCAATTTTCCTGTTGTTTTAGGTGTTACTATGTTTTTATTTAATTCTTTTTTAACAAAAAATAGGTCCGCTTTTTTCGCTGTTGGCCTTGCCAGCGCGTTGATGAATATTCTCAATCTCTCCGGCTCGCTTTTCATGCTGGAGGTTTACGACCGCATTCTGCCCAGCAAGAGTATACCGTCTCTGGTGGCGCTGGTTGTTCTCCTCATCGTTCTCTACGCGTTTCTTATGGGGTTTGACGCGCTGCGCGGCCGGATATTGGCGCGCATCGCCGATAATATGGATGACGCGCTCAATCAGAAGCTGTTCAGGGCATCGATCAGTACGCCGCTCATCGCTTCCGCCAAGATCGATGGGCTGCAGATCGTCGGCGATCTCGATCAGATCCGACAGTTTCTTTCCGGACCGGGCCCGGCGGCCTTTTTCGATATTCCCTGGCTGCCGATCTATCTGCTGATCTGCTTTGCCCTGCATCCCTGGATCGGTTTTGCGGTGCTCGGCGGGGCCGTGGTTCTCGTCGTGCTGACGCTGCTGACCAATTGGCTGACGGAAAAAGCGACAAAGCAGGCTTATACCGCCAGAGGGCAGAGAAACGTGCTCGTCAGCAGCAGTCAGCGCAACATTGAATCCATCAGGACCATGGGCATGATGGGTGCCGTGACATCCATGTGGGACGAGTTGCATTCCAGATACCGCTCCGTCACGCTATCGACATCCGATACGGCCGGCATGCTCGGCGCCATGTCGCGAACATTCCGCCTGTTGCTGCAATCCGGCGTCATGGCCGTCGGCGCCGTGCTTGTCATCGATGGCAATGCATCGGCGGGCAGCATCATCGCGGGCTCGATCCTTTCTGCAAAGGCGCTCGGCCCTGTCGAGCATGCGATTGCGAACTGGCGCAGCTTCATGACAGCCCGGCAGGGCTGGAAACGCGTCAATGAGTTTCTGGAGCTGGTGCCGGAACCCGCACCGCCGCTCTCCCTGCCGCGCCCGCAATATACTGTTGCCGTTGATCGTGTAACAGGTGGCCCGCCCAAAGGCCCGCGCGATACGGTCGCCGATATTTCCTTCACGCTGAACGCGGGCGACGGCCTCGGAATCATCGGCCCAAGCGCCTCCGGCAAATCCACACTGGCACGCCTGATGACCGGCATCTGGCCCTATGAACGCGGTTCCGTCCGCTTCGATGGGGCTGCGCTCAACCAGTGGGATTTCGAGTTTCTCGGCAAATCCATCGGCTACATGCCCCAGCAGGTGGAGCTGATGCCGGGAACGGTGGCGCAGAATATCGCGCGCTTCGACCGCGATGCGACCGCAGAAGCGATTGTCGCCGCAGCCAAGGCCGCACAGGTGCATGAGCTGATCCTCAATCTGCCCAATGGTTACGATACCCATATTGGCGATTACGGAGAGGCTTTGTCGGGCGGGCAGAAACAGCGTATCGGCCTTGCCCGTGCACTGTTTGGCGACCCCTTCTTCGTGCTTCTCGATGAACCGAATTCCAATCTGGACAGTGAGGGCGAAGGCGCCCTGCGCAATGCCATTGGCGACATCAGGGCCCGCGGCGGCATCGTCGTCGTCATTGCCCATCGCCCCAGCGCCATAGAAAGCGTCAACCTGGTGATGGTGATGAGCAACGGCCGGATGCTGCGCTTCGGCACCAAGGAAGAGGTGCTCGCGCAAATCCTGCGGCAGAACATCCGCCAGGTGCCTGAGGAGGAAGAAACGCGCAAGATTGAAAACCGGGTGAGCGAAAATGGTTGAGGCAGAAAAACCCGGCATGACAAATGCGTCCATCCTCAGACATTCGACCGCAGTGGTCGTTCTCGCGCTAGGCCTATTGGTCGGATTGGGCGGCTGGGCGGCTTTTGCAAAGCTTGCCGGCGCAGTGGTGGCAACGGGACGGGTCGTCGTTGAAGGCAATTCAAAAAAAGTCCAGCACCTTTCCGGCGGCATCGTCAGCGAGATCAATGTCGCCGAAGGCGACCGGGTCGAGGCCGGTCAGGTGCTGTTGCGGCTGAGCGATACGATCGTTCAGGCGAACCTTTCCATTGTCGAGAATACGCTTGCGCAGCTCTATTCGCGTCGGGCTCGTCTGCGTGCGGAGATTGCCGAAGCCCCGTCTTTCACCGTCACGGAAGACCTGACGGCGCTGACGGGCTCGAAGGCGGCCAAAACTTTCATCGATAGCGAACAGAGCCTTTTCACCAGTCGTCGCAGTGCGCTGATCGGCATGAAAAAGCAGCTGGGAACACGCAAGGACCAGCTCGCCGACGAGTCGCGTGGCCTCGAGGTTCAGGTTGAGGCCACCGACAACGAGCTTGCCATCGTGAAAGAAGACGTTTCCAAGACGGAAGAGCTCTTCAAAAAAGGTCTTGTCACGCTTCAGCGCCTCAATCTCCTCAAGCGCCAGCTTTCCAATCTCGAGGGTCAGCAGGGCCAGTATATTGCAGCGCGTGCACAGACGGTGGGCAAGCTGAGCGAACTGGACCTGCAATTGCTCCAGCTCGACGAGGACCGCAAATCGGAAGTTACGAAAGATCTGACGGCGATCGAAGCAACCGTTGCGGAATATGAAGAACGGCTGGCGGCAACGCGCGATCAGCTGGATCGCCTCGACATCCGCTCGCCGATTGCCGGCCGCATCTACCAGCTATCGGTGCACAACATAAATGGCGTCATTCAACCGGGTGAAGTGCTGATGCTGGTGGTGCCGGAGCAGGACGATCTTGCCATCGAAGCCAACATAACGCCACGAGACATCGACCAGATTTATGTCGGGCAGCCGGTTACCATTCGCTTCACCGCATTCAACCAAAGCACGACACCGGATCTGAAAGCGGAAGTTGCTGTCGTCGCTCCTGATCTACAGACAGATTCCCGAACCGGCGCATCTTATTACGCGCTGCGCATCAAACCCGACAGGGCCGGGATGGGTCATCTGCCCGGTGGGAAATTATATCCCGGAATGCCGGCTGAAGTATTCATACAAACCAGCGAAAGAAGTGTTCTTTCTTATTTTGTGAAGCCATTCCAGGACAGGCTCAAAAAGACCTTCGTACAGGAATAAATAATTTTCGCCGCATAATTTTCAGAAAGAAATTTCTGAAAATTAGTAAAAACGCGCCAAGCCTAAAAAAACAATTTCTTATATTGTATTATCGTTTTTTATGCATTAAATATCACCCGCAATATTTAGTATAAATTTAATTTCAATTCATCGATTTCTCAAAAATTTATGGGAGTGTAAAATGGCGTTAAAAGTGACTTTTGGTAATGGTGGCGCTGCATCGGTTTCTTCGCTCACCAGCCTGGTCGATCAGGAAGCTTATAAGCTCCTCACGGAATCGACTGCACTGGTCAAGAACGGCTCTTCCCTCGACACGGGCGTGGTCAATGTCGGCGCTGTATCGGTTCCCGGTACCGGCGCGGGCGGCACGGTCGATGTTGGCTACGATCCCAGCGCGAACGGCTTCAAATTTGACGTATCGTCGGCATGGAATTCGGTAAAGAACGCTCTCGCCCAGTCCGATACCTCTGAAAACCTTACCTTCAAGGATTTCGTTCAGGTCGACGTTCATCTCGGCGGCACGGGTTCGTCCACCGTGGAAGTTCTCAATGCCAAGCGTGGCAATATCTCGACCGGCGCGGGCAATGACACGGTCACCGTCTCCGTCGTTTCGAACGAAAAGACCTGGGTAAACAATTTCAACATCGACACCGGCGCCGGTAACGACACGATCATCGTCAAGGCGGGCGCTGCATTCAATGATGCGTCTGCGGCCGGCACGGGCGGCCTTGCCGCCAACACCGGCGCCGTGAACGGCGGCGCTGGCATCACCGACGGCAGCTTCACCTCCGTCAAGATCGATGCTGGTGCAGGTAACGACTTTATCGACCTGAGCGGTGTGAACCTTGCTTCTTCGCTGGTAACCGGCGGCAAGGGCATCGACCACATCAAGGCAAGCGGTGGCGCCGATACCTTCGTCTTCAATCTCGGCGACATGGCCAAGAGCCTGGCGACGGATACCATCGAAGGTTTCAACGCCGCCGTGGACAAGCTCAAGCTGGTCGGCACGGTAATCGATAACTGGGCGGTGTCGACGATCGATAACGACACCATCCTCAGCTACAACGTGACTGGCGAGCACAAGGGTGAAAAGATCGTCGTTGCCGGTGTTCACCTGACCGGTAGCGACTGGTTCACCGCATAATTCTCTCGAAGAGAATTTCATCTATTGCCGCTTAAAAAATTGTGGCCCGGAAACATCCGGGCCACAATTTTTTTACATGTGCGACGGTCGCCAATCGTGTCAGCCGCCGCAATCTTCCAGAATCAGGCGGCCTTGACCTGATTGCCCATTTTACGCGCTGCGATGATGACCAGCACCCCGGCAAGCGCCAGGCAGAAGGCAAGGAAGAACATCGGCGCAATGGTGCTACCGGTCTGATCCTTGATCCAGGGCACCACATTCTGCGCCACGAAGCCACCCAGATTGCCGACGGAATTGATCGCAGCGATGCCGGCTGCCGCACCTGCGCCCTTGAGGAAACGGCCGGGCAGGCTCCAGAATACCGGCTGGCCGGCAAAGATGCCCGCGGCGGCGATGCAGAGGAAAGCGAACTGCAGGACCGGATCGCTCAGTAATGCCGACATCAACAGGCAAAATGCGCCGATAAAGGCAGGACCGACGATATAAGGCGTCTTGTTCTTTGCCTTGTCGGCGGCCAGGGGCACGACGAACAGGGCGATGGCCACGATCACCCAGGGGATGATGTTGATGAAGCCATTGGCGGTGTTGGAAACGCCGAAGCTCTTCACGATGGTCGGAAGCCAGTAGCTGAGACCATAGGCCGCCAGCGGAAAGCCGACATAGCAGAGCGCCATGAACAGGACGCGCGGATTGATGAGCGCCTTGAAGCCATCCTCCGCATGCTCTTCCATGCCCTTGTTTTCTTCGGCCAGCCGGTTCTTCAGCCAGTCCTTCTCGTCCTGTGTCAGGAACTTCGCCTTTTCGGGCGTATCGTCCAGATAGAAGAAAGTGGCGATACCGGCGATGACAGCCGGAATACCCGTGGCGAGGAATACCCATTCCCATCCGGCATAACCGAGGAAACCATCGAGATCGAGCAGCATGCCGCCGAGCGGCGCACCGATGGCATTGGCAAGCGCGCTGAAAATCATGAACAGGCCGATCATGCGGCCGCGATAATCGCGCGGGAACCAGAGCGTCATCAGGAACAATACGCCCGGAAAGAAACCCGCCTCGCAGAGACCCAGCAGGAAGCGCAGGATGTAAAACATCGTGGCATTCTGCGTATAGGCAAGCGCGATGGTAACCGCACCCCAGGACACCAGAATGCGGGCAAACCATTTGCTGGCGCCGAAACGGTTGAGGAACAGGTTGCTCGGCACTTCGAAGATGAAGTAGCCGATGAAGAATAGCGAAGCGCCAAGACCGTAGGCATATTCGCTAAGGCTCAGCGCATCGACCATCTGCAGCTTGGCATAGCTGACATTCTGGCGGTCGATATAGGCGATGAGATAGAGAAGGCCAAGAAACGGCATCAGCCGCCAGGTGATCTTCGAGATAAGGGCCTTTTCGGATACCATATGCTTTCCCTCCCTTCGATTTCTCGTCGAAATGCAAATGATAAGGGGACCCATCTATATGTGCGGCGCAAAATACGCAAGTTGCATCGCAACATAACCATTGGGAAACCCCGCAAGAGAAGCCTGTTACGGACCTTCAGTAATGATGCAGTGCACATGGGAAATGCCGAGCGGTCGCATTCGGTGCCATACGCATTCATGTTGCCGTAAAACCGGCGATCTGCTATGAAGGCTGCCATGGGATCTAAATTCGGATGTCTCGCGCAGAATGTTTATGTGCTGCAGGACCACAAGCGTCTGCCGGCACGGTTCTTTGCGCGCGTTTCCGGGGCGCTCACCAGCCGACTTAGGCTCGCCTGACAGCACCCGCTGTCCACCGCCTTTCTGAACCCTGATTACCCTTTTCCATGACAAGGCATAGAGCCATGAGCGCACCCCGCACTTTGTATGACAAAATATGGGACGACCACGTCGTCAATCGTGACCCGGACGGAACCTGTCTTCTCTACATAGACCGTCACCTCGTGCATGAGGTGACGAGCCCGCAGGCCTTCGAAGGTCTGCGCATGGCCGGTCGCCCCGTGCATTCGCCGGCCCGTACGCTGGCTGTCGTCGACCATAACGTTCCGACTACGGCCGACCGGCTGGAAGGCATCAAGAACGAGGAAAGCCGTATTCAGGTGGAAGCGCTTGCGCAGAACGCCAGGGATTTCGGCGTCGAATATTATTCCGAGCGCGACAAGCGCCAGGGCATCGTCCATATCGTCGGCCCTGAACAGGGTTTTACCCTGCCTGGCATGACGATCGTCTGCGGCGACAGCCACACCTCGACCCACGGCGCCTTCGGCGCGCTGGCGCATGGCATCGGCACCTCGGAAGTGGAACATGTTCTGGCAACCCAGACGCTGATCCAGAAGAAAGCCAAGAACATGCTGGTGCGTGTCGATGGCAAGATTCCTGATGGCGTCACCGCCAAGGACATCATCCTCGCCATTATCGGCGAGATCGGCACGGCCGGCGGCACCGGCCACGTCATCGAATTTGCCGGCGAGGCGATCCGTTCGCTCTCCATGGAAGGCCGCATGACGGTCTGCAACATGACTATCGAGGGCGGCGCCCGCGCCGGTCTGATCGCGCCGGATGAGACGACCTTCGAATACATCAAGGACAAGCCGCGCTCGCCGAAGGGCGAAACGCTGGAACAGGCGATCGCCTACTGGAAAACGCTGAAATCCGACGAAGGCGCCCATTATGACAAGGTGGTCATTCTGGATGCGGCCAATCTGCCGCCCATCGTCTCCTGGGGTTCGTCTCCGGAAGACGTGACGTCCGTTGAAGGCATTGTTCCCAATCCCGATGATATCGAGGAAGAAAACAAGCGCGCTTCCAAGTGGCGCGCGCTTGAGTATATGGGCCTGAAGCCCGGCACGCGCATCACCGATATCGCCATCGACCGTGTCTTCATCGGCTCCTGCACTAACGGCCGCATCGAGGATTTGCGCGCGGCGGCGAAGATCGTTGACGGCCGTAAAGTCGCTCCCACCGTTTCGGCCATGATCGTGCCCGGCTCCGGTCTCGTGAAGGAACAGGCGGAAAAGGAAGGTCTGGACAAGATTTTCCTCGAAGCCGGTTTCGAATGGCGCGAGCCGGGCTGCTCCATGTGCCTTGCCATGAATGACGACCGCCTGAAACCCGGCGAACGCTGCGCCTCCACCTCGAACCGCAATTTCGAGGGCCGTCAGGGCTATAAGAGCCGCACCCACCTCGTCTCCCCCGCCATGGCGGCGGCGGCGGCGATTGCCGGTCATTTCGTCGACGTGCGCGAGTGGCAATAATCATCGCAGATAGCTGATGATAAAACCCCGGAGTGATCCGGGGTTTTTCTTTGAGGTCTATTCCGAAATGATCTTCACCCGTTGACCCGGCTGAATGGTGGCCGTGGCGCTCATGGCATTGATCATACGGAACATGTCGAGCTTCCGGTCGGTTCCCATCATTCGCGCCGCCATCGTCGCCACGGTTTCACCGGGCTTCACCGTCACCACCCGCACCCTTAGCGGCTTCAGCGAGGTGATTTCCTGCGGCGTCATCTTGCGGAAGCTGGTGCGCAAAATATTGGCGATGGAATCGAGTTGCGTATTGCCCTTCGGCACGGCGGTCAGGAAACGGAATATCTGCTGCCCGACACGGATGACGGTCACGTCGAAATCCCATTTATCCGCACTTGCCCGGGCTGTCGCGGCCTCCAGACCGTTGATCTGGATTTCCTTGACGGTTTCCGGCAGCAGACCGGCAACCCAGCCGCTGGTCAGGTAATTGGCAAGGCTGGTCTGTTTCGGATCGGCAACGCCATCGAAACGGATCGCCGTATCGCCCGGTCCCGTCGCCAGAACGGCCTCGACCTTGTTGTCGATGACAAAACCTTCCGGCACATCGAAGCGTATGCCGAGCGTTCCGTGCAGGAATGTCTGGCCGCGGACATAACCCTCCTGCGGGCTGTCGCCGTAAAGCAGGCCGTCTATGCCATCCAGAAACCAGTCGCGACCACGATCCCCGACCTGGCCGTCCTGGCCGAAGGCGCGGGCATGACGGCGCGCAAGCTCGATGCGTTGCGGCGTATTGGGATGGCTGGAAAGGAAGTCGAGGCTCTGGTCGTTTTCGGGATCGGCAGAGGAGAAGCGCGCATAGGCCGCCATGGAATCCAGAAAACGCGGTGAGGCGAAGGGGTCGTAACCGGCCTCGCCCAGCATGCGCACGCCGATCACATCCGCCTGCAATTCCTGCTGGCGCGAAAAGGCCGCGAGCCGCAGCTTGCCGCGCGCAAGCGCCTGCTTGCCGGCAAGATCGCTCGACAGCACTTCGGCAACCACGCGGCTCGCAATCACCTCCGCCTCTTCGCGGCGCTGGCGTTCGATACCGTGGTTTGCCGTGACATGGCCCATCTCATGCGAAAGCACGGCGGCCACTTCCGAAGCATCGTTGGCAAGTGCCAGAAGCCCGCGCGTCACGTAAAGATAACCGCCCGGCAGGGCAAAGGCGTTGATGGCAGGTGAGTTCAGGATCGTGATTCGATAGGATTGCTGCGGATTTTCCGAAACCGCCGTCAGCGCGCCGGTAATACGGGCGACAAGCCGCTCCGTCTTGGCGTCGCGATATTCCCCGCCATAGCTCGCCACGATGCGCGGATGTTCGCGCGCACCCATCTGGGCGCGGGGATCGTTCTTCTGCACCTCTTCCACGGTCTGCGGATTATCCGAAGGACGCAGGGTGGACTGGTAGGCCGGACTGAAAAGAGACTGGCAGGACGACAGAAAAACGGCCGACGCCGTCAGTACCGAACAGGCGGCAGCCATCCTGCCCGAACGGCGAAGGCCTGAACGGGAGAAGAGCCTCCACTGTGCAGTCATGCTATTTCTCATTCTCTGTGCCTGCCCCTAACGTTCCTGATCATCCGTTAATTGCAGACCAGAATAACAGATTCGCCCCAACGGACGATGAATGCCAAAACGGTAAAAACGATCCATCAAGTCCGGAATATTCCTGAAGAACGCAATAATTCCCATCTTTTCTCGGGCAACAACTTGAAACTGGCAAGTGCAAATTAGCGCCATTGAAGTCATCTAAAGCGATTGCCAGCGGCACGCGTCGAAAATAAGGCGATCAGCCGTTCAGAAAACTGTCGACGGCCTTCACATTTTGTGTGGCGAAGAAATCTGCGGTCGCGCCCGCATAGACAACACGGCCGCGATCAAGAAAAACCACCCGCTGCGCCAGCTTTTTTATGTCGTCCGGATGGTGCGAGACAATAATCACGGTGTTTTTTGTTTCCGCGTGCAAGTCGAGAAGCAGCGACGTCATGCCCGCCCTGAGACCCGGGTCAAGTGCCGCAAAAGGCTCATCGAGCAGCATGACCGGTTTTTTCCTGACCAGCGCACGCGCCAGCGCCGCCCTTTGCCTTTCGCCGCCGGAAAGCGTACCCGGCAGGCGCTTGCCGAAACCATCGAGACCGACGCGCGTGAGCGCCACATCGATCCTCTGCCTGTCTGGCGCCTGCAGTTTAAGCCCGGGGCTGACGCCGAGCGCGACATTGGTGAAAATATCGAGATGGGCGAAAAGATTATTGTCCTGAAAGATCGATGAGACCGGTCTTTCGGAAGGATCGAACGCCGTCATGTCCTGCCCGCCGATTATCACACGCCCTGAATCAGGTAGTTCGAAACCGGCAACGAGATTGAGGAGCGTCGACTTGCCCGAACCGGATGCGCCGACGACGGCGGTGATCCGGCCCTGCGGGAAGGCGCAGTCAAATTCGAAATCCTGCGCCCCGAGCCGCAGCCTCACCCTGTCCATCTCAACGGCAAAACCATCGCCCGTCATATGTTCGCCCTTGCTGATTGAGATTGCCGTGAAACGCCGCCCGCGGCGAGCAGCAGGCAAATGACACCAAGGATGAATGCATAGCCGGCGGCATCATTGGTGCGGTAGCTGCCCATATTGCTATAAACCAGCCATGGCAAGGTCACGAAATTTTCCGAGCCGAACAGGGCGACCGCCCCGAGATCGCCAAGCGACAGCGCCATGGCGAAGGAGAATGCCATAAGCAGCGGCCGCCACAGAACCGGCAGATCGGCGAAGCGTAACCGCGTGAGACCCTGAAGCCCGAGACTGGCGGAAAGCTGGCCAGTGCGCAGGAAATGGCTGGTAAAGGCCGGCTCCAGCACCCGCATGGCAAGCGGCAGGGCCATCAGCATGTTGATGAGCGCAACAAGAACCGGGGCATAGACGCTGACATCCCCGAAGGGCCGCAGCAACAGGAACCACCCGCTTCCCAGCACGACGGGCGGCACCAAAAGCACCAGCGAAGACCCCGCTCCCAGCATGGCGGAAAGCGAGCGCAACGGCCACGTCGCCTGCCGTTTGGAACGCACCGCCTGGCGCGCGCCGATAATCGCCATGCAGCACAGCAACACCAAGGCGGCGGAGAGCACGGCGATTGCAAGACTGGTCGCCATTGCCCGCAGGAAGACCGGCGCAGCGAGCAGGCGCGGCAGATCGGCCCTCAGGCCCGAGACAGCTATCGCGACAAGCGGCAGGCCGACAAGCAGAACCGCAAAGAGGATTGCCGTCCCGTCCCAAAGGCGCGCGCTGGCGGTCTTGCCATCGAAACGACTGATGGGACGACCAAGCGAGGAGATTTCCGCTTCCGGCGATGGAAAAAGGGCCAGCAGGCCAAGCAGAACTGCGGTGAGAACGATCTGCAAGACCGAAAGCGCAATCGCCCGCTGCGGATCGAAATCGAACCGTAGCGCCTGATAGATCGCTACCTCCAGCGTCGTCGCCGCCGGCCCGCCGCCCAACAGAAGCACCAGCGTGAAGCTGGTGGCGCAGAGCATGAAGATGAGCCCGGCGATGCCCGGAACGAGCTTCGATACCGCAGGCCATTCGATGAAACGGAAAACCGACACCTGCCCCATGCCGAGGCTTGCCGCCATGCGCCAGTATTCACCGGGAATGCGCTCCAGCCCGGCCAGCATCAGCCGTACCGCCAGCGGCAGATTGAAAAACACGTGGGCGACAAGAATGCCGGAAAGGCCGTAAATGCTGAAAGGCTCATCGGCGCCAATAAAAACGAGGGCCGTATTCAGGACGCCCTGCCTGCCCCAGATGGCGATAATGCCGAAGGCGCCGACAATCACCGGCAGCCCCATCGGCACCGCCATCAGCCTGATGATCCAGATCCTCCCCGGAAAGTCTTTGCGACGGGAAAGCGCCAATGCCACCGGCAGGCCGAGAACAATGGAAAGAACCGTGGAAAGCATTGCCTGATAGAGCGTGAAGCGCAGGATGCGCAGCGTATAGGCATCGCTGATTCCGGTAACGGATGCGCCGGAATCAAAGGAGAGCAGAGCCGCGACGGCGAGCGCCATGAACAGGAAAACGGCGGCGAAGGCCACCATCCCGAAAATGATCGACCGCCTGTAGTCGCGACGCAGCATCATGCCTGGGCGCGCCTCTTCGTCAGTTCATGCTCATGGCCGCAAGCCACTCGTCGATCCACGCCTTGCGGTTCTTCGCCACCTCTTCCGGGTCCATCAGAAAGGTCTTCTGCGGCACGACCAGCTTTGAAAATGCCTCGGGCAACGGCTTGGAAGTCGCTGCGACTGGCATCATCCAGTTATTTTCCGGAATGGCGTCCTGAAAACCCGACGTCAGCGTGAAAGCAAGGAACTGCTTTGCCAGCTCCTTGTGCGGCGCGTTCTTGAGGAGGCCTGATACTTCGATCTGGATGTAGTGCCCTTCGGAAAACGCGGCCGCCTGATAACGGTCCGTCTTTTCCGCGACCATGTGATAGGCCGGCGAGGTGGTGTAGGAGAGCACCATCGGCACCTCACCCTTGGTGAAAAGCCCGTAGGATTCCGACCAGCCCGGCGTAACGGTCAGAATGCGCTTCCTGAGCTTCGCCCAGGCCTCCGGCGCCTTGTCGCCATAAACAGACTTCACCCACAAGAGCAGGCCCAGCCCGGGCGTGGACGTGCGAGGGTCCTGAATGGCGATCTTCTGCGAGGGATCGCCTTCCACGAGGTCCTTAAGGCTCGCCGGCGGATTTTTCACCGTCTGCGTATCATAGATGACGGCGAAATGGCCGTAATCATAGGGCACGAAAACATCATCCTTGTAACCGCCCGGCACCTTGGCAGCCGATGCGTCGATACCGTTGACATCGAAAAGACCGGTCTGTTTCGCTTCCGCGACAAGATTGGTGTCGAGACCGACCACCACATCCGCCCTGGACCCCGCCCCTTCAAGCTTCAGGCGATTGAGCAACGCCACGCCATCCGCGACACCCACAAAATTGACCGTGCAGCCGCAGACCTTTTCGAAAGCTTCCTTCACCTTGGGACCCGGCCCCCATTCGGAGACGAAGCTTTCATAGGTGTAGACGGTCAGTTCTTGCCTGTCCTTCGCGGCGGCAAGACCGGGCATAAACAGCGAAGCGGCAACCAGGGAATTCAGAAAAAAACGACGGCGCACGGGTATCTCCTCACAACAAAAAGGGAAATAGCCGCCTGTCCGAAAGCCGTCTAATCCCTCCGCCGGTATGAACCGGATCAGGTTCTTCGGGTTGGCAAGCCTCTCAGCCTTTTGCACGAAAGCACAAAAGACACCCCGTTAGATCATGATGATGATGTAGTCCCGTCGTCTCTGCTTGGCAAGATGGCCGGGATCAGCCCTGCCCCGTCATGTGCACCAGTTCCCAGACGTGCCCGTCGGGATCCTGAAAACTGCCGGCATACATGAAGCCATGGTCCTGAACCGGTTTCCAGCCGTTGCCGCCAGATGCAAGCGCGGTTGCGATCATCCGGTCGATTTCCTCGCGGCTTCCGGCGGAAAGACAGGTCAGAACCTCGGTGCTGCTCTTGGCGTCAGCGATATCCCCATTGATGAAATCGCGAAAACGCTCTTCCTGGAGCAACATCACGAAGATGTTCTCCTCAACGATCATGCAGAGCGTGCGGTCATCCGAATATTCCGGATTGAAGCTGAAACCGAGAGCCGTGAAGAAGTTTCTCGATGTCTCGATATTCTTGACCGGCAGATTGACGAAAATCATGCGCATTTTCAGAACTCCTCCGACAACGCCGGCATAGAACGGCAATTCCGCCTGTCTGTCAAAGACTAGGGAAGGATCGCATTGCGACCGACCGCCTTCAGCCCTCCAGTTCCTCGCGCAGCATCTCCAGTTCCAGCCATTCCTCTTCCATGCGCTCCAGCTTTTCGCGCAGCTTCGCCATCTCCTGCGCCAATGTGTTGAAGGCGGCCGGGTCCTTGGTAAAGAGCTGAGGATCGGCCATGCGCTGCTCCCGTTTTGCGATTTCGCCCTGGGCCTTTTCCATTTCCTTCGGCAGATTTTCGAGCGCGAATTTCTGCTTGAAAGAAAGCTTGCCTTTAGCCTTCGAAGGATCCTGCGACGCAGAAACGGAAGGTGCGGCCTTTGCCTTTTCCTGTTTCTCAGCCCTGCGTTTTTCTTCGGCGGCGCCCTTGCGCTGCGCCATCATGTCCGAATAACCGCCGGCATATTCGATCCAGCGTCCATCGGGCTCATCGGGATTAACGGGCGCGATGGTGGACGTGACGGTGCGGTCGAGGAAATCGCGATCGTGGCTGACCAGAATGACTGTGCCGGAAAAGCCCGCAACGATTTCCTGCAACAGGTCGAGCGTTTCGATATCGAGATCGTTGGTCGGCTCGTCGAGGATCAGAAGATTGGTCGGCCGCGCCAGGATGCGCGCCAGAATAAGACGGGCGCGCTCGCCGCCGGAAAGGTTGCGGATCGGCGTGCGGGCCTGTTCCGGCTGGAACAGGAAATCCTTCATATAGCCCGTCACATGTTTCAATTCGCCATTGACCAGCAGATTCTCGCCGCGGCCATCGGTCAGATAATGCGCGAGCGTATCGTTGGGATTGAGATCCTCGCGTTTCTGGTCAAGCGTCGCGATCTCCAGATTGGTGCCGAGCTTCACAGTGCCGCTATCGGGCTCAAGCTGGCCTGTGAGCATCTTCAGAAGCGTGGTTTTGCCGGCGCCGTTCGGGCCGACGAAACCGATGCAATCGCCGCGATGGACGCGCAGCGAAAACGGCGCGACGATCACGCGCTCGCCATAAGACTTGGTGATGGCATCGGCCTCGATGACCAGCTTGCCGGATTCCCGCCCTTCGGTGGCGGTCGCCTGCACCGTACCCTGCGGCCCCTTATGGCCGCGATATTCCGCACGCATGGCCTGAAGCTCGCCGACGCGGCGCATGTTGCGCTTGCGTCTTGCGGTCACGCCATAACGCATCCAGTGTTCTTCGCGCTCGATGGCCTTGCCGAGCTTGTGCTGCTCCAGCTCTTCCTCTTCCAGCACCTTGTCTCGCCATTCCTCGAAATGGGCAAAACCGCGATTGAGACGGCGCGACTGGCCACGATCCAGCCATACGGTCGAGGTCGAGACCTTTTCGAGAAAACGCCGGTCGTGCGAAATCAGCACCAGTGCGCTGCGCGTCTGCTGCAGCTCGCTTTCAAGCCATTCGATGGTGGGCAGATCCAGATGGTTGGTCGGTTCGTCCAGCATCAGAATATCGGGCTCCGGCGCCATCACGCGGGCAAGGGCCGCGCGGCGCGCTTCACCGCCGGAAAGGCTCACCGGATTTTCCTGTCCCGTCAGCCCGAGGTGCTCGAGAAGATAGGTGACACGATAGGGATCGTCACCCGGCCCCAGCCCCGCCTCGGCATAGGCCTGAACCGTGTCGTAACCGGCAAAATCCGGCGCCTGTTCCAGATAACGGATGGTGGCGGCGGGATGACGGAAAACCTCGCCCGACTGCGCCTCGACGAGACCGGCGGCGATCTTCATCAGCGTCGACTTGCCCGAACCGTTGCGCCCGACGAGACAGATGCGGTCGCCCGGCTCCACCTGGAGATTGGCTCCATCGAGCAGCGGGGTCACGCCGAAGGTCAGCTTGATGTCATCGAGTTTCAAAATTGGGGGTGCCAAGGCGTCAGGCTCCGGTCAGATCATAGGGGCGGGCGAGCACGATGGCTTTTCCGCTTTTCAGCGAGAAATGCACGGGGCCGCCATTCACGACATTGGAAATAGTGCGGGAGGAGCCGAAAGCAAGCGCGAAATCCTTGAGCGGATAACGCACATTGCCGATATCGAGCCCCTCAAGGGCGGTGAACCCGGCAACCGAAAACAGCGAGCCAGCCGGCAGGTCGACATTGAGTGAGCCGGGAAGCAGCGGCTGCGCTTCCTCTTCACCGGAGGTCAGCGTTATATCGAGACCGCGTTCCGCAAGCGCCACCGCATAAAGCAGGTGCTGAAGCGCATGGTCGCTTCGAGCCCCGCCGAGAGCACCCACCAATATCAGCGTATGCGCGCCGCGGGAAAGAGCCTCCGAGACAGCGATTTCACCGTCCGTCACGGCCTTTGCTGCTGGATAGGGTTGCCGCGTCACATCGGGCCAGGCGTTGAGCAGCTCTTCGCTGGCGGAATCGAAATCCCCCACCCAAAGCTCCGGCCTGAGACCGAGCGGCGCTGCATGGCGCATGCCGCCATCGGCCGCGATCACGCGGCTGTTCGCGACCGCTGCCTTCAGACGATCGGTCACCGTGACATCGCCGCCAAGAAGAATGGTGAAGCGCTCTTTATCCATGCCCTGCCTTATCGCACCTCGGCCAAAAATGGAAAGCCGAAAGCCGATGAAATCGGCCTATATTGATTTTCGCCGGCTTCGGGATTATGAAACGCCTCAGTGGTGATTTGCCGACCGGCTTGCAGCCACTTTAAAGAAGTCGCTAAAGGGTCGAGGAAAAAGGCAATTTCCTGGGACCGGCCGCGATTTCGCTGCCGGTTTTTTTTGTTTTCGCAACGTTCTTTACGTGATCCGGAAAAGAGAGTTCGACATGCCGATCAAGATTCCCGATACGCTTCCCGCCTTTGAGACCCTCGTTCATGAGGGTGTGCGGGTCATGACCGAAACGGCTGCTATCCGGCAGGATATCCGCCCGCTCCAGATCGGGCTTCTCAACCTCATGCCGAACAAGATCAAGACGGAAATCCAGATGGCGCGCCTCGTTGGCGCTTCACCGCTGCAGGTGGAATTGTCGCTCATCCGCATCGGCGGCCACCGCGCCAAGAACACGCCGGAAGAACATCTGCTCTCCTTCTATGAGACCTGGGAGGAAGTGCGCCACCGCAAGTTCGACGGTTTCATCATCACCGGCGCGCCCATCGAATTGCTGGACTATGAGGACGTGACCTACTGGAACGAGATGCAGAAGATTTTCGAGTGGACGCAAACCAACGTCCATTCGACATTGAACGTCTGCTGGGGCGCGATGGCCGCCATCTACCACTTCCACGGGGTGCCGAAATACGAACTGAAGGAAAAGGCGTTCGGTGTCTATCGCCACCGCAATCTCTGCCCTTCGTCGATCTATCTCAACGGCTTTTCGGACGATTTCCAGGTTCCCGTCTCACGCTGGACGGAAGTGCGCCGCGCCGATATCGAAAAACGTCCCGAACTCGAAATCCTGATGGAATCAGAGGAAATGGGCGTGTGCCTGGTGCATGAGAAGGCTGGCAACCGGCTCTATATGTTCAACCATGTCGAATATGATTCGACCTCGCTTTCCGACGAATATTTTCGCGACGTGCATGCCGGCGTGCCGATCAAGCTGCCGCATGATTATTTTCCCCATAACGACCCGGAACTTGCCCCGCTCAACCGCTGGCGCAGCCACGCCCACCTGTTCTTCGGAAACTGGATCAACGAGATATACCAGACGACGCCCTACGACCTCGAATCCATCGGGCAACTGGCCGCGTAAAGCGCGTTGTCTTAAGCATGTCTTTGCCCCACAAACCGCGGGACATTTTCGGGAGACATGCTTTGAATTGCGGGATTGCGAATTGCCGGAAAATGACGCAACGTCCGCCCGGCAATTCACGACACCAGGGAGAATGATGAGATGAGCGACGGTGCGGCACGGGAGAATTTCGGTTTCACGGCAACCGGCGAAAAGGTCGAACGCGTCACCATCTCCAAAGGCGGTTTGACGGCGAAAGTCATCACCTGGGGCGCCGTCATTCAGGATCTGCGCCTTGAGGGCCATCAACCGCCGCTGGTGCTCGGCTTCGATAAATTCGAGGATTACAAATATTCCTCCTATTTCGGCGCCACCCCCGGCCGCAACGCCAACCGTGTCGGCAACGGCCGGTTCTCCATCGACGGACACGAATACCAGCTGGAGCTCAACGAAAAAGGCGTCACCCATCTGCATGGCGGCAGCGACGGCATGGGCAAGCGCAACTGGATGCTGATGGAACATGGCGAAAGCCATGCGGTTCTGCAGATCATCGATCCCGATGGCCGCGCCGGTTATCCCGGCAATTGCACGGTCACGGCCACCTATACGATCCGCGATGGCGGTGTGCTTTCGGTGGTCTATGAAACGGTGACCGACAGGCCGACCATCGCCAATGTCTGCCAGCACTCCTATTTCAACCTCGACGGCGCGGATACCGCACTCGGCCATGAGATCAGCATCGCCGCCGACTTTTACCTGCCGACGAACGAGCAGCAGATACCGACCGGCGAAATCCGCTCCGTCGATGGCACCGTCTTCGACCTGCGCCGGCCGACGCCGATGCGGCGCAAGGAGAATGGCGAGCAGGTCCTCTACGACCATAATTTCTGCCTGTCGCCCGAGCGCCGCGCCAAGCGCAAGGTCGCCCGCGCCTATTCACCGGCCTCGGACATCGCCCTTGACGTTCACACCACGGAACCCGGCGTGCAATTCTATTCGGCCTTCAAGCTGAACGTTCCCGTTCCCGGCCTCGATGGCCGCCATTATGGTCCCTTTGCCGGCTTCTGCCTGGAAACGCAGATATGGCCGGATGCCGTCAATCATCCCGATTTCCCGCACGCTGTCCTGAGGCCGGGTGAAATCCTGCGTCAGGAAACCGATTATATTTTCAAGAAAGGCTGAGTGACTGGAAGGATCAGTCCAGCACGCAACCGACATAAGCGCCCGAGGCCCGGGCACGTCGCTCGATAAGGGCGGCCAGCCGTTGCAGGCCACGCCCCGGCTTGCTGGCGACACGGTCGATGGGATTGGGCAGAGAGACTGCCAGCAGCGCGGCCTGACGCGAACTCAGCTTTGCGGCCGGTACCTTGAAATAATGCTGCGCAGCGGCCTCGATGCCGTAAATGCCCGGCCCCCATTCGGCAACGTTGAGATAAATCTCCATCATCCGCTTTTTGGACCAGACGAAATCGGCCGCAATCGCCAGCGGCAATTCGAGTCCTTTGCGCAGAAAAGAGCGGCCGTTCCATAAAAACAGGTTTTTTGCCGTCTGCATCGGAATGGTGCTGGCGCCACGGGTGGAAGCACCATCGAGTGCATTGCTGACGACGGACTGCATCTGGTTCCAGTCTACTCCGCCATGGAAACAGAATTGCCCGTCCTCGGACATCATCACGGATTGCACGAGGCGCGGCGAAATATCCTCAAGCGGCACCCAGCGCCTGTCGTAGCCCTGCAGGGTGACCAGATCAGCAAGCATCAGCGTCGAGACAGGGCGGATGAATGGCAGCGCATAAACGGGAATCAGCAGGTAAGGCAGGATCAGCAGTGCCAGCAAGGTCATAATGATGCGCTTTGCCAACCTGCGAAAATCCACCTTTCGACTGCTCCGGTCCTCCGCCAGCACGGCGTAATCTGCGTCGCTTTCAGGCGTACTGCTCAATATCCGTCTCAGCCCCGCGCCAGTTAAAGCCTTTCATAGTCCATTGCCGTCTTCAAGGCGAGTCCGGTCACACTCTCGCAGCTCTGGAATCACGAAAAGGTTGCTTGACCCGACGCGGCATGCCAAAGAGCGCGGCATGGACGCTGCGATGACAAATTTCGAAACGAGGCTGCGCGAAAACGCAGCCAAAACCGAAGCCCTGCTTGGCCGCCTGCTTTCCGGCGAAGCCCGCGCGGACGAGATCACGCGCCCGCAGAACCTGCTCGACGCCATGCGCCACGGCGTGCTGAATGGCGGCAAACGCCTGAGGCCGTTCCTCGTTATCGAGAGCGCCGCGCTGCTGAATGGAAATGCCGAAGCCGCCCTTTATGTCGGCGCGGCGCTGGAATGCCTGCATTGTTATTCGCTTGTCCATGATGATCTGCCTGCTATGGACGACGACGACCTGCGCCGCGGCCAACCGACCGTGCATCGCAAGTTCGATGAGGCAACCGCCATCCTCGCAGGCGACAGTCTGCTAACGCTCGCTTTCGACATCATTGCCTCGAATGACAATCCGCTTGCTGCCGAGCGCAAGGCCTTGCTCGTGCTTTCGCTTGCCCGCGCAGCCGGAATTGGCGGCATGGCCGGTGGGCAGGCGCTTGATCTTGCAGCGGAAAAGCAGGCTCCGGACGAAGCCGGTATCATTACATTGCAGGCTATGAAAACCGGGGCGCTGCTGCGTTTCGCCTGCGAAGCGGGCGCGATCCTTGCCGGCAGCGATGTTTCCGAAAGGCAAAGGCTGCGCCTCTTCGGCGAAAAGATCGGCCTCGCCTTCCAGCTGGCTGACGATCTTCTGGACCTGACCGCCGATGCCGCCACCATGGGCAAGGCGACCGGCAAGGACGCCGCTCGCGGCAAGGGCACACTGGTGGCGTTGCGCGGCGAAAACTGGGCGCGCCGCAAACTGCAGGAGCAGGTGGCCGAGGCCACCGAACTGCTGGCCCCTTATGGCGAAAAGGCCGCGATTCTCATCGCGGCCGCCAGATTCATCGCTGAACGAAAAAGCTGAGCCGGTTTCCCGGCCAGCTCTTTCTACCCAATCAGCCCTTGAGCGGCGAAATCAGCACTTCAACGCGACGGTTCTGAGCGCGACCGTCAGGCGTTGCATTCGAGGCGATCGGCTGCGACGGGCCGAAGCCGAGCGTCGAAATACGGCGCTGATCGACGCCGCGCGCACCGAGATAGTTGGCGACGGAGGCGGCACGACGTTCCGAAAGGCCCTGATTGTAACCGGCGCTGCCGGTGGAATCAGTGTGGCCGTTGATGTCGATCAGCGTGCGGTTGAACTTGTTCAGCACGATGCCGACGGAATCGAGCGTCTGATAGAAGGGCGGAATGACCTGATCCTGGTCCGTCGCGAAGGTGATGTTCGACGGCATGTTGAGAACGATGCTGTCGCCGCGGCGGGTGACCGAAACGCCCGTACCCTGAAGCTGGGCGCGAAGCTCGGCTTCCTGGCCATCCATGTAGTTGCCGATGGCGCCGCCGGCGAGCGCGCCGATGCCGGCGCCGATAAGCGCGGCATTACGGCGGCCGGTCGGCGAACCGCCGACAGCCAGACCGCCCAGAGCACCGACCACGGCGCCGATGCCGGCGCCGCCGGCCGTGTTCGACATCTTCTGCTCACCCGTATAGGGATCGGTGGTGGTGCAGGCAGAAAGATAGGTCCCGCAAAGGGCGACGATCGCGATTTTTTTGATCATGTGTTTTGATGCTCCGAGAGGTTCAGGAGGTATGACAGTGGAATTCCGGCCTTTTCACGGTACTCTTTACTCCGCCGCATCTTTCCGGCCAAAACGCTTTTCGATGTAATCGATCACAAGCGCTTCAAAATCGGCAGCGATATTGGGGCCACGCAGGGTGAGCGCTTTTTCGCCATCGATAAAGACGGGGGCTGCCGGGCTTTCGCCGGTTCCGGGCAGGGAAATGCCGATATCGGCATGTTTGCTTTCGCCGGGGCCGTTAACGATGCAGCCCATGACGGCGACATTGAGCGCCTCGACGCCGGGATATTTCTCACGCCAGACCGGCATGTTCTTGCGAATATCGTTCTGGATATTCTGGGCAAGTTCCTGAAAGACGGTGGACGTGGTGCGCCCACAGCCGGGACATGCCGCTACGACCGGAATGAACTGACGGAAACCCATGACCTGCAAGAGTTCCTGCGCCACCTGCACCTCCCGGGTGCGGTCGCCATTCGGCTCCGGCGTCAGCGAAACACGGATCGTATCGCCAATGCCGTGCTGCAGCACATAACCCATGGCCGCTGACGAGGCGACGATACCCTTCGAGCCCATACCCGCCTCGGTGAGACCGAGATGCAGGGCGTGGTCGGAGCGTTCCGACAGCATCGAATAAACGGCGATCAGGTCCTGCACCTGGCTGACCTTGGCGGAAAGGATGATGCGGTTGCGCGGCAGGCCGATCTCTTCGGCGAGCTCGGCGGAAATCAACGCCGACTGGACGATCGCTTCGCGGGTGACCTGACGGGCGGAGAGCGGGAAACCCTCCTCCTTGTTCTTGTCCATCAGCGTGGTCAACAGTTCCTGGTCGAGCGATCCCCAGTTGACGCCGATGCGCACGGGCTTGTCATAACGGATCGCCATTTCGACGATCTCGCCGAACTGCTTGTCCTTCTTGTCCTTGAAACCGACATTGCCCGGATTGATGCGGTACTTCGCAAGAGCCTCGGCACAGGCCGGATGATCGGCCAGAAGCTTGTGGCCGATATAGTGGAAATCGCCTATCAACGGCACGTCCATGCCCAGACGCAGCAGCCGCTCACGAATTTTCGGCACGGCTGCGGCACTCTCGTCCCGGTCGACGGTGATGCGCACCATTTCCGAACCGGCTTTGAACAGCGCCGCCACCTGCTGCACCGTGGCGTCGATATCCGCCGTGTCGGTATTGGTCATGGATTGCACGACGACAGGCGCGCCGCCACCGACGATGACGCCGCCCACGTCGACGGCGACGGATGCGCGGCGGGGCTTTGGATCATAATCGGCGTGTGACGTCATGGCGGTCTCTGGAGCTTGCGGCAAGGTCTGGCAATTGAGGTGAAACAAGGGGGCCTGCTTGTCAACACCCAACGCATAAGAGCTTCTACTTTACCGCAATCATGGCAAAATTCGAGACGCCTATTCCTTGCCCGCACCATCCGCATGCCGGGCGAGCCGCGAAAGCAGCAAAACCACCACATGCAGCAAAGGCAGCGCGAGAAACACGCTGGCAAGGCCGGTATGTTCTGCAATGAAGCCGATGGCCGAGGGCGCTACCAGAATGCCGGAATAACCCATGGTGGTGACGACCGACAGGCCGATGCCGGGCGCCAGTCCGGGCATATTGCCCGCCGCCGAAAAGGCGATCGGCACCATGTTGGAGATACCGATGCCGGCAATGGCGAAACCGATGATCACGAAAGTGGAATTTCCCGCAAGGCCGGCAATCAGAAGACCGGTGATCGACATGACCGAGCAAAAACGCAGGGTTCGGACGGCCCCGAACCTGTCGCGCACCAGATCGCCGGCAAAGCGCATGATCGCCATGGTCATGGAAAATGCCGCGAAGGCGAAACCGGACTGAGATACGGAAGCACCGAGTTCGTTGCGCAGATAAAGAGCACCCCAATCGAGGATCGCACCTTCCGGAACCATTGAAAACAACGCCATCAGGCCGATGATCCATGGCAGGGGCGTCAGCGGCAAGCCGCCTTTCGGGCGCTCCGCCTCGGCATGCGGACGATCCGCAAGAACGCGCGGCCAGGCAATAACCAAGAGGATAAGGGCGATAATTGTCAACGCGATCGCATGGCCCTGGACGCCGATTGCCGTGATGAGGTAACCGCCAAGACCCGCGCCGATCAGGCCACCGAGGCTCCAGAAGGCGTGGCAAGACGACATGATCGCGCGGCGCATGTCGCGCTCGACCGCCACGGCATTGGCGTTCATGGCGACATCCATCGCCCCCGTCAGCCCGCCGAACAGGAAAACCGCCATCACGCCCGCCCATACCGTGCCCGCCCAGGAGATGAAAAGCAGCGTCGGCAAAAAGATCGCGGCAGTGACGAGGCTGACCGTGCGCGAGCCAAAACGGGCGATCTGCGAACCGGCGATCGGCATGAAAACCAGCGAACCGATACCAAAAACCAGAATGATCAGGCCGAGCGCACTTTCACTGAGCGATAAGCGTGCCGCAAACTCCGGAATCTTCGGAGCCCATGACCCCATCATGAAACCATTCATCAGAAACAGCAGGGAAACGCCCAGCCTGTGCCGCGTCAGATAGGATGAGCGTGCGCCTGTCGGCGAAAATGTCGTGGGGCCATTCATCGGCAATATCCTTCAGACTTGACCATGAGAAAACTGAACGGCGTCATCTTCGCCGCAATGAACCTGTACGCCTTTTGCCGACAGCGCCTCGACCAATGCGTGATCGGCGTCCTGTTCCAGCACGAGGGAAAGAGGCGGGGAAAAATCATGCACGTGGAAAGCAGCCTTATGGCCGAGCTTTTCCGTGGTAATCGCGGCGATGATCCGCTGGCTTGCGCTGCATGCGAGCCGCTTAAACACGGCGTCTTCGAAAACATCCGCCGACAGACCCGTCTCGACCGCAACGCCGCAGACACCGAGAATACAGAGATCGGGCCGCATCAACTCGAGCTGCCGCAGCGCCATGGCGTCGATCGCAGCACCTACCGCTGGATCGACCTTGCCGCCGATCAGCACCAGATCGATATCGGCCCGTCCCGTCAGTTCGGCGGCAATGGCCGGCGTATTCGTCACCACCGTGAGACTGAGACCCGCAGGGAGCGCCCTTGCAATGGCGAGATTGGTGGAACCGGCATCAATGAAGACAACCATGCCCGGTTCAAACAGCGGAACGACAGTGCGCGCCAGCATGGCCTTGCGGTCGGCATCCTCGGCAATCCGCGTTTTTAGCGGCACCGTCGTGCTGTCGGAAAGCAGCGCGCCGCCGTAAACGCGCAGGCATTCCCCGCGCGCCGCCATCTCGCGCAGGTCGCGGCGCACCGTATCTTCGGAAACCCCGAAGTTCTGGGCCAGATCCTGCGCCAATACACGACCGCTCTGCCGCAACTGCGCAAGGATAAGCGCCTGCCGCTCACTGACGAAATGATCACTCATGGGGACTCATGCATAAACAGGAATAAACGTGCATGAACATGCATATTCGAGTTTTTGCCGAAGCGCAATAAAAAACGCCCGCCTTTCGGCGGGCGTCTGTCACTCTGTCCAAGGGCCTATATGCGCTTATTCCGCGTAAGCGATCAGCAAATCCTTCGCGTCGATCTGGTCACCGGGGCGCACGAGAACTTCAGCGATCTTGCCGTCACGTTCGGCGTGCAGCGCGGTTTCCATCTTCATGGCCTCGATGGACAGCAGCACGTCGCCCGCCTTGACCTCCTGGCCCTGATTGACGAAGACGCGACTGATGACACCTGGCATCGGCGCGCCGATATGGACGGCATTGCCGGGTTCTGCCTTGCGGCGCGCGGCAGAACCGGAAGCGCCATGGGCACGATCCGGCACCTTGATGCGGCGGGGCTGGCCGTTGATCTCAAAGAACACCGTCACCATGCCCTTATCGTCAGTGCCGGAGGAGGCCTGATTGACGATAACAAGCGTCTTGCCACGCTCAATATCGGCAAACAGTTCCTCGCCATCTTCCATGCCGTAAAAATAGGCATGGGTGGGCAGCACCGAAACCGGGCCATACGTCTCAGCTGTCAGCGCAAAATCAGTGAACACCTTCGGATACATCAGATAGGACGCGAACTCGAAATCGTCGACCTTGCGCTCCAGCTTGCCCTCGATCACCTTCCGTTCGGCATCGAGATCGGCATCTTCCAGCAACGAACCGGGACGGACCGTATAGGGCGCTTCGCCCTTCAGCGCCTTTTTCTGCAGGGCTGCCGGCCAGCCGCCAGGCGACTGTCCAAGATCGCCCTTCAGCATCGACACGACCGATTCCGGGAAAGACACTTCACGATCGGGGTTTTCAACGTCGGCCACCGTCAGATCCTGGCTGACCATCATCAGCGCCATGTCACCGACAACCTTGGAAGACGGCGTCACCTTGACGATATCGCCGAACATGCGGTTGGCGTCGGCATAGGCCTGAGCCACCTCGTGCCAGCGGCTTTCGAGACCCAGCGAACGAGCCTGTTCCTTGAGGTTGGTGAACTGGCCTCCCGGCATTTCGTGCAGATAGACTTCCGAGGCCGGTCCCTTGAGATCGCTCTCGAAGGCGGCATACTGGTTGCGCACAGCCTCCCAGTAGAAGGAAATGCGGCGGATCCATTCGGTATCGAGACCCGTATCGCGTTCCGATCCCGCCAGCGCCTCCACGATCGAGCCGAGGCATGGCTGCGACGTATTGCCGGAGAAGGCGTCCATTGCAGCATCGACAGCGTCGACACCGGCATCCACGGCCGCAAGAACGGTCGCGGCGGAAATGCCCGAGGTATCGTGGGTATGGAAGTGGATCGGCAGACCGGTCGCCTCACGCAGCGCCTTGAACAGAACCCTGGCGGCGGCCGGTTTCAACAGGCCCGCCATGTCCTTGACGGCGATGATATGAGCTCCGGCCTTTTCAAGCTCGGCGGCAAGGTTGGTATAATATTTGAGATCGTATTTCGGACGAGCCGAATTCAACAGATCGCCGGTATAGCAGATGGTCGCCTCGCAGAGCTTGTTCTCCTCGGCAATCGCATCCATCGAGACGCGCATATTCTCCACCCAGTTCAGGCAGTCGAAGACGCGGAAAAGATCGACCCCGCCCCTTGCAGCCTGACGAACGAAGTATTTCACGACATTATCTGGGTAATTCTTGTATCCGACGCCGTTCGCGCCACGCAGAAGCATCTGCAGCAGCAGGTTCGGCGCGCCTTCGCGAATCAGCGCCAGACGCTCCCACGGGTCTTCCGTCAGGAAGCGCATGGAAACGTCGAAGGTCGCACCGCCCCAGCATTCCAGCGAGAGAAGCTGCGGCAGCGCCTTGGCGTAAACGCTGGCGACGCGGGCAATATCATGGGTGCGAACGCGGGTGGCCAGCAGCGACTGGTGCCCGTCGCGCATGGTCGTATCGGTAACCAGAACGCGTTTTTCATTGCGCATCCAGTCCGCAAAGCCCTTCGGGCCAAGCTTGTCAAGCAACTGCTTGGTGCCATCGGGCGTCGGCGCATCGATATAAGGCACGACGGGCTTTGCCGCCTTTTCGGACGGCCTGGCTCGACCCTTGGTTTCCGGGTGGCCGTTGACGGTCACATCGGCAAGATAGGTCAGAAGCTTGGTGGCGCGGTCCTGACGCTTGACCTGCGCGAAGAGTTCCGGCGTCGAATCGATGAAGCGGGTCGTATAGGTGTTGTTGCGGAAGCTGTCGTGACCGATGATGGCTTCAAGGAAGGTAAGGTTGGTCGCAACGCCGCGGATACGGAATTCGCGCAGGGCGCGGTCCATGCGGTTGATCGCCTCATCCGGCCGCGGCGCCCAGGCCGTTACCTTGACGAGCAGCGGATCGTAGTAGCGGGTGATGACAGCGCCGGTATAGGAGGTGCCGCCATCCAGACGGATGCCGAATCCCGACGCGGAACGATAGGCGGTGATACGACCATAGTCCGGAATGAAATTATGCTCCGGATCTTCCGTCGTGATGCGGCACTGCAGCGCGTGGCCGTTGAGACGGATATCCTCCTGGCGAGGCACGCCGGATTCCGCCGTGCCGATGGCGGCGCCTTCGAGAATATGGATCTGCGCCTTGACGATATCGATACCGGTCACGACTTCGGTGACGGTATGCTCCACCTGGATGCGCGGATTGACCTCGATGAAGTAGAATTTGCCGGTATCGGCATCCATCAGATATTCGACCGTGCCGGCACCGATATAGCTGGTCGCGGCGGCGATCTTCAGGGAGTAGGCCGCAAGTTCCTGACGCTGCGCTTCGGTGAGATAGGGCGCGGGCGCACGCTCGACCACCTTTTGATTGCGGCGCTGGATCGAACAATCACGCTCGAACAGATGCACGACATTGCCATGCGTATCGCCGAGAATCTGACTTTCGACGTGGCGAGCACGCTCAACCAGCTTTTCGAGATAGACCTCGTCCTTGCCGAAAGCAGCCTTCGCCTCGCGCTTGGCTTCCGTCACCTCGCGGGCGAGATCTTCTCGTCTGCGGATGGCGCGCATGCCGCGTCCGCCGCCGCCCCAGGAGGCTTTCAGCATGACCGGATAGCCGATTTCCTCGGCCATGCGCTCCACTTCCGCCATATCGTCGGGCAGCGGATCGGTAGCTGGAACAACGGGGACGTTGACCGAGATCGCCAGATTGCGCGCGGCCACCTTGTTGCCGAGCTGGCGCATCGTATCCGCCGTCGGTCCGATGAAGGTGATGCCAGCCTTGTTGCAGGCCTCCACGAATTCGGGGCTTTCAGACAGAAGGCCGTAACCGGGATGGATCGCGTCCGCTCCGGAGAGCTTGGCTACGCGAATAACCTCCTCGATCGAAAGATAGCTCTCGATCGGTCCCATATCCTTGGCGAGATGCGGCCCCCTGCCGACCTGATAGGATTCGTCCGCCTTGAAGCGGTGCAAAGACAGCTTGTCCTCTTCCGCCCAAATCGCAACGGTTTTAATCCCAAGCTCGTTCGCTGCCCGGAAAACGCGGATCGCAATTTCGGATCGGTTGGCAACAAGTATTTTCGATATTTTCAAGACGGTCTCCCCACACGCCAAAACAAAATTTCTGCTGCACTGCGGAATTAAGCAGCAAAACCCGGTCTTGGAAAGGGCAATTCGGGAGAGAACCGTCCTGTCGCCGTTAGCTCAGCAGACCATGACGAAAAGCGAGTGCGACGGTATGCTGCCGGTTCTTGGCGTTGAAACGCCGCTGGATTCCGTTGATATACCAGTCGACCGTGTGGTTGGAGATCGATAGCTGGCGTCCGATTTCAGTGGAGGTCATGCCATCCGCCATCAGCGTCAAAACCTCCATTTCGCGCTTCGTGAGCTCGAGAGCGGAAACATCAGGCGCATTGGTGAAGCCATGAGCCTGCCCGGAAAGATCGAGCAGGCGCCAGAAGACGGCGCGGGTGGCGGCGTCCAGAAGCTCGACCTGCAAAGAGGGCAATTGCCGATCCTGGCCGCCAATGAAGACCGCGCCGATGAAACCCGCACGGCCGTGGACGGGAAAGGCGTAACCGCCCTGCAGACCGTACCGGCCGGCATCGTGAAAAAATACGCTCGCCCTTTTGCGATGCATCGCACGCGGCAGGCCCTCAAGCGCCTCCTTCCACTGAAACGGCTTGTGCACCATGCCGATCACCTTACGGACGGGATCGACGAGGTTATATTTCTTGGCCCGATAGACCTCCAGCCAGCCTTCGGGCAGATGTTGTGCGAGAACCTGACCGGTTGAGGCGAGCTCCCCGGTCATCCGTCTGCTGACGAGAAAATATTCGAAACCATATTCGCGAATGAGCATTGCAAATTCGGAGCGAACGCGGTCGGCGCTTCCTGCCTGGTAACACGCGGAGATGAAGTGAAGAATATCATGCATAAAGACACGGGGTCCGGAGCTTGGCTTGAAGGAATGACACGAGGACATGGTCCCGCGATGACGTCATGTTACTCGGGCGCCGGTCGTTTGAGATTGAACATATCGTCGTTAGCAATCCCTGAAACGAAGATGCGAAATCTTGTGACGGCAGGTCCCGGGAAACATCGGGTTGGGTTTTTTCGGTTCGCACGCGCGGTCAATCTGTTAAGCCGCCATTCAGACAGAAAGAGCGATAATTACACAAAATTCGTCGTCTCATGCAACCTTGCTAAAGTAGCATAACGTTGAGGACGAACCACAAACCGCTTGAAAAGACGCCCGGACTGGATTGAAAATTTGACCTTGTTTCAGGTTTACACACGCGCTCTGCGCTATCTGACCGTTCATAAATGGCGGGTGACGGTGGTCGTCATCGCCAACGTCATTCTTGCAGCGATCACCATCGCCGAACCGGTGCTGTTCGGCCGGATCATCGACGCCATCTCTTCCGGCACCAATGTCACGCCCATTCTCATTCTTTGGGCCGGGTTCGGTGTCTTCAACACCGTCGCTTATGTGGCTGTCGCCCGCGAGGCCGACCGGCTGGCCCATGGCCGGCGCGCTTCGCTGCTGACGGAAGCCTTCGGGCGCATCATCTCCATGCCGCTTTCCTGGCACCATCAGCGCGGTACATCCAACGCCCTGCACACCCTGCTGCGCGCTAGCGAAACGCTGTTCGGCCTCTGGCTCGAATTCATGCGCACGCATCTCGCAACCTTCGTTGCGCTGGTGCTGCTTGTGCCGACCGCCATGTCCATGGATCTCCGCCTCAGCTTCGTTCTGATCGGCCTTGGCATCGTCTACTGGTTTATCGGCAAATGGGTGATGGGCCGGACCAAGGACGGCCAGGCTTCGGTCGAAGAGCATTATCACAGCGTTTTTGCCCATGTGAGCGATTCCATCAGCAACGTCTCGGTGCTGCACAGCTACAACCGCATCGAGGCTGAAACGAAGGCGCTGAAATCCTTCACCGAAAAACTCTTGAGCGCGCAATATCCGGTGCTGGACTGGTGGGCTTTCGCGAGTGCTCTGAACCGCACGGCCTCCACCGTTTCGATGATGATCATCCTCGTCATCGGCACCGTGCTGGTGAAGAACGGTGAACTGCGCGTTGGCGATGTCATCGCCTTCATCGGTTTCGCCAACCTCCTGATCGGCCGTCTGGACCAGATGCGTCAGTTCGTGACGCAGATTTTCGAAGCCCGCGCCAAGCTCGAGGACTTCTTCGTGCTGGAGGATTCCGTCAAGGAACGGGAAGAACCGGGCGATGCCCGCGAATTGTCGAATGTCTCCGGCACCGTGGAGTTCCGCAATGTCAATTTCGGTTTCGCCAACACCAAGCAGGGGGTTCACGACGTCTCGTTCACGGCCAAAGCCGGTGAGACCATTGCGATCGTCGGACCGACCGGCGCCGGCAAGACCACGCTGATCAACCTTCTACAGCGTGTCTACGATCCCGATTCCGGCCAGATCCTGATCGATGGGACCGATATTTCGACGGTGACGAAAAATTCGCTCCGCAACTCCATCGCCACGGTGTTTCAGGATGCCGGCCTGCTGAACCGCTCCATCCGCGAAAACATCCGCCTCGGCCGGGAATCGGCAACGGATGCGGAAGTGGTGGAGGCAGCGGCGGCGGCGGCGGCGACGGACTTCATCGACAGCCGTATCAACGGCTATCTGACCCAGGTGGGTGAACGCGGCAACCGCCTGTCTGGCGGTGAGCGCCAGCGTATTGCCATCGCGCGCGCCATTTTGAAGAACGCCCCCATCCTGGTTCTCGACGAGGCGACCAGTGCACTAGACGTGGAAACCGAAGCCCGCGTGAAGGACGCCGTGGATGCGCTGAGAAAGGACCGTACGACCTTCATCATCGCCCATCGGCTGTCGACGGTCCGCGATGCCGATCTCGTGCTGTTCCTCGATCAGGGCCGGGTCATCGAGAAGGGCACCTTCGACGAATTGAGCCAGCGTGGCGGGCGTTTCACCTCGCTGCTGCGCACCAGCGGCCTGCTGACGGAGGATGAAAGCCAGCAGCAGCCCCGGCCAAAGGCCATAGCCTCCTGAGGCTTTGGCTGACGGAATGAAGACAAGGGCGGACAGCATGTTGTCCGCCCTTTTTCTTTGTGCGCCACCCGAGGATCGTGACAACAGGTCGTTATCGGAGAATTTCGGTCAAAGAACTTGCCAGCCAAAAATCAATCTGCCCGAATGGAAGGACATTTCCCAGAAAGGCGACAATACCTGCGGCGAGATTGGTCAAGAAAACTCCGAGCACGACGCCAAGCGCTATTCCAACGCTGGTCTTCCGTGGGTAACACGCCAACCAACACGACAACGCCAGGGAAAGAATGGCGAGCAACACCATCAGTGCAAGTTCTGTGAAAGATGCACGGAATTGCAAGGTACCCCCTTTCCAATCGGCCGATCACTGACAGCCGCTGTTTTTCCCGAAAAGATAAACGACAGGTTAGACCGGGCGACCCGGCACCGCGCCATCAAAGCCATCGCCGGGATGACCCTATCTCGGTGCTGCGGCAGCTTCCAGCCAATCCTGCGAAGGAGATCGGGCTTCCGTGCCATGATTCCACCGGTATACCGAGTCGGAGGTCAGGGCAGCCCCATAAAAATTCAGGCCCCCGCGTCACCGCGGGAGCCTGAGTTTAAAGGCGAACGGAGACCCGATCGTCTCAGTCGAAGGGGATCACCCTGTCATCTGCCGACAGGGCCTTGCCATCGACGGAAACGGAGACTTCCGCCGTGCCGGCCTTGCGGCTGACGACGATGTCCCTTGCCTTCCCGTCGAGCGTGATCTTCACCGAGAAACCGCTCCAGTCTTCAGGCAGCGACGGCGAAATATGCAGCTTGCCGTCGGTGCGGGTGATGCCGAGAATACCCTCGACAGCGGCACGATAGAGCCAGCCGGCGGAACCCGTGTACCAGCTCCAGCCGCCACGGCCCGCATAAGCGCCTTCACCGTAAACATCCGCAGTCACCACATAGGGTTCGACCCGATAGGTTTCCGACGCCGCCGCATCGAGCGCGTGATTGACGGGGTTGAGCAGCTTGAAGCAGTTCCAGGCTTCCTGCGCGCGGCCCTGCTTGGCGAGCGCAAGAACCACCCAGGTCGCCGCATGGGTATATTGTCCGCCGTTTTCGCGCACACCCGGCGGATATCCCTTGATGTAACCAGGATCATGCGGCGCACGCGAGAAGGGCGGCGTGAACAGCCGGATAATGCCGGTCTGCTCATCGACCAGATGCTCCATGACGGCATCCATCGCCTGCCGCGACCGGCCTTCCTCACCCTCACCGGAAAGAACACTCCAGCTCTGGCCGAGCGAATCGATCCGGCATTCCTCGCTTTCGGCGGAACCGAGCGGCGTGCCGTCATCGAAATAACCGCGGCGGTAATAGCTGCCGTCCCAACCCGCTGTTTCCAGCACATTGCGCAGCCTTTCCCGATGCGACGCCCATTTGCCGACGCGGTCGGTATCGCCACGCTTTTCCGCGATCTCGATGAAATCGCGCAACGCCCCCGAAAGGAACCAACCGAGCCAGACGCTGGTGCCCTTGCCGCCCACGCCGACACGATTCATGCCGTCGTTCCAGTCGCCGCCGAGGATCAGCGGCAGACCGTTTTCACCGGTGCGATGAATGGCGAGATCGAGAGCCAGCGCCGCATGTTCATAAAGGGTCGCGGATCTGTCGCTCGTCTCCGGCTGGAAGAAGGCATCGTGCTGACCGGGCATCAAGGCCGGCCCCTTCAGGAAGGGAATGCTTTCATCGAGGATGGCGGTGTCACCCGTGGCCGAGACATACTGGTTGATCGCATAAGCGAGCCAGACCACGTCGTCGGAGATGGTGGTGCGAACACCGGCGCCGGTCAACGGCAACCACCAGTGCTGCACGTCCCCTTCCGGGAACTGCCGGCCCGCCGCCCGCAGGATCTGCTTGCGGGCAAGATCCGGCTGATAGAGCAGGAAGGCCAACGTGTCCTGCAACTGGTCGCGGAAACCGAAGGCGCCGCTCGACTGGTAAAAGGCGGTGCGCGCCAGAATGCGGCATGCCAGCGCCTGATACGGCAGCCAGTTGTTGACCATGTGGTTGAAGCCGGCATCGGGCGTGGAAACCTGCAACTGCCCGGTAAAGCCCGTCCAGAAAGCCTTGCTTTCGTCCAGCACCGTCTGGAAGTCCGCCTTGCGAACATCCTTCACCAGCGCTTCGGCCTCTTCCGCATTGTCGGCATCGCCGAGAATGAAGGTCATGTGCCGTTCTTCACCGGGCTTCAGGTGGATTTCCTGCATCAGCGCCGCGCAGGGATCGCCATCGAGCTCGGTGCTGCCGCTGAGTGCGGCACCGGACACGATGCCCTGCGGCGCCTGCGCCGAACCAAAGCGGCCGATGAATTCCCGGCGGCTGGTGGTGAAGCCGCTCGCCTCGCTGTCGAGCGTCAGGAACGCGGTGCGGGCACTATAGTCGATGCTGTAGGGGTTGGATGCGAAGATCGCATTGCTGCCGGCATCGTGCCTGCTGAGAATGAACGGCGCGGATTTCTGGCCGTTATTGCCGAGCACCCATTCCACATAGGCGTAGACCTTCAGACGGCGGCTCTTCGAACCCTTGTTGCGAACGATGACCTGCGAGAGCTTGACCGGTTTTTCACGGTCCACGGTCTGCGTCAGCTCCACTTCGAGCGTATCGGCCACGCCCGTCAGCACGGAATAACCGAGACCGTGACGGGCTTCGAACAGGGCTTCGGGATCGCGCGACAGCGCGGCGCAGGGCGTATAGAGCTTTCCTGTCTCCACATCGGCGACATAGAAGGCCTCGCCCGGCCGGTTGATGACCGGATCGTTGCTCCAGGGCGTCAGCTGATAGTCGCGCGAATTGCGGCTCCAGCTGAAACCCGCGCCTTCAGCCGAAATATGGAAGCCGAAATTCTCGTTCGAGATGACGTTGATCCACGGATGCGGCGTTGACTGCCCGCCATTGAGGCGCACGACATATTCCTGTCCGTTCCTGGCAAAACCGCCAAAACCGTTCCAGAAATCGAGATCACCCGCATCCTCGACCGGCTCCGCAATCGAGAAGGCCGGAACAGGCAGACGGGCCTGTGCAGCATCCGTCGTGCCGTCAGGGCCGCGATGAGCCGCAAACAGCGACACCGCGCGGTTGATCTGGTCAACGATCTTGCCGTTGCGCACGTGCAGGACAACGCGGGAGGCGGCGAGAAGCGCGCTCCACGTCTCTTCGTCCATCAGATCGCGGCGCACGGAGAAGACGTGCGGACGACCGCCATCGGCGGGATTGATGCGGCGCTGCGTCTCGGAAATATGATCCAGCGCGTGCTGCATGTCCTGTGCGTAGGAAGCGGCCCGTTCGTTGACGATAACGAGATCGAAGATCACGCCGCGTGAACGCAGATATTCATGGGCGCTCAGCGCCTCGCGGGCGATATCCATGTCCATATCGTCGTTGATGCGCAGGCTGAAGATCGGGAAATCGCCCGAAATCGCAAGCGACCACAAGGCGCGCTGCGAGGCGAGACCCGTTTTCAGCGTTTCCGAATCCGCCCGCAGATGCATGTCGGGATAGGTCAGATAACGGCCGAGATGCTGGAAGGCGGCCGCCTGCTGCGAGGTAACGCCGACATGGCGCATCTGCACCTGCGTGCGCGTCCAGGCATGCACGAGTTCATGCGCGAAGGCGTCCGGATGACGATAACGGTCGATCGCCTTGTCGACCTCCTCGCGGCTCGGCGCGGCGATCGTCCAGAAGATCACGCTCACCTTTTTGCCCGCCGGCACGCGCACGGTGCGGCGCAGCGACAGGATCGGATCAAGCGTGAAGCCGTCGGCGCTGGAAAGCGTCGCACCGGCATCGAAAGCCGCCGCTTCGCGCAGCGAACGGCCGCGACCGATGAACTTGGCACGATCCGTCTCGAATTCCGTCGGGCGCGACGGGCCGGCATTGTCAGCGGCCAGATGCGCAATGACAGTGCCGGGCTCGTTCGGACTGCGACGGTTGCGCCAGGCGCGGATAACATCACCGCGGCGGCCGATCTCCGTCTGCACGAACATGCGCGAGAACAGCGGATGGGCGTTATCGTCGTCCTCGGAGGCGATGACCGGCTCCATATAGGAGGTCACTTCGATGTAACGATCCTCGGAACCGACGTTCAAGAGGGTGATACGCCGGCCTTCGGCATCGTGCTCGGTGGCGACGATACATTCGACCACGCTCTGCAGATCGCCTGTTGTCTTGTGGAACTCGGCCTTGTCGTCGGTAAAGATCGTCTTGGTCTTTTCACCTTCGATGACGCGCGGTTCCGCCGTCGCACTCCACCATTGTCCATTGGTGGTATCGCGCAGGAAGATGAAGGTGCCCCAGCGGTCTTCGGTCGGATCAGCCTTCCAGCGGGAAATCGCCTGGCCATTCCACTTCGAATAACCGGCGCCGGTGGAGGTGAGCATCGTCGAATAATGGCCATTCGACAGGAACACCACTTCGCGGTCGCGCACGGCCGGATCGGCGATGGAGCGGACTTCCGCACGCAACAGATCGGCCTGCTCCTTGCCGGGGGTTTCCGGCTCGTATTTGGCGCTCATCACCGGCACTTCGCGCGGTGCCTTTTCCTGCAGCAGCAGCTCTGCCGCTTCGATCACCGGATCGGAGTGGAAGAGTTCGCGCAGCACGCCGTCAAAGGCAACGTTGGCGACGGCGGCAATCGACATGCCATGATGGTGGGCATAATAATTGTAGACCACCGCGCAGACCTTGCCATCGGGCACACGCGTCGGCGTGAAATCGACAGCATCGTGGAAGCCGTACTGACCAAGCGCGCCAAGCTTGCGCAGCTTGTCGAGGTTTTCCAGCGCACTGTCAGGATCGTACTGGCTGGCGAGGATCGACGCATAGGGCGCGATCACCGCATTCTGGCCAAGGCCGCGCTTGAGACCGAGCGTCGGCACCCCGAAGTTGGTGTACTGATAGTTCATGTTGTGATCGCGGGCGTTGAACGCCGCTTCGGAAATGCCCCAGGGCGTGCCGAGACGACGGCCATGGTTCATCTGTTCCTTGACGATCAGATTGTTGGTCTGGTTGAGAATACCACCCTGACGCTCCTGCATGACAAGCGGCGGCATCAGATATTCGAACATCGAACCGGACCAGGAGACCAGCGCACCCTGTGCGCCGATCGGCACGACCTGGCGGCCGAGACGATACCAGTGCTCGGTCGGCAGATCGCCCTTGGCAATGGCGAACAGGCTGGTCAGGCGGCATTCGGAAGCCAGAAGGTCGTAGCAGGCTTCGTCCAGTTCCTTGCTTTCGACGCGGTAGCCAATCGACAGAAGACGGCGATCCTTGCGGTAAAGGAAGGTGAAATCCATCGAGAAGGCGAGGTTGCGGCTGCGGTCGCGCAACGATGCGAGGCGCTGGCGCAGCGGCTCCATATTGGTGAGGTCGATGGCGCTGTCGGAGATATGCGCTTCGCAGGATTCCACAAGCAATTGCGCCCAGCGGGTCACTTCCGCGCTCTGCGCGGACTTGACCTCATGATCGACATTGGTTGCGAGTTTCTGGATATCGCGCGCCAGCACCGCAAGATTGATGACGCGGATGGAAGCGAATTCATGCTCGCGCTTGACGGAAGCAAGAGCGTTCGAAAAGCCGATGATGCGCTCTTCCAGACGACGATGCAGCGGACGCAGGGTCTTGCGGTTGTCGGGCAGAGCCTTCAGCGTTTCGCGCAGAATGCCGGCAACATCACCGATACCGTCAAGATTGCCCTGAAGATGGGCCGACGGCGCTTCGGCCCAGTCGCGGCAGGCGGATGAAACCGCAATCAGATGGCCGGCGAGATTGCCGCTGTCCACCGCCGAAACATAGCGCGGTCCCAGCGTCTGCAGGGTGTCGGTATGATACCAGTTGTAGAGATGGCCACGATATTTTTCCATCTTCTCGACGGTCTGGATCGTGTTCTCGATCCGCTCCAGAGTATCGGCAAAGCTGATCCAGCCGAACTGGCGCGCCGAAATGATCGAAAGCAGATAGACGCCGATATTGGTGGGCGATGTGCGCGAAGCGACAATCGGCTCCGGCGTTTCCTGGAAGTTATCAGGCGGCAGGTGGTTTTCCTGCAGCGTCACGAAGGCCTCGTAATAACGCCAGGTGCGGCGTGCGATCTTGCGAAGCTCGAACGAGACATGTTCCGAAACGAAAAGCCGGTCTTCGGTTTCAGCCGACTGGCTGACATACCAGGCGACGGCGGGGGACAGAACCCAGAGCAGCGTGAAGGGAATGCCGATCAGGAAAGCGTTGTCGCCCGGCAGCGCCGCAAACAGCAGGCCAAGCATCGCCACCACGGGCGCATGCCACATCTGGCGGTAATAATCGATGATGCTGCCCTGCGCGCTCGACTGCATGCTGGCGGCGGTACGCCATTCCAGCATCAGCTTGTGGCTGACGAGCAGGCGGTAAAGCGAGCGGGCAATCGCATCCGTCATCATGCAGGCGGCATCGGCGATGAAGACGATGCGCAGCGCAACCTGCGCATTGGTGGCGCGGATTTCCGACCAGATGGTATGGAAATGCGCCTGCGGCACGATATCGGTGGAGCGCGGCACGAGGCCGGACAGCAGGGACAGCGTGGGCGCGACAAACAGCGAGAAGATCAGCAGTATCTGCCAGATCAGCGCACCAAGCGGATCCATGAAATACCAGCCGAGGATCGAGGCGAAGAACCAGGCGATCGGCGTCAGCGAACGACGCAGATTGTCGACCATCTTCCAGCGGCCGATGGCGGTAACGCCACGGGCACGATCGAGGATAAAGGGCAGAAGCTGCCAGTCGCCACGCGCCCAGCGATGCTGGCGCGACACTTCCACTTCATAGCGGGTCGGGAAGTCCTCCACCAGCTCAACATCGGTCACCAGCGCGCAGCGCGCAAAGGAGCCTTCGAGCAGATCGTGGCTGAGAATGGAATTCTCTTCGATCCGGCCCTTCAGCGCCGCCTCGAAGGCATCCACATCATAAAGACCCTTGCCGGTGAAGGTGCCTTCGGAGGTCAGGTCCTGATAGACGTCGGAAACGGTAAAGACATAAGGATCGATACCGCGGTTGATCGAGAAGACCCGCTGGAAGACGGACGCGTCCTTGCCGGTCGTCAGCGAGGGCGTCACGCGCGGCTGCAGAAGACCGTAGCCTTCGACAACCCGTCCGGATACCGGATCGATCACCGGACGATTGATCGGGTGATGCATCTTGCCGACAAGTTTGGTCACCGCGTCGCGCATCAGGCGCGTATCGGCGTCCAGCGTCATGACATATTTCACATCCTCGGGTACGACATTGGCGCCGCCGAGGAATGTCGTGTCCTTGTCGCCGCGCAGCAGCATGTTCAGCTCATGCAGCTTGCCGCGCTTGCGCTCCCAGCCCATCCAGCAGCCTTCGGCCGGATTATAGATGCGGCGGCGATGCAGCAGGTAAAAGCGCGTCTTGCCATCAAAGGCATAACGGCTGTTCAGCGCCGCAAGCTCGCGCTTGGCATAATCGAGAATCTCGAGGTCATCGTCGGACTGTTCATATTGCGCATCGCGCCAGTCGCTGACGAGCGAGAAATAAATCTCGCCATGCGGATTGGCGAGATAATGCACCTCGATATTGCGCATCATCTCGTCGACGCTGTCGCGGCTGGTCAGCATGCAGGGCACGGCGACCAATGTGCGGGCATCCTGCGGAATGCCGTTCTTGAACTCGTATCCAACCAGCCGGAACGGTTTCACGAAGAAGGTGACGAGCGTATTGAAGAGACCGGTCGCGCCTTCGGAGGCCGGCAATGCGAACATCAGCAGGAAAGCGGTCACCACATACCAGGGCATACCGGCCTGCGCCAGGAACCAGCCGACCGCCAGCATGGCGAGCGCGGTGATCAGCAGCACCGGCGCCGCAATCGCAAGCCAGTTGAACTTGCGCATCGCCCGGACAATATGCTGCGACACCAGCGGCCGGTAACCCAAAGCCTTTTCAAGCTCGAAACGACGCTGGCCGACAAGCACGGAGCCGACATTGACGCGATGAGTTTCATCCGCACCGGCCGGCGTCTCCGAACGCGCCATTTCGACGGCGGCGCGCGCAACCTCCACTTCGGTCTTGGGGGAACGGCGCGCCAGAAGTTCGATCGTATTGCGATAGGTGTTGCGCGAACCGAAATCGAGAACCTCGTAATCGGTCTCTTCGCGCAGAACCTTGTCGATATGGCTGACTTCCTCGAACCACACGGACCATTCAGTATCGTCGATCTCGCGCAGGCTCTTGACGATGTTGCCCATCGTGACATTGCCGGATGCCAGACGATTATGTTCCGACATCATGACGTTTTCGGCATCGGTGCCGGCAGCGTGAAGACGCTCTTCGAGCCAGGCAACGGCAAAACCGGAGGTCTGCGAACCGTTCCTCAGACGATAAAGGAACTGCGTCGCGAAAGTCGGGTCGTCGACCAGCGAATCGACCTGCTTGAGAAGCGCTGCCGAGGCTTCCACATCGTTCAGACGGATGATTTCATCGACGACCTCATTCGCCTTCTGGCGCATGCGGCGCGAACGCTCCACACGGATGGAGATACGGCGAAGATTTTCGATGAGGACGAAACGGATGATCGACGGCAAAGCCCACAATTCGCCGATCTGCAACGTCTTCGAGGTCTGGTAGCCATCCACCAACGCCGTCATGTTCTCGCGCGAAACCGTGCTGTGGGTATGGGCGACATAAAGCCAGCCGAGCGCCATAACCCGCGGGATCGTCACGCCGCCCACCGTCATCGTCGGCAGCTGGCGATAGAACTTGCGCGGAAAATCGCGGCGGACTTCCTGGATCGCCTCTTCGATGACGTAGTGATTGTCGAGCAGCCATTCCGCCGCCGGCGTGATCGTCGCGCCATTTTCCGCATCGACGGCCGTGGTGCGATAGACCCTGAGGATTTCCTTCTCGTTCTCGCGGTGACGCTCGAAGAAATCGAACTCCATGAAGCCGGGAAGACTGTCGGCGCCATCGCGCGAAAGCGCGGCGCCCGCATCATGCAGTTCCTCCACCGTCATATAGGACGCGCGGATCGAATCGTTGTGATCGATCTGCTTCGTCTCGGAATCACGGGCGGCGGCGGTCGGGGTAATATGAAATGACATCGGGCTCGTATTCTGAACTTAAGGGAAACCTGTTCGACTTGGCCGGCATTTCGTCCGTGGCGGGAACACACACGAAAATCGGGCCACGCTATATTTATGACTTATCCTGAACCTTCGGTGAACCGGACCGGACGCCGTGCGGAACGGATCGTCAAGTGCAGAATATCCGCAGGCGCGTCATGCTGCAGAGTCATTATTCCGGAATATCTGCGAAACTGGAGATCGGAGCGGACAGGGCGTTTTCGATGAGGGGAAGAAAATGGCATCGTTCGGCCCGGCAATGCCGTTCCGACCGGATTTCGCACCCTCCCCGATGGCGAAAATTGTTCGCGCAACGTCCGATAATCCCCCGTTGACAACCTGAAGGGCAACACGAACCGAGAGGCCCGCGCTACATCCGAAAGAAGCTAATGCCCCAGGACGTCAATAGTTCCATGCCACCTGTCGCGGCACGATGCAAGCGCTGAATTTCGGGGCATTTCCGGGCAGGCTACGCCCCTTACGCATGGCTGCATATGCTGCTATGTCATTTACAAAAGGCGCCGGAAAAAACGGCCGAACCCGGGACTTTAAAAATGACCAGACAGACCGCAAATCTCGCATCCTTTGCCAACCATATGCCAGATGTGGTGGCCATTCGCCGCCATCTGCACCGCAACCCCGAAATCGGCCTTTCGGAGTTCAAAACGTCGGATTTTATCGCCGAACAATTGGCGGCTATGGGCTATAAGGTTACGCGGGGGCTGGCTGGAACCGGGGTCGTCGCCACACTCCGCAATGGCGACAGCACCCGCACGCTCGGCATTCGCGCCGATATCGACGCCCTGCCGATCCATGAAGAAACCGGTGCGGATTATGCGAGCGCCAATCAGGGCGTGATGCATGCCTGCGGTCATGACGGCCATACCGCCATGCTGCTCGGCGCGGCGAAGATCATCGCCGAGCGCAAAAATTTCGACGGAACCCTGCATCTGATCTTCCAGCCGGCGGAAGAGAATTTCGGCGGCGCCCGCATCATGATCGAAGACGGGCTGTTCGAACGTTTTCCCTGCGATGCGGTTTTTGCCCTTCATAACGACCCCGGCGTGCCCTTCGGGCAATTCGTGCTGCGCGACGGGCCGATCCTTGCCGCCGTCGACGAGTGCAAGATCACGGTCAACGGATATGGCGGCCACGGCGCCGAACCGCAGGATGCGGCCGACCCCATCGTTGCCGGCGCAAGCATCATCATGGCGCTGCAAACCGTGGTGTCCCGCAACATCCATCCGCAATTATCGGCGGTCGTCACCGTTGGCGCGTTCCATGCCGGTGCTGCCAGCAATGTCATTCCCGAAACGGCGGAAATGCTGCTGACCATCCGCTCCTTCGATCCGGGCGTGCGCGACGAGCTGGAAAAGCGCATCCGGGCGATAGCCGAAGGTCAGGCGGCCAGCTACGGCATGAGCGTCACCATCGATTACGAGCGCGGTTATAATGCTACCGTCAACCACAAGGCGGAAACGGACTATGTCGCCGATCTCGCCCGGCGTTTTGCCGGACCTGAAAAGGTAGTCGAGATGCAGCGTCCGTCGATGGGTGCGGAAGACTTCGCCTATATGCTGGAGAAACGGCCCGGCTGTTATTTCTTCCTCGGCACTGCGCGCACCGATAACGACCCGCCGCTGCACCATCCGAAATTCGATTTCAACGACGATATCCTGCCGATCGGAACCGCTTTCTGGGTCGATCTGGCGGAAGATTACCTGAAGGCCTGAATGGGCATGAAAAAGGCCGGTCGGAGGAGCGACCAGCCTTTTATTCTCAAATTACCTGATGAGAAAATCGGGAGGATCAGGGAACGAGACCGAAAATGACGGCAGCGACAAAAGCCACGCAGACGCCGACAAGAGCCGCATGAACCGAATCTTTCCAGTTGCGCGGCGACTGGGGCTGCGAGACAAAGTCTTTTACTTTTCCTGCCTTGGAATAAGACATTGTACACTCCCTTCCTGCTCGGCCCTTCAAAGCGGGCATTGCTCATCTCCCCTAGAGAATAGCTTTATTCCCCACTGTTTCAGTAGAGATAAAATTCCATAAGATCGGCGCATCGGGAAAAATACGGATCGCGACTTGCCTGCGGGCAAGCATCAATCTACCCATTGCCCGGGATCAACGCGGCGAAGGGCATTCCCGTTCAAAACCAGTTGCGGGCACGGAAGAGACCATGACGGATATCGACGCCATCATCATCGGAGCCGGAGCGATCGGGCTGGCGGCGGCGCGCGAGCTGGCGATGCGCGGTCTCTCCGTCATCATACTTGAAAGGGAGAAGGAATTCGGCTCGGCCACCTCCTCCCGCAACAGCGAGGTCATTCACGCCGGTCTCTATTATCCGGTCGGAAGCCTCAAGGCCCGGCTGTGCGTCGAGGGCAAGACCCGGCTTTATGCCTTCTGTCAGAGTCACGGTGTTTCGCACCGCCGCTGCGGCAAACTCATTGTGGCCGAAAATGATGAAGAGACGACGCTTTTGGCGGCGCTCCGTGAGAAAGGCGTGGCGAACGGCTGCGACGATCTGGAACTGATCGATGAACAACAGGCGCGGTTGCTTGAGCCTGCACTCGCTTGTCGGGCGGCCCTGCTCTCACCTTCGACCGGCATCATCGACAGTCATGGTTACATGCTCGCTCTGCTCGGCGAGGCCGAAGACCATGGCGCAGCGCTTGCACTCAATACACCGTTCGAAAGAGCAGAAGCGGCAGGCACCGGTTTCCGGGTACACACCGGCGGCAGGGACCCGATGAGCCTGACATGCCGGCTGCTCATCAATTCCGCCGGCCTCGTCGCACCCATGGTCGCAAGAAACATTGAAGGATTGCCGGCACATGCAATCCCGCAGGCGCGTTTTGCCAAGGGCAGTTATTTTTCGCTGGCGGGCAAATCGCCCTTTTCGCGGCTGATCTACCCCGCACCGCACACCCACGGCCTCGGCGTGCATCTCACGCTCGATCTCGCCGGTCAGGCCCGTTTCGGACCGGATATCGAATGGGTGGAGGCCATCGATTACGCCGTCGACCCCCGGCGTATGGACGGTTTCGGTGACGCGATACGGCGTTATTGGCCGGGCCTGCCGGAAGACGCACTGGTTCCAGCCTATTCCGGCATACGCCCGAAGATTTCAGGGCCCGACGAGCCGGCCATGGATTTCCGTATCGATGGGCGGGAAGAACACGAGCTTTCCGGCCTCGTCAATCTTTTCGGCATAGAAAGCCCCGGCCTGACCGCCTCACTGGCAATCGCCAGCGAGGTTGCGGTACGGCTCGAGGCCTGATTTCAGCCGAAACGGGCCAGCGCATCGGCCATGATGCCAAGATCGACATTACCGCCCGAAGCGACCGCGATCACCGTTTCGCTCTCAAGCTCATCGCCGTGAAACAGGGCTGCAGCCAGGGCCACCGCACCGCCGGGTTCGACAACGACCTTCAGCCGGTTGAAGGCAAGAACCATGGCTCGCAACGCTTCCTCCTCGGTCACGGCGATACCTTCTCCACACAGCCCCGCCATGATCGGGAAAGTAATGTTACCCGGTTGCGGCGTGACGATCGCGTCGCAGATCGAACCCGAGGCCGTGGCGTTACGCTCGATCTTACCCGAGGCAAGGGAGCGCGCCACATCGTCGAACCGCTCCGGTTCTGAAGTCCTGACCTTGTAATTCGGTGCTTTCGCCGCAAGCGCAAGGGAGATGCCGGATGTAAGGCCGCCGCCGCCGCAGGGCACCAGAACCTCGGCCGCGCCGATACCCAGTTCCGCGCCCTGTTCGGCAATCTCCAGCCCCACCGTCCCCTGCCCGGCAATGACCAGCGGTTCGTCATAGGGCCGGATCAGCGTCAGCCCACGCTCGCGCGACAGCCGGTCGCCTATGGCGTCGCGGTCCTCATTCGCCCGATCATAAAGCACAACCTCTGCGCCATAGGCGCGGGTATTGTCGATTTTGATCTTCGGCGCATCGGACGGCATGATGATGACGGCAGGAACGCCGTGCAGGCGGGCGGCAAGCGCCACACCCTGCGCATGGTTGCCGGAGGAAAAGGCGATCACGCCCTTTGCACGCACCGCCGCCGGCAGGCCCGATACCGCCGACCAGCCGCCGCGAAACTTGAAGGAACCCGTCCTTTGCAGGCACTCCGCCTTCACGAACAGCTTTCGCCCGGCTATCTCATCCAGAAAATGTGACGACAGGAGCGGTGTCCGGACCGCATGGTTGCCAATGCGCTCGCGCGCCGCCTCGATCATCGAAATATCTGTCATGTCCTGCCCCGGGGGTAATGCGGATGTGATGCGGATTCGCGGCTACATTAGGAGGTCGCAATGAAATGCGAAACCGCCTCAACAAGAAAAATCCCCGGTCTGGGCCGGGGATTTTCCGTCATGTTCGGTCAGTGATTGTGCCGGGGCATCTTCTCGGCAATCCGGCGGAAATCCGCCGCCCCCTCGAGAACCGCGCCATCCGAAAGCTGGGTGACGGATTGGCGATAGATGCGCTGCCACGGCGTCGCGTCCACAGGCACGGCGGGAATACCATCTGCCCTGCGGGCCGTAAGCTCCGCATCCGCGACCAGCGCGTTGCATTCGCCCTTGTTGAAGTCGATGCGAATCACATCACCGGTGCGAAGCCATGCGAGCCCGCCGCCGGCCGCACTTTCCGGCGAAGCATTGAGAATCGACGGGCTGTCCGCCGTTCCGGACTGACGGCCGTCGCCGATCGTCGGCAGGCTGGTGATGCCTTTTTTCAGAAGCGCGTCCGGCGGCTGCATATTGACGACCTCAGCCGAACCCGGCCAGCCGAGCGGCCCCGCGCCGCGAATGACGAGGATGGTACGCTCGTCGATCTCGAGCGACGGATCGTTGATGCGGGCGTGATAGTCTTCCGAACCATCGAACACCACACATTTGCCCTCGAAAATACCCTCTCGACCCGGCTCGCTCAGATAACGCTGGCGGAATTCCGCGGAGATCACGCTCGTTTTCATGATCGCGAAATCGAAGAGATTGCCCTTGAGGACGAGGAAGCCGGCGCGTTCCTTGAGCGGCTTGTCATAGGGCAGGATCACATCGCGGTCGGTCGATTCACGGCCTTCAAGATTTTCCGCCATGGTTTTGCCAGTCACGGTCGGACAGCGTCCATCGAGCTTGCCCGCCTTGAGAAGCTCCCACATGATAGCCGGTGTGCCACCGGCGCGGTGGTATTTCTCACCCAGCCATTTGCCGGCCGGCTGGATGTTGGCCAGCAGCGGAATGTCGTAGCCGTGAACCTGCCAGTCCTCTTCGCGAAGCTCGACGCCGGCATGTTTCGCCATCGCCGCCAGATGCGGCTGGGCATTGGTGGAGCCGCCGATCGCCGAATTGACGCGGATCGCGTTCAGAAATGCCTCACGCGTCATGATGTCGGAAGGCTTGATGTTCTCGACAACCAGTTCAACGGCGCGGCGGCCTGTGCGATAGGCCATCTGGCCGCGTTCGCGGTAAGCGGCCGGGATCGCGCCGCAGCCCGTGAGCGACATGCCGAGCGCTTCCGCCATCGCGTTCATGGTCGAGGCCGTGCCCATGGTGTTGCAATGGCCGACCGAAGGCGCGGATTCGAGCGCTGCCTGAAGGAACTCCTCGCGGGTAATTTCACCGGCGCCATATTTACGGCGCATGCGCCAGATGACCGTACCGGAACCAACCAGATCGCCGTCGTGATATCCATCGAGCATCGGTCCGCCGGAGAGCACGATGGCCGGAATATCGACCGTGCTTGCCGCCATCAGCGCCGACGGCGTGGTCTTGTCGCAGCCCGTGGTCAGAACGACGCCGTCGAGCGGATAGCCGTAAAGCACTTCCACGAGGCTGAGATAGGCGAGATTGCGATCAAGCGCCGCTGTCGGGCGCTTGCAGTTTTCGAACATCGGATGGGTCGGAAACTCGATGGGGATACCGCCGGCATCGCGGATGCCGTCACGCACCCGCTTGACCAGTTCCACATGGACGCGGTTGCAGGGCGTGAGGTCGCTGCCGCTCTGGGCGATGCCGATGACCGGCTTGCCGGAACGCAGCTCTTCCGGCGTCACGCCATAATTCATGAAGCGCTCGAGATAGAGCGCCGTCATATCGAGATGGTCAGGGTTGTCGAACCAGTCCTGGGACCGCAGGCGGCGCATCGGTGTCTTGTCGTCGCTCATGAGCCGCCTCAGCCCTGTTCCCGGTTATTGAGTTTTTCAAGATAGAGCAGGATGCCGCTATGATCGATATCGGCTCCGCCGTCACCGACGAAGTCGTCGAATTCCCGCGTCACCTGCTGGGTCAGCGGCAGGTTGAGAGACAGGTCCTTTGCCGTCGCCAGCACGCCATTCAGATCCTTGAGCTGGAACTTGGACGGACCGCCCGGCACGAAATTGCGCTTCACCATGCGCTCGCCATGCAGTTCCAGAATCCGGCTTTCGGCAAAACCGCCGCGAATGGCGTTGCGGAACCCTTCACGCGATGCGCCGCCCGCTTCCACCAGCATCATCGCCTCGGCAACCGCGCCGATGGTGATGGCGACGATCTGCTGGTTGGCGAGCTTGCAGAGCTGGCCCGCACCCGAGGGGCCGACAAAAGTGAGCCTGCCCATCGGCGCAAAGACATCCGCAAGACCCGAAATCAGCGCCTCGTCGCCGCCCGCCATGATCGCAAGCGTACCGGCCGTCGCGCCCGGCACCCCACCGGAAACCGGCGCGTCGACGTGATGGATGCCAAGCGCCTCAAGCCGGGAGGAATGTTCCCACGCAATCGGCGGCGCAATCGAGCTGCTGTCGATGACAACAGAACCCTTTTTCAGCGCTTCGGCCACGCCGGCCTCAAACAGCACCTCGCCCACGGCCTTGCCGTCGCTCAGCATGGTGATGACGATATCGGCGCCTTTTGCGGCCTCCGCAGGAGATGCCGCCAGAACGGCGCCGTCGGCAACCAGCGCCTCGGCCTTATCGACGCTACGGTTCCAGACCGTAACCGGAAAACCGGCGCCCAGCAGACGCCGGGCCATCGGCCCGCCCATCAGGCCGGTGCCGATAAAGGCGACCGACCGCTTCTTCTCCTCCCCACTGATCCTCATTTCAGTGAACCTCCCAGTTCGTCCTCGATGTGAACCTGAATGATTTCTTCGAAGGAGCCTTCAGCCGTGAAACCCAGCTCCCGGGCGCGCCTGGCTTCGAAACCGGGCGCCCAGCCTTCGCACATGCGCATGATCATCTCGTTCGGCTCGCGGCGAATGAGGGCGACAGCCTTTTCGCCAGCGACCTTGCGCAGCGCTTCGATCTGCTCGCCGACGGTGGCGCTGAGGCCCGGCATCGACAGGTTGCGGCGCGGGCCGACCTTATCGACGTCAATCGTTGCGCCATGGATGAGGAAACCGACAGCGGAACGCGGCGAGGCATGCCAGTGGCGAATACTTTCCGGCACCGGCAGAACCGCTTCCTGACCGACCAGCGGCTCGCGCAGGATATTGGAGAAGAAGCCGGAGGCAGCCGCATTCGGTTTGCCGGGACGGATGCAGATGGTCGGCAGACGAATGCCGATACCGTCAAAGAAACCGCGACGGCTGTAATCGGACAGCAGCAATTCGCAGATCGCCTTCTGCGTGCCGTAGCTGGTCAAAGGCGTGGTGTGGAATTCATCGGGGATCGGGTAGGGAAGCGGCGCACCGAAGACGGCGATAGACGAAGTGAAGACCACGCGCGGCTTGTAACCATCCTTGCCGTTGGCGATGCGGATGGCGTCGAAGAGATAACGTGTGCCGTCGAGATTGATGCGGTAGCCCTTGTCGAAATCGAGTTCCGCTTCACCGGAGACGATGGCGGCAAGATGGAAGATGACATCCGGACGGGCGTCCACCAGCTTTTCGGCTTCGCCCGGCGCGGACAGATCTGCCGCCCGCGCATCGACGGCACCGGAAAAACCGGCAGGCGCTTCGGGCTGAAACACGTCGATCAGCGTGAATTTCTCGACCGGCTTGCCGCCGAGCGCACCGTCCTTGACGAGACGCTGCGTCAGCTTGCGGCCAACCATGCCTGCGGCGCCGATGATTGCGATATGCATGTCTTCCTCCTCTTTGTCCCGGTCATTCTCCCGAGACCGAAAAAACCTCATCGGCCAGTCGACCGATAAATTAGCTTGTAAGGTTGTCTGATAACCTTATATGATCGGATTGAAAATAGTATTTTTTCACAAACCGGTAAAAGCAAGGGCAAAAGACCTTGCCCGGGCACTTTTGGGCGGATTGGACGGAGAGGGTGGAATGACGATCGTGAGCGAACACGATATCGAGGAATTGCGGTTCTCGCTGAAAAACAGGCTGGGCGAGGCTCTGCTGCTGACATCGCAGGAAGACATGCTGCGTTATTGCCGCGACTGGCATGGCGACGTCACCAGTTCCGCCGTGGCCGTTATTCGCCCCCGTTCGACCAAGGAAGTCTCCGACACGGTGCGCGCCTGCGCTGAACTCGGCCTTGCCATCATTCCCCAGGGCGGCAATACCGGACTGGTACTCGGCGGTATTCCCGATGCCCCCAAACATCAGGTCGTGCTGAGCCTGGAACGCATGAACGCCATCCGCACCATAGACGACGACGATTTTTCCGCCATCGTGGAAGCCGGCTGCATTCTCTCGGAATTCAAGGATGCGGTTCAGGACAAGGGCATGTTCTTCCCGCTGTCGCTTGGCGCACAGGGCAGCTGCCGCATCGGCGGCAACGTCTCCACCAATGCCGGCGGCATCAATGTCCTGCGTTACGGCATGACCCGCGAACTGGTGCTGGGTCTCGAAGTGGTATTGCCTGACGGCACCATCTGGAACGGGCTTTCAACGTTACGCAAGGACAATCGCGGCATCGATCTGAAGCAGCTTTTCATCGGCGCGGAAGGAACGCTCGGCATCATCACCGCCGTTGCCGTCAAACTTTACCCCAATCCAGAACACATCGAAACGGCGCTGCTTGGCCTCAATTCGCTTGACGATGCCATCAAGCTTTATCGCCGCGCCCGCCGCGAATGCTGCGACTTGATGTCTGCCTTCGAATTCATGCCGCCGGTCGCCTTCACTCTGGCGATCGAAGCAATTCCGGACCTGAAAATGCCAATTGCCGGCGATTATCCGGCCTATGTGCTGATGGAAATATCAGGCTCGGGCCTGGTGGACACGGCCGACCTGATGGGGCGCTTCCTCGAGGGCGTCATGGAAGACGGCCTGGTGCTGGATGGTGTCATCGCCTCCTCACGTGCGCAGGCGCAATCACTCTGGCTGTTCCGTGAGGGTATGAACGAGGGCCAGGCGCTGCGCGGCAGCCACATGCGCACCGATATTTCCGTGCCGCTCTCCAAACTCGCGGCTTTCGTGGCCGAGGCCGAGGCAGAACTTTCGGAAAAGCTGCCGGAATGCCTCGCAGTGTCCTACGGCCATGTGGGAGACGGCAATGTCCACCTCAACGTGCTGCCGCCGAATGGCGCAACCCCTGAAGAGCGCGAGGCGTTCATCTACAAATCGAAGACACTCGTCAACGAGGTCCTCGACCGTTACGTCGGCAGCATCAGCGCCGAACACGGCATCGGCCGCCTGAAGCGCTCCGATTTCGAGAGCCGGCTATCTGATGTGCAGCGCCGGATGATCGCAGGCCTGAAAAACGCCTTCGATCCCGATCTGCGGATGAATCCCGGTTGCCAGATAAGCCTGCAACCGGATAGCTAATCGAGAAATGGCAAAGGCGGCCGCAGACATCGCCTTTGAAAACCCCGCTGGCGGCGAAGGAGGAAGTCGCTGCCGCGGGAAAAAACGAACCAATCGTTTCTATGGCACGGGAGCAACCATGACGCTGGAGTTCAATCAGATACATCGCAACGACCATCTTCCCGGCCGGATCGCCGCGGAGATCGCCCGCGAGATCAATGATTCGAAACTCGGGCCGGGCGACAGGCTGCCGACGGAACATGTTCTGGCGAAAACCTTCGGCGTCAGCCGCTCTGTCATTCGCGAGGCGATCGCGCAATTGCGCAACGAGGGTTTCGTCGAAACACGCCAGGGCGTCGGCGCATTCGTCACCGATCCCCGGCAGAGACTATCCATCCGCATCGAGCGATCCCGCCTGAACGACCCGGAAAATTTCCGCGATCTCTTCCAGCTTCGCATGCCGCTGGAAATCGAGGCAGCGGGGCTGGCGGCACTGCACCGCAGCCCGCAGCAGCTGGCGCGGCTGGCGGCAGCGCTGGAAAAGATGAAAACCGCCGATGATTGGTCGACGGAGGGCGTCGCCGCCGATCTCGACTTTCACCGCATTCTGGCGGAAGCGACCGAGAACGAATATTTCCTGATGTTCCTCGGCTTCATTGCCGAACGCATCAGCTCCGCCATCAACATCGCCTTCTCGCGCGCCGTTTTCGGGGAAATTCTCGAGGTGACGATCGCCGAACATGTCGCTATCTACGAGGCGGTCGAGAAGGCCGATGCAACCGCCGCCAAGAACGCCATGCGCAAGCACCTGATCGGCGCAGCAAGTCGGGTCAATCTCGAACTGGATATCTTCTAGGCGGCGAATAGGCGCAGCCGGCAAAGCTATAGGACAGGTTTACGGCTTTCCGGGGATTGAGACGCGAAAGACGATAATTTTGTCGGCAAGGCCGCTAGACTCATAGCAAAAGTCATACTAAGAAGGATAGGATTAGGTTGTCAGACATCCAGACAATAAGACCGCAGGAGGCGGCCTGTCGGAGGCTGAAGGGGAGGACATACATGACCGGCGCAACGTCTATCGACGCTACTGCAATTTTGCCTGAAGATTATGAAAACGCCCTGCTGGTCGGCCGTGTCTGGTCGAAAAGCGAAGGCGGTCCCTGCCCGGTCCTGCTCAAGGATGGCGTGCTCTATGACCTCACCTCCATTGCACCCACCATGTCGGAGCTTCTGGAAAAGGCGGATCTGGTGGAACGGCTTGCCGATACCGGCACATTCGTGGCGCTCGGCGCCCTCGATGCCTTCCTCGATGGCTCCGCCGGTGAGCTTCTGGCCCCCAACGATATTCAGGCTGTCAAGGCCGCAGGCGTCACCTTCGCCGACAGCATGCTGGAACGCGTGATCGAGGAGCAGGCCAAGGGCGACCCGCTGCGTGCGCAGGAAATTCGCGGAAGGCTGGCGCCGGTTCTCGGCGACAACCTCAAGGGACTTGAGGCCGGATCCGAAAAAGCCGCCGAAGTGAAGAAACTGCTCCAGGAAATGGGTCTCTGGTCGCAATATCTGGAAGTGGGTATTGGCCCTGACGCGGAGATATTCTCCAAGGCGCAGGCCATGGCCTCGGTCGGCTGCGGCGCACTGATCGGCGTTCACCCGAAATCGCAGTGGAACAACCCGGAGCCGGAAGTGGTGCTGGCCATTACCTCCGACGGCCGCATCATCGGCGCGACGCTCGGCAACGACGTCAACCTGCGCGATTTCGAAGGTCGTTCCGCCCTGCTGCTCAGCAAGGCCAAGGATAACAATGCCTCCTGCGCGATCGGCCCCTTCATCCGCCTGTTCGACGGCAACTTCACCATCGAAGACGTGAAGAAGTCGCAGATTTCGCTTCTGGTCGAAGGCGAAGACGGCTTCACCATGACGGGCGTCAGTCCCATGGAAGCGATCAGCCGTACACCGGAAAACCTCGCTTCGCAGCTCTTGAACCGTAACCACCAATATCCTGACGGCGCCGTCTTTTTCCTTGGCACGATGTTCGCGCCGGTGAAGGACCGCCATGGCCCAGGCCTCGGTTTCACCCATTCAAAGGGTGACCGTGTCGAAATCTCCACGCCCAAGCTCGGCAAGCTGATCAACTGGGTCACCACGACCGACGAATGCCCGGAATGGACATTCGGCACCGCGGCCCTTATGCGCAACCTGGCGAAACGAGGGCTGCTCTAGATATTTCTTCGGGAGGGGAAAATGCAAAAGACCATCAATCTTTTTTACCGGATTCTCGAAATCATTCTCGTCCTGCTGCTCGCCGGCATGTCGATCATGGTCTTCGTCAACGTCGTCATGCGTTACACGATGAATTCCGGCATCAACATCTCTGAAGAACTGTCGCGTTATTTCTTCGTGTGGCTGACCTTCATCGGCGCCGTGCTGACATTCCGCGAGAACAGCCACATGGGCATCGAAACGCTCGTGATGTTCCTGTCGCGCCGCGCCCGCATCGTCTGCATGATCGTGTCCAACATCATCATCCTGGCCTGTTCCGCCATCTTCTTCTGGGGGACCTGGAAGCAATCAGGCATCAACGCCAGCATGCATGCGCCCGTCACCAAGCTTTCGATGATCTGGGTCTACGGCATCGGCATGTTCACTGGCGGGCTGATGTTCATCATCGCGCTGGAGCGCCTGTACCGCCAGCTCACGGGCCGCGTGACAGAGGATGAAATCGCTCAGTTCGCGGGTGAGAACCTGACGATCGAACAGCTTTCGGAGCGCTGATACCATGACACTTTTCGTTTTTGTCGGCTCTCTCCTGGGAGCCATGGCGATTGGCGTTCCGGTCGCTTTCTCGCTGATGTTCTGCGGCGTCGTGCTCATGTGGTACATGGGCATGTTCAATACCGCGATCATCGCACAGAACATGATCTCGGGCGCGGACACCTTCACGCTGCTCGCCATTCCCTTCTTCATCCTCGCCGGTGAATTGATGAATTCCGGCGGCCTGTCCCGCCGCATCATCGACTTTGCGATCGCGCTGGTCGGCCACATCAGGGGCGGTCTCGGCATCGTGGCGATCGTCGCCGCCATCATCATGGCCAGCATCTCCGGTTCGGCTGCGGCCGATACCGCAGCCCTTGCCGCAATCCTGATCCCGATGATGGCGAAGGCCGGCTATAATATTCCGCGTTCGGGCGGTCTTATCGCCGCAGGCGGCATCATCGCCCCGGTCATTCCGCCGTCGATGGCCTTCATCGTCTTCGGTGTGGCCGCCAACGTCTCGATCACCCAGCTTTTCCTGGCCGGTATCGTCCCCGGCATTCTGATGGGCATTTCGCTGATCACCGCCTGGCTGATCGTGGTGCGCAAGGATAACGTCAAGCCTCTACCCAAAACCTCGGCCAGGGAGCGCATCACGGCGACGGCACGCGCCGGCTGGGCGCTCGGTATGCCCGTCATCATCCTCGGCGGCATCAAGGCCGGCATCATGACGCCGACCGAAGCCGCCGTCGTCGCCGCTGCCTACGCGCTTTTTGTCGGCATGGTAATCTATCGCGAACTGAAGCCGGCGGACCTGTTCCACGTGCTCCTGCGCGCCGCCAAGAGCACCTCGATCATCATGTTCCTGGTCTGCGCAGCACTCGTTTCCGCGTGGCTCATCACGGCAGCGAATATCCCGAACGAAGTCGCAGGCTATATCGAGCCGCTGATCGACCGTCCGATGCTCCTGATGGCCGTCATCATGGTGCTGGTCTTCGTCGTCGGCACCGCGCTCGACCTGACACCGACCATCCTGATCCTGACGCCTGTTCTGATGCCGATCATCAAGCAGGCTGGCATCGACCCGGTCTATTTCGGCGTTCTCTTCATCATCAACAACGCCATCGGCCTGATTACCCCTCCGGTCGGCGTCGTGCTGAACGTCGTCAGCGGCGTCGGCCGCATCCCGCTCGGCAAGGTCACGATCGGCGTCTGGCCGTTCCTCGTCGCCGAAACCATCGTGCTGGCACTGCTGGTGATTTTCCCGGACATCGTCCTCGTACCGCTGCAGTATCTCCGTTAACCCGCAACCTGTTTCTCGAACACAATCCAAGGGAGGATATTATGAGAAAGCTTCTTCTGACCACCACGGCCATCGCTTTCGCCGTTGGCGCCGCAGCTCCGGCAATGGCCGAATTCAACAGCCGTAACATCCGTGTTTCGAACGGCATCAACCAGGATCACCCCGTCGGCAACGGCATCAAGGCCATGCAGGCCTGCCTCGACGACAAGTCGGGCGGCAAGCTGAAGCTGACGGCATTCTGGGGCGGCGCTCTCGGTGGTGACCTTCAGGCAACCCAGGCCCTGCGTTCCGGCGTTCAGGAAGCCGTCGTGACGTCGTCCTCGCCGCTCGTTGGTCTCATCCCCTCGCTCGGCGTTTTCGACCTGCCGTTCCTGTTCGCCAACGACAAGGAAGCCGATGCCGTCATGGACGGCGCCTTCGGCGACATGATGAACAAGAAGCTGGAAGAGCAGGGTCTTGTGAACCTGGCTTACTGGGAAAACGGCTTCCGCAACCTGTCGAACTCCAAGCATGCCGTTACGAAGTGGGAAGACTTCTCCGGCCTCAAGGTTCGCGTGATGCAGAACAACATCTTCCTCGACACCTTCCAGAACCTCGGCGCCAATGCAACACCGATGGCTTTCGGCGAAGTCTTCTCGGCGCTTGAAACCAATGCGATCGACGCGCAGGAAAATCCCTATGTGACGATCGACACCTCCAAGTTCTACGAGGTGCAGAAGTACATCACCGAGACGAACCACGCCTACACGCCGTTCCTCTTCCTCTTCTCCAAGCCGATCTTCGACAGCTACACACCCGAAGAACAGACGGCCCTGCGTGAATGCGCAGTCGTCGGCCGCGACGAAGAGCGCAAGGTCATCCGCGACCTGAACCAGAAGTCGCTGGAAAAGATCAAGGCTGCCGGCCTCGAAGTGAACGCCCTGTCTCCGGAAGAGCAGACCCGTATCCGCGAAAAGTCGATGGTCGTTTACGAAAAGCACAAGGCTGAAATCGGCGCCGACGTCGTCGACGCCGTTCTGGCGGACCTGAAGAAGATCCGCGGCCAGTAAGCCCCATCCAGCTGAAACGAAAAACACCCGGAGGTTCCGCCTCCGGGTGTTTTTATTTGCGGAAAACTCAAACCAGAAAAAAGGCTGCCGAAGCAGCCTTTCCAAATGATCACGCCGTGCGGTTCTGCCGGTTGGCGATGAGATCTTCGACAACAGCCGGATCGGCGAGCGTTGATGTATCCCCCAGCGCACCAAAATCATCCTCGGCGATCTTGCGCAGGATGCGTCGCATGATCTTGCCGGAACGGGTTTTGGGCAGGCCCGGCGCGAACTGGATCTTGTCGGGCGTCGCAACCGGTCCGATCTCGTTGCGCACGTGCTTTATCAGCTCCTCGCGCAACGCGTAATCACCGTTCTGGCCAGCCATCAGCGTGACATAACAATAGATGCCCTGCCCCTTGATGGCATGCGGATAACCGACCACCGCCGCTTCCGAAACGAGGTGATGCGACACCAGCGCCGATTCCACCTCCGCCGTACCAAGGCGATGGCCGGAAACGTTCAGCACGTCATCGACGCGGCCGGTGATCCAGTAATAGCCGTCCTCGTCACGCCGGCAGCCATCGCCGGTGAAATATTTGCCCTTGTAGGTCGAAAAATACGTGTCGATGAAGCGCTGATGATCGCCATAGACCGAACGCGACTGACCCGGCCAGCTGTCGATGATGCAGAGATTGCCGTCAGCGGGCCCCTCCAGCACATTACCTTCGGCATCGACCAGCTGCGGCTGCACGCCGAAGAAGGGCCTTGTCGCCGAACCGGGCTTCAGATCGGTCGCACCCGGCAACGGCGAGATGAGGATGCCGCCGGTTTCCGTCTGCCACCAGGTGTCGACGATCGGGCTCTTGTCCTCGCCGACCACATGATAATACCACTCCCAGGCTTCCGGATTGATCGGCTCGCCCACCGTACCGAGAAGACGGATGCTGGAGCGCGACGAGCGCTGGACGAACTGGTCGCCCGCCCCCATCAGTGATCGGAGCGCCGTCGGCGCGGTGTAGAAGATATTGACCTTGTGCTTGTCGATCACTTCCCAGAAACGGCCCTGATCCGGGAAGTTGGGAACGCCTTCGAACATCAGCGTCGTCGCGCAGTTCGCCAGCGGCCCGTAGACGATATAGGAATGGCCTGTGACCCAGCCGACATCGGCCGTACACCAGAAAACCTCACCGTCCTTGTAGTCGAAGACATATTCATGCGTCATCGAGGTATAAACGAGGTAACCGCCGGTCGTATGCAGCACACCCTTCGGTTTGCCGGTGGAACCGGAGGTATAGAGGATGAACAGCGGGTCTTCCGCGCGCATCTTCACCGGTGGGCAATCCGGCTTCACGGTGGCGATTTCTTGATGGTACCAGATATCGCGGCCGGGCGCCCAGCCGGTCTTGCCGCCGGTGCGGCGCACCACCAGAACCTTGTTGACGATGACATATTGCTTGGCGGCGATATCGATCGCTTTGTCGGTATTTTCCTTGAGCGGGATCGGCTTGCCGCCGCGCACGCCCTCATCGCAGGTGATGACGAAGGTAGATTGGCAGTCGACGATACGGCCCGCCAGCGCTTCCGGCGAGAAGCCGCCAAACACGACGGAATGGATGGCGCCGATGCGGGCGCAGGCAAGCATGGCATAGGCCGCCTCGGGTATCATCGGCATATAGATGGTCACACGGTCGCCCTTCTTGACGCCGTGCTTCTTCAGCACGTTTGCCAGACGGCAGACATAGTCATAGAGCTGGTTATAGGTGATCTTCTTGTCGATATAGGGATTGTCGCCTTCCCAGATGATCGCCGTGCGTTCGCCATGCGTCTTCAGGTGCCTGTCGATACAGTTATAGGAGACGTTGGTCAGGCCATCCTCGAACCACTTGATCGGAACCCTGCCCTTGAAGGAGGTGTTCTTGACCTTGGTATAGGGCTTGAACCAGTCGATCCGCCGGCCGTGCTTGTCCCAGAACTTTTCCGGATCCTCGACGCTCTCCTGATACCATTTCTGGTAACGCTCATTGTCGATGAGCGTGCGGGCTTTCGCCGATTTGAGCACCGGGTAGATTTTGGCAGACATGAACTCCTCCTGGAACCGATATGGCTTCTGACGCGGCCCGAGACTCCCACCTCAGGCATGTGGTGAATTCATAGCAGTTCAAATGCGCACGGCAATTAGACAAAGGTCATTTGTTTCGCAAAGAATTGCAATTATGATGCAATCCGGTTATAGAGCGCCAATATCCCGGAAATCAGTGGTTGATACCACGCCCGCGACACCGGCGCGGACGGACAGAAGGACTGTATCTATGGCTCAACAATTGCTCATGCCAAAGGCAACGGCTGTATGGCTGGTTGACAACACCGCGCTGTCGTTCGATCAGATCGCCACGTTCTGCAAACTGCATCCGCTTGAAGTCAAGGCGATTGCCGACGGTGAAGCCGCGCAGGGCATCAAGGGCCTCGACCCGATCGCGACGGGACAGCTTTCCCGCGACGAGATCGCCCGCGCCGAAGCCAATCCGAACCATAAGCTGAAGCTCTCCGAGCCGAAGGTCCGCGTGCCGGAATCCAAGCGCCGCGGCCCGCGTTACACCCCGGTTTCCAAGCGTCAGGACCGTCCGAACGCCATTCTCTGGCTCGTTCGCAACCACCCGGAACTGAAGGATGCGCAGATTTCGCGTCTCGTTGGCACCACGAAGTCGACGATCGAGCAGATTCGCGACCGTACCCACTGGAACTCGGCCAACCTGACGCCGATGGACCCGGTAACGCTTGGCCTCTGCAGCCAGATCGATCTCGACCTCGAAGTCGAACGCGCCTCGCGTGGCCGCCCGCTGCCGACAGCCGAAGAACTCGACAACACGCTGCAGCCGGCAACGGCGACGGAAGGTCTCGATTACAGCTTCCAGCGTGAAGAAGACGATCAGATCGACGCCGACGCAGTCTTCAAGAAGCTCTCCTCGCTGAAGTCGACGCAGAAGGACGAAGACGAGGACGATCAGTACTGATCAACGTTTTCGAATGCTTGAAACCCGGCCTCAGCGCCGGGTTTTTTGTTTATGGCCTTATCGCGTACCGAAGATGGCCGAGCCCACACGCACACTGGTGGCGCCGAATTCAACGGCCGTTTCGAAATCGCCCGACATACCCATGGAAAGTTTCCCAAGACCGCACTCCCTGGCAAGCTTCGCCAGCAGCGCAAAATGCGGGCCGGGATTTTCATCCGCCGGCGGAATGCACATCAGGCCCTCAACCGGAAGCTTCAGTTCCTCCCGGCAGAGTTTAACGAAAGCAACGGTTTCTCGCGGATCGATGCCCGCCTTCTGCGGTTCAAGCCCGGTATTGACCTGAACGTAAAAACGCAGGCTGCGGCCCTGTTTGCCGCATTCCTCGGCAAGCGCCCGGGCAATCTTTTCCCGGTCGACACTTTGCACGACATCGAACAGCGCGACCGCATCCGCCGCCTTGTTGGATTGCAACGGGCCGATCAGATGCAGTTCTATGCCGTCAGTCTTCTCTTTCAGCGCTGGCCACTTGCCCTGCGCTTCCTGCACCCGGTTCTCCCCGAACACCCGCTGGCCGGCATCGATGACCGGCTGGATCGCCTCCGCCTCGAAGGTCTTCGAGACCGCGACAAGGGCAACGTCCGCCGCCTTGCGTCCGGATTTCTCCGCAACATCGGCAATGCGCTGCCTGACATCCTCAAGACGTGCTTCGATTTCCATCACAAGACCTCAATTTGAACCATTCGCAACGCTAACTAGACGCCGATTGCCTTGATGCCAAGCGGGTTTAGCACCATTTGAGGCACGCTGGCCAAGATTGAACGCCCGAATGCCCCGCCAAACTTGACGCCCCGGTCGTTTCATGGTGAAGGTCAGCGCAAATTTTTCCCCTCGATACCCGGAATTCTAAACAATGGCCATCGAACGTTACAATCCTCGCGACGCCGAGCCGCGCTGGCAGCAGAAATGGAACGAAGACAAGGTTTTCGTCACCGACAACAGCGATCCGCGTGAGAAATATTACGTTCTGGAGATGTTTCCCTATCCGTCGGGACGCATCCATATGGGCCATGTCCGCAACTATGCCATGGGCGACGTGGTCGCCCGCTACAAGCGCGCCCGCGGTTTCAACGTTCTGCACCCGATGGGCTGGGACGCCTTTGGCATGCCTGCCGAAAACGCCGCCATGCAGAACAAGGTTCACCCGAAGGACTGGACCTACCAGAACATCGCCACCATGCGCGGCCAGCTGAAATCCATGGGCCTGTCCCTGGACTGGACCCGTGAATTCGCCACCTGCGACGTGGAATATTACCATCGTCAGCAGGCGCTGTTCGTCGATTTCATGGAAAAGGGTCTGGTCTATCGCAAGCAGTCCAAGGTCAACTGGGACCCGGTCGACCATACGGTTCTCGCCAATGAGCAGGTGATCGACGGCCGCGGCTGGCGCTCCGGCGCGCTGGTCGAACAGCGCGAGCTGACGCAATGGTTCTTCCGCATCACCGATTTCAGCCAGGACCTGCTGGACGAGCTGGACACGCTGGACCAATGGCCGGAAAAAGTGCGCCTGATGCAGAAGAACTGGATCGGCCGCTCCGAAGGCCTGTCGCTGCGCTGGCAGACCGTTGCCGACACGGCGCCGGAAGGTTTCTCCGACATTACCGTCTACACGACACGCCCGGACACCCTGTTCGGCGCCTCCTTCCTGGCGATTGCCGCCGACCACCCGCTGGCCAGGGAACTGTCCGCGAACAACCCTGATATCGCCGAGTTCTGCGACGAATGCCGTCGCCATGGCACCTCGCTCGCAGCACTCGAAACGGCTGAAAAGAAAGGCATCGATACCGGCGTCAAGGTCGTGCATCCGCTGGACCCCAGCTGGGAACTGCCGGTCTACGTCGCCAACTTCGTGCTGATGGATTATGGCACCGGCGCAATCTTCGGCTGCCCATCGGGTGACCAGCGCGATCTGGATTTCGCCCGCAAATACGGCCTGCCGGTCGTGGCCATCGTCGCCCCCGAAGGCCCGGATGCGGAAAGCTTCACCGTCGAGGACACGGCCTATACCGATGACGGCGTGATGATCAATTCCGGCTTCCTGAACGGTATGAACACAACGGACGCCTTCGAGGCGGTCGTGCAGAAGCTTTCCGCGCAGACGCTGGGCAATACGCCGCAGGCCGAGCGCAAGGTCAATTTCCGCCTGCGCGACTGGGGCATTTCCCGCCAGCGTTATTGGGGTTGCCCGATCCCGGTCATCCATTGCGAAGTCTGCGGCGTCGTGCCGGTTCCGAAAAAGGACCTGCCGGTCAAGCTGCCCGACGATGTGACCTTCGACGTGCCCGGCAACCCGCTGGACCGGCACCCCACCTGGCGTCATGTCGCCTGCCCGCAATGCGGCCATGACGCACGCCGCGAGACGGATACGATGGATACATTCGTCGATTCCAGCTGGTATTACACGCGCTTCACCGCGCCGTGGGAAGACGCGCCGACCGACCCGAAGGTCGCCAATCGCTGGCTGCCGGTGGATCAGTATATTGGCGGTATCGAGCATGCCATCCTGCACCTGCTCTATTCGCGCTTTTTCACCCGCGCGATGCGCGAGACGGGTCATGTTGACGTCAAGGAACCTTTCAAGGGCCTGTTCACCCAGGGTATGGTGGTCCACGAGACCTACAGCCGCGGTGAAGGAACGGCGCGTGAATGGGTGCCGCCTGCCGAGCTGAGGATCGAGGAAAACGACGGCACGCGCCGGGCATTCCTGCTCTCGTCCGGCGAAGAGGTGAAGATCGGCTCCATCGAGAAAATGTCGAAGTCGAAGAAGAACGTGGTCGACCCTGACGATATCATCGCATCCTACGGCGCCGATACCGCACGCTTCTTCGTGTTGTCGGACTCCCCGCCGGATCGTGATGTCATCTGGTCCGAATCGGGTGTTGAGGGCGCGAACCGTTTCGTCCAGCGCGTCTGGCGCATCATCTGCGAAGCTGCCGAAGAGCTGAAGACCGTTAAGCCGAAGCCGGTAATCGAAGGCGAAGGGCTGGCGGCCTCCAAGACGGCCCACAAGACGCTGAAGGCCGTTCAGGAAGATCTGGACAAGCTCGCCTTCAACAAGGCCATCGCCCGCATCTACGAACTGGTCAATGCGCTGGCCGGTCCGCTCGCCGATGTCGCCGCTGGCGGCAAGCCGGAAGAGGTCAAGGCAGCGGCACGCGACGCCGTCGAGATCCTCATCCGCATCATCGCCCCCATGACGCCGCATCTGGCGGAAGAATGCTGGTCGGCGCTGGGCAATGAGGGCCTTGTGGCCCAGACACCGTGGCCAAGCTTCGTCGCTTCGCTGGTCGAGGAAAACGATGTGGTCATGCCCGTGCAGGTTAACGGCAAGAAGCGCGGTGAATTGACAATCGCGCGCGATGCGGATCAAGATGCGGTCCGCACGGCCGCCCTTGCGCTGGATGCCGTCAAATCGATTCTTGCCGGTGGCGAGCCCAAGAAAGTCATCGTGGTTCCGCAGAGGATTGTGAACATTGTTGTCTGACGTTTTTTCAAGATGGAGCCGCGTCGCGGCAGCGATTTCCGTCGTGACGATGGCCGGTCTTCTGGCAGGCTGCCAGGTGCGCCCGCTTTATGGGGAAGCTTCCGGAACCAAGGAAAGACTGGCGGCCGTCAGCGTCTCCGAGACCGGCGGCAGGGTTGGGCAGGAAGTCCGCAACCAGTTGATCTTTCTGATGTCCGGCGGCGCTGGCGAACCCGCCACGGCGCAATATAACGTCAAGGTTTCCGTGAGCTCGAGCGCCACATCGACGGAAGTGCAGAATTACGACCTGACGACCCGCGCGAACAACAATTACGATGGCCCCTACCCCGGCCGTGTCGTGATGAACGGTCAATATGTGCTGACGCGCGTTTCCGATGGCCAGATCCTGCGCTCCGCACGCCGCAGCGTGACCGCGCAGGTGGACCTGCCGCAGCAGGAATTCGCCAAGATCCGGGCGACCCGCGACGCCGAGAACCGTGCGGCTCGAGAACTGGCTGAAATCATCCGCACCGATATCGCCGCCACGCTCGGCCGCTGAGAACGGCGGCCGTGACGGAGATAAAGTCCCATGAATTCGAGCGCTTCGCCGAAAATCCGGCGGAGCGCTTTCGCGTTTTCGTACTTTACGGCCCGGATCGCGGTCTGGTATCGGAACGCGCGGGCGTCATCGCCAAGAAGACCGGTATCGATCCCGATGACGCTTTCGCATCGCTGAAACTGACCGCATCCGATCTGCAGGGCGACCCCGGCCGTCTGCTCGACGAGGTGAATGCCATCGGCCTTTTCGGCGGCGAAAAGCTCGTCTGGGTCAAAGGCGCTTCGGCCGAAAAGGCGCTGGTGGATGCGCTGCAGATTTTGGCGGAAACACCGCCGGAAGCAAGCTTCCTGATCATCGAAGCGGGCGACATTAAAAAAGGCACCGGACTGCGCAAGATCGCAGAACCCGCGCGCTCGGTCGCCGCGATCCCCTGTTATGCCGACGATGCCCGCTCGCTGAATGCATTGATCGATCAGGAACTGTCCGCAGACAACCTGCGCATCGCGCCGGCTGCGCGGCAGAGGTTGATAGAATCGCTCGGCGGCGACCGTATCGCATCGCGCAACGAGATCCGCAAGCTGGCGCTCTATTGCCGAGGCGTCGAGGTGATCGAGGAAGACGACGTTCTTTCCATCATCGGTGATGCCAGCACGGTTTCCGCCGACGATGCCGTCGACGCCATTCTGAAGGGTGATAGAAACGCCTTTTTTCATGCCACCCAGAAGATCATCGCCTCGAAGACGCCGATTTTTCTCGTGCTTCAGGGCTGCCTCAAGCAGTTCCAGCTGCTCGACCAGATGCGGGCGGAAATGGATGAGAAAAAACTGCAGGCCGGTCAGGTCATGCAGACACTTGGACGCCACATCCATTTCCGTAGGAAACCCATCATCGAAAGAGCGCTGCGGACATGGCAGCCAGCGGCGATCGCCCGCGAAATGAACCGTCTGCAGGCCGCCATCCTGCAAAGCCGTCAGCGGCAAAGCCTAGAGGAAAGCGTGGCCCTTCTGACGCTGCTATCGACCACACTGCAATCCGGCCGCGGCGGATAAAAAAAGCCCTCGCGCTGCAGCTGCGAGGGCTCTTTTTTAGTCATGATTTCGACGCCACGGCGCAGAACTCAGTCGCCCTGCCCTGGCTCGGCTGAGAAATAGAGTTCCAGCTTGCCTTCAACGCCGTCCATTTCCTTGGCTTCCGGCATCGGGTCGCGCTTGATCGTGATATTAGGCCAGATTGCCGCATATTCGGCATTGAGCTTCAGCCACTTGTCGAGACCCGGCTCCGTATCGGGCTTGATGGCCTCGGCGGGACATTCCGGTTCGCACACACCGCAATCGATGCACTCATCGGGATTGATCGCGAGGAAATTTTCACCCTCGTAAAAGCAGTCGACAGGGCAAACCTCGACGCAATCGGTATATTTGCAGCGGATGCAATTGTCGGTCACGACATATGTCATGATGAACTCCAGAATATGCAGGCCGGGTCTGTGGGCTTCGGAACACAAGCCGTCGCCCGGAATTCAGACAGGGCAATTTCGCAAGTGACGTAATGCCTTTGCATTCAGATAGCAAGGATAAACAATTCTGAAAAAGGGGTGCAGTCTGGAGGTTTATTCTAATCTTTGCTTCCGTCGCTATCAGACAGAAACCTGTCGAGCGCCCTGCGCTCTTTTTTGGTGGGGCGCCCGCTGCCCGGCTGACGCAACGCCTGCTCAAGAGGCGTCAGCCTGTCGGAAGGCTCCCGCGGCGGTGTCTGGTCGTCATAGAGAAGTCTGGCTTCCTCATAGGGCCCACGCCGTGTCCCGCCGGACTTGACGACGAGCATTTTGTCCATGCGCTCGAAACTGATATCGAGCCTGTCACCCGCCTTCACCGCATGGCTGGGCTGGCGGACGGTAAGCCCGTTGACCTTGACATGGCCCGACTGAATGTAGCCTTGGGCAAGCGAACGGGACTTGGCCATACGGGCAAAGAACAGCCACTTGTCCAGACGCTGACGCGTGCTTTCCAGTGGCTGTTCGCTGTTTCCCATAGGCTTACTTCTTCAGCTGCTCCTTGAGGGCAGCGAGCTTTGCGAAGGGTGAATCCGGATCGAGCGGCTTCTCCTTGCGCGGCGGCTTGGCTTCGAAGCGCTGCTGACCCTGAGGCTTTCCGCCACGGTCATTGCGTTCCGGCCGGTCCTTGCGCTCCCCGCGATCATGACGATCATTGTTGCGGTTGTTGCCGCGGTCCGGACGCCCGCCATCGCGCTTGCGCTCGCCCTCGCCACTGCGATTGGCAGCCTCGCGGTTTGCACCATCACGATTGTCGCGACGGCCTTCACCACGACGCTCGCCCTGTTCGCGCGCTCCCTCACCACGGCCCTGACCGCGATTGCCGGGGCGACGGTTTTCGCTGCGCTGATTTTCGTTGCGCCCACCCGGACGCCACAGGAGGACAGGCTTGGGCTCGGCGGCCTCGGCGCCTTCCGGCGCGGCTTCGACTGCGACAGCTTCTTCGCTGGCAGCCTCCGCAACTGGCGCCTCGGCAGCTTCGCCTTCAGCAACAACTGCCGTCTCGGACACGTGTTCTTCTGAAGCCGGCTCGTGCTCCTCGGTCTCGACGCTTTCCTCTTCAGCCGCAGCCGCTTCGCCGGCAGCCGGAGCAGAAGCGCCGGCGTGGCTGGCGAGGAAGGCCTGCGCCTCTTCCGCCGTCACCTGATCGGCGCGGTAACCGAGGCCCTTCAGAATCTCTTCCATGTCATCAAGCGTTGCGCCGAGAATGGAAAGCATGGCGGTCGTCGTCGTGAAACGGCGGCCGTCATAAGCGCCTTCCGGACGCGGCTGCTGGCCGGGCTTCCACTGCAGCAGCGGACGGATGAGATCGGCCAGGCGCTCGAGAATATCGATACGCACGGCACGCTTCCCGAGGAAGCGGAAACCCGCGAGCTTGTAGAACATGCGCTCGAAACTGGCATCGGTGACGACCGAGGTACGGCCTGCGGCCAGCACCGGAATGAGATCGCCATAACCCGGCTTGCCAAGACCATCATTCTTCAACGCCCACAGCAGCGTGACAAGCTCCGCCGGAGCGGGCTTCAGAAGCGCAGGCAGGAAGACATGATAGGCGCCGAAACGCACGCCGTAACGACGCATGGAGGCACGTGCGTCCTGATCGAGCGACTTCACGTCCTCGGCAACATCGCGGCGGAAGAGCACACCGAGGTTTTCCACGAGCTGGAACGCCAGACCCTTCGCCAGACCCTGAAGGTCTTCGGCGCGGGAAATATCGTCCAGCGGTTTCAGCACGGTCGCAATCTGGTGGTTGACGAAACGCTCGATCCGCGCAAGCGCGTGATCGCGGGCATTGCCGCTTAGCTGCTCGTCGGCAAGCAGGATCACCCGTGGCTTCATGATGTTGTCGCCGGCCGAAAGGCGGGCCACCGGCTCGCCCAGCCAGCGCACCAGACCATCGGAGCTCAAAGCAAGATCGCCATTTCCACTGGCATGCAGACGCGCGGCACGCGCCTCGAATTCGAGCGCAAGCGCCTTCTGCGCTGCAGCCTGCACGGCCTTCTGATCCGGCCCTTCCATTCCCGGCACCGGCGTGAACCGGAACCCGGCCAACTGGCCGACGTGATGACCTTCTACGAAGACATCACCATTTACACTGATTTCAGCTTCAAGCATCGCATTCTCTCTCAGGCGCCTCATGAGCACAGATGTCCTGCGATCAACAAAGCGTTTCGTCAACCTTTCATGTAGCGCATCGGACAATCGATCCTCGATTTCCCGCGTCTTTTCTTGCCAGTGTGTCGGATCGGCAAGCCATCCTGGGCGGTTCGATACATAAGTCCATGTTCTGATCTGCGCAATCCTCGCAGACAAGGTATCGATCTCTCCATCGGTGCGGTCGGCGCGGCGCACCTGCTCGGCCATGAAATCCTCGTTCACGGTTCCGCGCTTGACGAGATCGAAATAAAGCGTCGAGATCAGGTCCGCATGTTGGGCAGGGGCAATACGGCGATAGTCGGGCAGCGCGCAGGTCTCCCACAACTTTTCCACCCGCGCATCCGTCGTCGTCACGTCGATGATCTCGGGATAACGCGACAGATATTCGAGCGCCTGCTGGTCGATCGCGGGCAAGGCCCTCGATAGCCCCTGTATCGTCGGGGCGGCATCCAGGCTCGCGCGCAGATTGGCGATGGAGGAAAAATCGAAATTTTTCGTCCGCCACTGCAGCACCTTCACCGCATCGAACTGATGGGTTTCGATCCGCTCCACCAGCTCGTCATCGAATGGATCGACACGCCCTGTCACGCCGAATGTGCCATCGCGGAGATGACGGCCGGCGCGGCCGGCAATCTGGCCGATTTCACCCGGGTTGAGATTGCGGAACTGGTAACCGTCGAACTTGCGGTCCTGCGCAAAGGCGACATGGTCGACATCGAGGTTGAGGCCCATGCCGATGGCATCCGTCGCGACAAGATATTCGACGTCGCCCGACTGGTAGAGCCCTACCTGCGCATTGCGCGTGCGCGGCGACAGCGCGCCCAGCACCACGGCCGCGCCGCCGCGCTGACGGCGCACGAGTTCGGCAATCGCATAGACCTCGTCGGCGGAAAAAGCGACGATCGCGGTGCGCTGCGGCAGGCGGGTGATCTTCTTCTGGCCGGCATAAAAGAGCTGCGACAGGCGCGGCCGCTCCACAACGGTGATTCCCGGCAGCAGCCTTTCGAGGATCGGGCGCATCGTGCCGGCGCCAAGCAGCAGCGTCTCTTCCCGACCCCGCAGATGCAGCACCCGATCAGTGAAGATGTGGCCGCGCTCGAGATCGCCCGCCAGCTGCACCTCGTCAATAGCGACGAAGGCGGCATTTGTCTCGCGCGGCATGGCTTCCACCGTGCAGACGGAATATTTGGCTTTCGGCGGCGCGATTTTTTCTTCGCCGGTAATCAGCGCCACATTCGGCGCACCCACTTTTTCGACCAGACGGGTATAGACCTCCCGCGCCAGAAGACGCAGCGGCAGGCCGATGACACCGCTGCCATGCGCGACCATCCGCTCGATCGCGTAATGGGTCTTGCCGGTATTGGTGGGGCCGAGAACGGCCGTAACACCGCGGCCGCTCAGGATCATGGGGCGAAAATTCAACGTAGTATCCGCGAATCGACTTCATCTGCTTGTCGTGCCACTCGCTATTATCGATGCGAGCCGCACGCACCACACATGGCAATGCCCGCCGACAAAGGCAATAGGCCTCATCCGGAAACTCGCCTAAGGGGAATTGGTAGCCGAATTTTTCCTTCAGATTCAGCGACTTGAAGGCCAAAAAAGAATCCGGCGAAAATGGAATCGATTCGGCTGCGGAACAGTCTGCGAACGAATCGAATACGAATCGCTGACTCTCCCGGATTCAGCTTTTGTTCTCCGCAATATCTGGTTGGAGAATCCATATTCCATACCAGATTGTGAATCCGGGTAAGTCCTTGCCCGGATTCAGCTTTCCGTTTCCGGCAAAAGACGAAAACTGCCGTAATCACCTGTCAAGCGACAATTGCGGGGAGGCTTGTTCGCCGTTTCGCGAACGCGCCGATCAAAGCGCCTCGCCGGCCAAAAGACGCGGCGCATTCGCATCCGTCGTGCCGGCGGCCTGGCCGATGAAATAGGACTTGAGACCCGGCAAACGATCCACCACGCCCAGACCGAAATCGCGCATGATGCGAATGGGACCGACATCGTTGGAGAACAGCCGGTTCAGCACATCCGTCGTCACGCCCATGCGCAACGTGTCGAAACGCCGCCAGGACTGGTACCGCTCCAGAACATTGAGGGAGCCGATATCGAGGCCAAGACGGTCCGCCTCAACCACCGTTTCAGCCAGCGCGGCAACGTCCTTGAAGCCGAGGTTGAGGCCTTGCCCGGAGATCGGGTGAATGCCGTGCGCCGCATCACCGGCAAGCGCAAAACGCGGCGCGACGAAGGAGCGCGCCAGCGTCAGACCCAGCGGGAAGGCGCGACGGGGCCCGACCGGCCGGACAGGACCGAGCTTGTGACCGAACCGGCGCTCCAGCTCTTCCTCGAACACCAGATCGTCGGAGGCGATCAGCCTGTCGGCATCGGCGGTGCGTTCGGTCCAGACGAGCGACGAACGGTTTCCCTTCAGCGGCAGAATGGCGAAAGGGCCGGATGGCAGGAAATGTTCCTCGGCACAGCCCTCATGCGGCCGCTCATGCTCAACAGTTGTGACAATGCCGGACTGATCGTAAGCCCAGTGCACGGTCTTGATGCCCGCCATGTCCCTGAGAGCCGAGCGAACGCCGTCGCAGGCGATGAGCAATCGCGATTCCAGCACCGAATTGTCGGAAAGGGTGATGGCCGTTGATTGCGGCCCCGCGGTAAAGCCGGAAACGCTGAGACCATGATGGATTTCAATGCCAAGACGGTCACACAGACCCCGGAGCGCGCCCACCATGGCAACATTCGGAACCATATGGGCAAAGGGTCGGCCCTCCTCCACCGCACCGTCAAAGGTGAGGAACACCGGTCGCACGGGATCGGCCGTCTTCGAATCGGTGACGACCATCTTGTGGATCGGCTGTGCCTCCGGCTCGATCTCGTTCCAGATGCCGAAAACATCGAGCATCCGGGTGGCCGCCGCAATGATGGCGGAGGCACGGACGTCCTTCTTCCAGACGTCCTCGGAAGCGGCTTCAATCACCTGCACGTTGAGGTGCGGCGCAGCCTGCTTGATTGCGACGGCAGCGGAAAGACCGACATATCCGCCACCTGCAACTACCACGTCCAGCATCGCGCTTCTCCTCAAATCTTGTGCACGCATCATCGGCGCACTATAGACCATGTGACGTCTTCCTACAGCCGCAGCAGGTCGAAAAAATGTCGCATCCCTTGCAAACGTCAGACCCGATGGTCAATCTCATTGCCACGCTCGATCTCGAGAAGCTGGAGGAGAACCTCTACCGGGGCGAAAGTCCGCAGATCGGCTGGCAGCGGGTTTTCGGCGGCCAGGTCATCGCACAGGCCCTGATCGCCGCGCAAAAAACAGTGGAAGACGACCGCCTGGTGCATTCGCTGCATGCCTATTTCATGCGCCCCGGCGATCCGCTCGTGCCTATAGTCTATCAGGTGGAACGTATCCGCGACGGCGCAAGCTTCTGTACCCGGCGCGTGGTCGCCATCCAGCACGGCAAGGCGATTTTTTCCATGTCGGCCTCGTTTCAGATTTTCGAGGACGGCTTCGACCATCAGATCAGAATGCCGGACGTGACGCCGCCTGAAAAACTGATGAGCGAGGAACAGATGCAGGCGGCCTTTCTTGCCAAGGCGCCCGCTTCCATCCGCAAATACTGGAGCAACAAGCGGCCGATCGAGATAAGGCCGGTTTCGCTGACACACTACATCTCCAAGGAAAAACTCGAACCGCGGCAGGATATCTGGGTTCGCGCCGTCGGCGATGTACCTGACGATCCGTGCCTGCAATCGGCCATTCTCGCTTATCTCTCCGACATGACCCTGCTCGACACCTCGCTTTACGCCCATGGCACGACCATCTTCGATCCGTCCATTCAGGTCGCAAGCCTCGATCACGCCATGTGGTTTCATCGCCCCTGCCGGCTGGATGACTGGCTGCTCTACGCACAGGACAGCCCCAGCGCCTCCGGTGCCCGCGGTTTGACCCGTGGCAATATTTTCACCAGACAGGGTCAACTGGTCGCCTCCGTGGCGCAGGAAGGTTTGATCCGCAAAAGGGCAAATGATTAAATAATGCGCTTTTTTTGAAAATCGCACATTTAATAGACGAAAATTGCGCGGCTTCGTGCCCGTTTTTCAGACGCCTGTCATATAAATTTTATATTTCAATAAGTTAGAAGAACCATCCAAAACTGGCACGCCCTTTGAATGTATCTCCGCAGTCGCTGTTACTGATCTGCCAGCGGCAAGGAGAGTCGGCTCCGCGCCGAGGACAAACAAAGGATGGGAAACCAGATGAAAATTGTGATGGCCATTATCAAGCCGTTCAAGCTGGATGAGGTGCGCGAGGCGCTTACCGGTGTCGGCATCCAGGGCCTGACCGTGACCGAGGTGAAGGGTTACGGACGCCAGAAGGGGCATACCGAAATTTATCGCGGCACGGAATATGCGGTGAGCTTCCTTCCCAAACTGAAGATCGAGATCGCAGTTCCATCCGACGTCGTCGACAAGGCCGTCGAGGCGATCGCGTCTGCGGCAAAGACCGGGCAGATCGGTGACGGCAAGATCTTCGTCTACTCTATCGAACAGGCCGTGCGCATCCGTACCGGCGAAACCAACACAGAAGCGCTTTGAAGCACGGCTGACAGGGGAGTTTTCCAACTATGCAACTCAACAAGTTTTTGACGCTCGGCAAGCTGGGCGCCGGTGCGGCGGCCCTGATGGCCCCCGCCATCGCCTTTGCCCAGGAGGCTGCGCCGGCAGCAGCCGCACCGGCAATGACGGTCGACAAGGGTGACACCACCTGGATGCTGATCTCGACAATCCTCGTCCTTCTCATGATCGTACCCGGCCTGGCGCTTTTTTATGGTGGCCTCGTGCGCACCAAAAACATGCTGTCGGTTCTGATGCAGGTCATGATGATTGCGGCCGTCGCCATGATCATCTGGGTCACATACGGCTATTCGCTCGCTTTCACGGATGGCGGCTCGCTCAACAGCTTCGTCGGCGGCTTCTCGAAGATGTTCCTTGCCGGTGTCGATACGACGACCCTGTCGGAAAGCTTCACCAAGGGCGCGGCCATTCCTGAACTGGTCTTCGTCTGCTTCCAGATGACATTTGCCGCCATCACACCGGCGCTGATCGTCGGCGCATTTGCCGAACGAATCAAATTTTCGGCTGTCATCCTCTTTACCATCCTGTGGCTGACCTTCGTTTATTTCCCGATCGCGCACATGGTCTGGTTCTGGGGCGGCCCGAGCGCCTATGACGGCCCGACCGGCCTTATCTTCGGTTTCGGCGCAATCGACTTTGCCGGCGGCACCGTCGTTCACATCAATGCCGGTATTGCCGGTCTCGTTGGCGCCATCATGGTCGGAAAGCGCACAGGCTTCGGCAAAGACATGATGGCTCCGCACTCCATGACGCTGACCATGGTCGGCGCGGCCCTTCTTTGGGTGGGCTGGTTCGGCTTCAACGCCGGTTCCAATCTGGAATCCAATGCTTACGCCGCACTTGCGATGATCAACACCTTCGTTGCAACAGCTGGCGCCATCGTTTCCTGGGCGCTGGTTGAAAACTTCACCCGTGGCAAAGCCTCCATGCTTGGCGCTGCTTCCGGCGCCGTCGCCGGTCTCGTCGTTATTACGCCTGCCGCCGGTTTCGTCGGTCCGATGGGCGCAATCATCATGGGCCTCATCGTTTCTCCTGCCTGCTACTTCTTCGTCTCCACCGTGAAGAACAAGTTCGGCTATGACGATACGGCGGACGTCTTTGGTGTACACGGCATAGGCGGTATTCTCGGCGCCCTGCTCACCGGCGTATTCGTCAATCCGGCTCTCGGCGGCGCCGGCATCGTGGATTATTCCACGGCCGACTTCGCAGCCAGCTACGCAGGTACGGCAACGCAGGTATGGGCGCAGGCCAAGGGCGTCCTCGTAACGATCCTGTGGTCCGGTATCGGCTCCGCCATCCTCTACAAGATCGTCGATGTGATCGTCGGCCTCAGGGTTCCGGTCGAAGCCGAGCGCGAAGGTCTCGACCTCGCGACCCACGGCGAAGCCGCCTACCATTCTTGATATCAGGGAAAAGGGTTTCTCCATCCCTTTCCCAAAAGGAAGGCCCGCTCCGGCGGGCCTTTTTCTTTGCCGCCAATCTGCGACCGGCCTCAAAAAACCGCATGGTTAACACGACATTAACCAGCGAGCGGTTAGTTTTCCCTGTCAATCCGGGATCAGGTCTCCTGCCGGGATCTTGCCGAAACCACAAAACAACGGGTTCAGGGACATGGGCAGAATGCATTCTCCGACATTCGATGGTCGTCACACGCGCTTCGTGTTGACGGCGTTTTTCGTGCGTCAGATCATGGCTCTCGCCGGTTTCGCCCTGCTGGCCACGATTTCGCTCGGTATTGCCGCACTCGCGACATGGAACGTGGCGGATCCGAGCCTCTCCTACGCCACGGGAAACCAACCCACCAATCTCCTGGGTTACAGCGGCGCGATCTTCGCCGATATCGTGATGCAGTTCCTCGGGCTTTCCGCCATCATCTCGCTCCTGCCCGTCATCGCCTGGGCGATCGCCCTGATCGCCGGACGCAGGTTCAATCGCATACCCGCCCGTATCGTCGCCTGGATTGCAGGCGCCATCGTCTGCGCCGCGTCGCTCGGCTGTTTTCCGGCTCCCGTCACGTGGCCCCTGCCGAACGGCATCGGCGGCGTCATCGGTGACATGATCCTGCGCTTTCCCGCCCTTTTCATCGGTGCCTACCCTACCGGCACCATTGCCACGGTACTGGGTGTCATATTTGCAGCGCCAGCCGCCTGGCTGATGCTGTTTGCAGCCGGTATTGTCGGCGGCCTGGATGATGAACTCGAGCGGGAAGATACCGCCCCGGTCGCCAGCAAGGCCCGCGCCGCCCGCGAGGCCGAAGAGGACGATGAAGACGACGGCGAAGGCTTCTTCGCCAACATGCTCGCCTTCGGCGCGCTGGCGCATTACTGGTATATCACCCAGGCGCGTTTCCGCCGACTGTTCGGCCTGAAGTCGAAATCCCTGCAGGACGAATTCGAACACCCCTACGATTTCAACGAATATGAATTCGGGACGCTGAACGAACCTTCGCGCCTCAAGACCGCGATCAACCGCCTCGACCAGCGCGCGGAACCGTCCTTCGAAGAACGCGCCGCATCGCGCCGGCAGATGTCTCCCCCATCCATCGCGCTCGATCACGACGACGAGATGGATGATGAGCCGCCCTTCGACGCGGACGGACGCCGCCTGCCGAACGGCATTCTATCCGACGAAGAAACCGACCAGAAATTCACCGCCAGACAGGCGCCTGGACGTGGGCAGCCCAGAATAACCGCCCCTTCCGCACGCCCGAAGCCAAGCGAGCGCGTGGCGCGTGAAGCGCAGGCCTCCTTCATCGCCGCCGACGGTTTCCAGCTGCCCACCGTCCATCTTCTGGCCGAACCGAAGAATGTCGTGCGCGACAACATGCTGAGTGAAGAAGTGCTGGAGCAGAATGCCCGCCTTCTGGAGGGTGTTCTCGAGGATTTCGGCGTCAAGGGCGAAATCATCCATGTTCGGCCCGGCCCGGTCGTCACGCTTTATGAACTGGAACCCGCGCCCGGCATCAAATCCTCGCGTGTCATCGGTCTTGCCGATGACATCGCCCGCTCCATGAGCGCGATTGCCGCCCGTGTCGCCGTCGTTCCCGGCCGCAATGCCATCGGCATCGAACTGCCGAACCAGACGCGCGAAACCGTGTTCCTGCGGGAACTGATCGGCAGCCGCGATTTCGAAAACAGCAAGGCAAAGCTTGCCATGGCGCTCGGCAAGACCATCGGCGGCGAGCCTGTTATCGCCGATCTTGCCAAGATGCCGCATCTTCTCGTCGCCGGCACCACCGGCTCGGGCAAGTCGGTCGCCATCAACACCATGATCCTGTCGCTGCTCTACCGCATGTCGCCGGAACAGTGCCGCCTGATCATGATCGACCCTAAAATGCTGGAATTGTCGATCTATGACGGCATTCCGCACCTGCTTTCCCCTGTGGTCACCGATCCGAAAAAGGCCGTCGTGGCGCTCAAGTGGACGGTGCGCGAGATGGAGGAGCGCTACAAGAAGATGTCGAAGATCGGCGTGCGCAACATCGACGGCTTCAACAGCCGCGTGCAGCAGGCGCTCGACAAGGGCGAAATCCTCACCCGCACGGTGCAGACCGGTTTCGACCGCCAGACCGGCGAGGCGATCTACGAGACGGAAGAATTCGACCTGAAGCCCCTGCCCTATATCGTCGTCATCATCGACGAGATGGCAGACCTGATGATGGTCGCCGGCAAGGACATCGAAGGCGCGGTGCAGCGCCTGGCGCAGATGGCGCGCGCCGCCGGCATCCACGTCATCATGGCCACCCAGCGTCCGTCGGTCGATGTCATCACCGGCACGATCAAGGCCAACTTCCCGACCCGCATCTCGTTCCAGGTCACCTCGAAGATCGACAGCCGCACGATCCTTGGCGAGCAGGGCGCCGAGCAGCTGCTCGGCATGGGCGACATGCTCTATATGGCAGGCGGCGGGCGCATCCAGCGCGTGCACGGCCCCTTCGTCTCGGATAATGAGGTGGAGGAAATCGTCGCCTATCTGAAGACACAGGGCGCACCGGAATATCTGGAAGCAATCACCGAGGAAGATGACGAGGAAGGCAATGGCGGCGGCCCGGCCGGCGCCGGCAATTTCTCCGATTCCGAGGACCCCTACGATCAGGCCGTGGCCGTCGTACTTCGCGATGGCAAGGCCTCCACCTCCTATGTGCAGCGACGTCTCGGCATCGGTTACAACCGCGCTGCCTCGCTGATCGAGCGCATGGAGCAGGAGGGCATCATCGGCCCCGCCAACCACGCCGGAAAACGCGAAATACTCGTGCCGACGGAAGCAGACATCATCGAGCGGTAATACATGTCGCCCGAAAGTGTGTAGCGGTTTCGGGATAACGACATGCACAAAGCAGAGGCCCGATGCGCCGGGCAACCATGCGGGGCCGAGAAGCGTTATTACACGCTTTCAACGTCATGAAGCCGCCGCCTTTTATGCGGACAATCGCTGCGATGAAGGAGAATAGAATGAACGACCTCACCATCGGCGAAACGACCAACGCAAACACGCCGCAAAACGGCGTGACGCGTCGCGGCGTGCTGACGGCATTTTCCATGGCCGCAATCATGGCCGGCCTGTCGCCGCTCGATGCATTTGCCCAGGCAGCCGGCAATAGCAGCGCAACCGCACAGAAGATCGCCAATCACTTCTCATCGGTCAAAACCATGATGGGGGAATTTGTCCAGTTCGGCCCGCGCGGCGAACAGACTGGCGGCAAGTTCTATATCGAACGCCCCGGCAAGCTCCGCTTCAACTATGAAGACCCCTCGCCCATGCGCGTCATCGCCGATGGCAAAAACGTCGTCATCGGCAACATGAAGCTGAAGACATGGGATCTTTACCCGCTTTCCAAGACCCCGCTCAGCCTGCTTCTCTCCGACAAGATCGATCTCGGCAACCAGAAAGTCCGTGACGTGAAGGAAGAATCGGACCTGACCACCATCGTGCTTGGCGACAAGAGCGTCTTCGGCGATTCCACCATTACCCTGATGTTCGACCCGAAAACCTTCGATCTGAGGCAATGGACGACGACTGACGCGCAGAACAAGGACACGACCGTCATGATTTTCAACGTCCAGACCGGCGTGAACCTCGATGAACGCGTCTTCAACATCAATTACGAAGAAGTTCGCAAAGGCGGCTGAGACGTTTGGCCACGGAAACTTTTCGAAAGGCGGCCCTGCGGCCGCCTTTTTCATTTCAGCGCTAAAATAAATTCCCGTTTTCATCGCGATGTTATAAGCCTGCGCCCCGGAAACATGTCACGGGCCATGCGGTTCGCGGCAGTAAAAGCGGAGCACATGCATGTCGTTTTCGATAACCACCTGGAACATCAACTCCGTCAGGCTCAGAATGCCGATCGTTGAGCAGTTTCTCGTGCGCTACAAGCCCGACATTCTCTGCCTGCAGGAAACCAAATGCCCGAATGGCGAATTTCCGATGAAACCGCTGAAGGCGCTCGGTTATGAGCACGTCATCATCCACGGCCAGAAAGGCTATCACGGCGTCGCCATCGCCTCGAAAATTCCGCTGATCGAAGACCACCGCCAGGACTATTGCGGTATCGGCGATGCGCGGCACATTTCCGCGATTTTTGAGGTCGGATCGCGCCGTGTGCGACTGCATAACTTCTACGTGCCGGCCGGCGGCGACGAACCCGACCGGTCGATAAACCCGAAATTCGGCCACAAGCTCGATTTCATCGAGGAAATGAAGGCGCTTCGCGCCGATGGCGTGCCCGGCACCTCATCCATTCTCGTCGGCGATCTCAACATTGCACCGCTTGAAAACGACGTCTGGTCGCACAAACAGTTGCTGAAGATCGTCAGCCATACGCCGGTGGAAACCGAGGGAATGCTCGACATCATGAAGAAGGGCAACTGGCTCGATCTGATGCGGCTGAACGTGCCGGAGACGGAAAAGATCTATACTTGGTGGAGCTACCGCGCCAAGGATTGGGAAGCTGCTGATCGCGGCCGCCGTCTCGACCACATCTGGTCATCGCAGGATCTCGGCCCCTCGCTTGAAAAAATCGACATATTGCGCGAGGCCCGCGGCTGGAACCGGCCATCAGACCATGTTCCCGTCACCGCCCATTTCCGGTTCTGAACCACTACGTTTGACTTGATGTCAGGCGAAGCGGTTCTGCAAACGGGCCGCACCCGCCGCCAGGGCCGCTATATTGTCGCGAATGCGCGCCGATACGATATCGGCAACCTCCGGAAACTCCTCCACCAGCCGGTGGAAGAGGATGCGGGTTATCCGGATGACTTCGGAATCCTCGGCTGCGACGGCGGTGAACTTTCGTTCGCAGAGCGTGAATAGCGCAAGTTCCGAAAGCAGCGCACCCTTGCCGGGCGTCGCCTGCAGCACGGGCTTGCCGTCCCGCCCGGCGGTGAACAGTTCGAAATGGCCTGATGTCACGGCGAAGGCGCATTCCGCCGGCGAATGTTCCCGGAACAATGTCTGTCCCGCCGAGACACGACGGCGTTCCGCGCCGAAGGCGATGAGCCGCAACTGATCGTCGCTGAACCCGGCGAATAGCGGCACTTGCCCCAGCAGAATGATGTCGTCCGTCAAGGCCATGTCGATTGCTACTCCGGGAAACCGCCTGCATCACTATAGCGGTTTTCCAATATCAGCCTTCAAAATACAAGATATTAGAACGCCGCGCACCTTTTCGGATGCGCAGCTCGGTTTTTCAAACATGACATGTGACGATGAAAAAGACGCCCGTGTCAGGGAACGATCTTGTAGCCGCCGTTCTCTGTCACCAGAATTTCGGCGTTGGACGGGTCGCGCTCGATCTTCTGACGCAGGCGGTAGACATGCGTTTCGAGCGTATGCGTGGTCACGCCGGAATTGTAACCCCAGACCTCTTCAAGCAGGACATCGCGGGTCACGACGGTGCTGCCGGCACGGTAGAGATAACGAATGATCGCGGCTTCCTTTTCCGTCAGCCGGATTTTCTTGCCGTCTTCGGTCGTCAGCAGCTTCTGGCTGGGCTTGAACTGATAGGGACCGACGGTAAAGACCGCGTCCTCGCTCTGTTCATATTGACGCAGCTGCGCCCGGATGCGCGCCAGAAGCACGGCGAAGCGGAACGGCTTCGTCACATAGTCATTGGCCCCGGCTTCGAGCCCGAGGATCGTATCGGAATCGGTGTCATGCCCGGTCAGCATGATGATCGGCGCCTTGAAGCCAGCCTTGCGCAGCAGCTTCACCGCCTCACGGCCGTCCATATCCGGAAGGCCGACATCCATGATGAGAAGATCGACCTGGGCGGTCTTTGCAGTCTGCATTGCCTGCGCAGCATTTGCGCCGCTCAGAAGTGAGAATTCCTCATAAGGAGACAGTTGCTCGGTCAGCGTCTCCCGAAGATCGTCGTCATCGTCCACCAGAAGGATAGTGCGAGCCGTCATTCGGAGTCTCAGCCTTTCTTACTTTAGCGCACCGGCCGAAAATCGCGCACGATTTCGGAAATCACAATGCCCAGTTTAAAAGAGTTAGAGCGTTTCCCATACATCCAAAAAGACGCACGGTGCTCTAATTGTCAGCCAATTCAGCGGTTTGCCGATAAAAGGTCAACCCATTGCCATGATATTACGAAGTGCTATGACTTCACGTTAGATAACCTGCAAAGCAAAATCTCGTGAAAAACATGAGCAAACAGCCCCTAAAGCAACATAAACGCGCATTGACGCTCATGGTTCGGCCTGCCCCTTTGAAAATAAGCCGGGCGATCGTTCAGCTCGGACATCTCACCTTTCCCGCCGCAATCGGACGCAACGGACGCACCGTGCTGAAACGCGAGGGAGACGGAAAATCACCCATTTCCACCACCCGCCTGCTATACGGTTTTTATCGTGGCGACCGAAACGCCGCTATCGCCACGGCACTGCCGATGCAGCGGACGAGAAAGTCCATGCTGTGGTGCGACGAGCCGCGCAACGCCAATTACAACAGGCTGGTCAAGGCGCCCTTTGCATCGAGCCACGAGGAGATGATGCGCAGGGATGGTCTTTACGACGTCTGCCTGGTGCTCGACTGGAACATTACCTCGAGAAGCCGCAACCGCGGCTCGGCAATCTTCATGCATCTGATCCGGCCGGACTACGAGCCGACCGCCGGCTGCGTCGCCCTGGACCCGCGAGACATGCGCCGCATTCTGCCGCATCTGCGCGGCGGTGCCAAAATCCGCATTCTGTGATCTCCACGCCGCAATCGGCCAACAAAAAACCCGCCATTAAGGCGGGTTTTTTAGAGGGAAAAAGCCGGTTATTAAGCGGCTTCGTCCTGAGAATCGTCCTCTTCGACGGTCTTGCCGCGCTTGGGACCCTTGGCAAGGTTCACTTCCACCAGGCGAACAGCCTCGGTTTCGGACATCTTGTTGACGGCGGCGATTTCGCGCGCCATGCGGTCGAGAGCGGCTTCGTAAAGCTGACGCTCGGAATAGGACTGCTCCGGCTGGTTTTCCGCGCGGTAGAGATCGCGAACAACTTCCGCAATCGCGATGAGATCGCCGGAATTGATCTTCGCATCATATTCCTGCGCGCGGCGCGACCACATGGTACGCTTCACACGCGCCTTGCCCTGCACCACTTTCAGCGCCCGCTCGACAAAATCGCCTTCGGAAAGCTTGCGCATGCCGATGCTGACGGCTTTGGCGACGGGAACTTTAAGACGCATCTTGTCTTTTTCGAAATCAATGACAAAAAGCTCAAGCTTCATGCCAGCGACTTCTTGTTCCTCGATTGCAGAAATGGTACCGACACCATGAGCGGGATACACAATCGCTTCACCGGTCTTGAAACCGTGATGTGCTGGAGATTTCTTCTGCTGGGTCGTCATTCGTTCTAAAAACTCCCTGTTACATACCCGGCAATGCCGGGGTTGGGTCGGTCAGGCCCTGATGAGACGGGGGAACCGTCAGGTGACTCCGCACTGGTCCGGCCATGCACGCAAAAACACACCTTCCCGTCTTGCGGGGTTCGATAACGTAAACGCTCGATATGTCACGGAAACCGCGTGCAAAAGAGGTGTTGCTTTCGTGGTGTTTTTGGGCACACAAATGCCACGCTGTGGATCAGTATCGTTGGTGTACCACAAAAATAGGCGCAAATCAATAATTTGCTTCGACCGTGGCCGCAACATCACATGGCGGCCAAAGAACCGCCTATAAATTAGCCTCAGAAATACTGTCAAAATGCTTCGTGACAGGCCCTCGCGGCAAAAGGAGCAAAAAAATTTCGTTTCCTGAGTGAAGAAACACGAAAGCCTCTTAAACTCTTCGTAATTCCACGCCAATATCCGATTCGACTGAAAAGGCAAAATCCGCAAATTGGCGATGCTTTTTTACTTTAAAGTGTGATTTTTGGAGGAATCCGCGTCAAATGGGCTACAGAAATAATCCAAAACGCGAAAAACAGATCGAAAAAGCGCGTCAGCAGGCAATTGCCGAAAATGTCCAATTTCTTGATCCAGGTATTCTTTATGGAAGGGCAAGTGCCGACGATATAGAATATTATTCCGCGGAGATGCTGGCGGCAAGCGCGGCTCACAGTTTCGAGGCGCTTTCCCGCTGGAGCGGAGAGGCTCCTTATATCAGCATCACCCAGGTGGAAGGTGTCTCCCCGCGGGATATTCCGGTAACGGTCCTGACCATTATCGGCCGCAACATGCCTTTCCTTTACGATTCCGTCATGGGCGAGGTCACGAGCAGCTATCGCGGTCTTTATCTCGCCGTGCATCCAATATTGGTGCGCGACGAAAGTGCGCAGGCGGGCTATCGCCTCGCGGAACCCGAGGACGATCCGACCGAGAATATAAGCCTCATCCAGCTGCATATCGCGCCGCTGACGCAGCAGGCCGCCGCAACGCTGGAGGAACGGCTGCGCTTCGTGCTGGCGCAGGTCCAGTTCGCCTATCGGGACTGGCGGCCGATGCTGGCGAAACTCGATGAGGCGCTGGATGAATTGTCCAAGCGCGGCTCGTCGCGGCGCAAGACCGAGCGTGCGGAAGCCGTCGAATTCCTCAACTGGCTTCGCAACGACAATTTCACCTTCCTCGGCATGCGTGACTACACCTATTCCGGCAAGGGAAAGAACGCCAAGATCGAGCGCGGTGACGGCGTTGGCCTCGGCAGCCTCAGCGATCCGGATGTACGCGTGCTGCGCCTCGGCAAGAACGCCGTGACGACGACACCGGAAATCCTCGCCTTCCTCGACGGCCCGGATTTCCTCATTGTCACCAAGGCCAATGTGAAATCCATCGTGCACCGCCGCGCCTACATGGATTATATCGGTATCAAGCGCTTCGACGAGGACGGCAACGTCATCGGCGAATTGCGCATCGTCGGCCTCTTTACCGCCACCGCCTATACGCGCTCGGTCAAGCAGATACCGCTGCTGCGCGCCAAGGTCGCGGAAGTCGAGCGGCATTTCGGTTTCGACCCGAACAGCCACTCCGGTCGCATCCTGCAGAACACGCTGGAAGCCTATCCCCGTGACGATCTCTTCCAGATCGAAACCGATCTTCTGATCCGCTTCATCGAGCAGATCATGGAGCTGAGCGACCGGCCGCGCGTGCGTGTGCTCGCACGTATCGACCGTTTCGACCGCTTCGTTTCCGCCATTATCTTCGTGCCGCGCGAGGAATATAATTCTTACGTCCGCGAGAAGATCGGCGATTATCTGAGCAAGGTCTATGACGGGCATATTTCCGCCTATTACCCCGCCTTTCCGGAAGGCGCCGTCGCCCGCGTCCACTTCATCGTCGGCCGCACGGAAGGCAAGACGCCGCGCATCGCCCAGGACAAGCTGGAAGATGCCGTCAGCGATATCGCGGCACGCTGGATAGACCATTTCGTCGCCCTCTCCGAGCCGGGTGCGCCGGTGCTGGAGGTGGACCAAGCCTATCAGGAAGCCTTTACGCCGGAAGAGGCGATCGGCGATATGCCGGATATTCTGGGTGCGGCGAAGGGTGAGCCGGTCCGCATCGAGTTTTACCAGCAGGAAGGCCAGTCGGCCGAAACGCTGTCACTGAAGATTTTCCACCGCGACGGCCACCTGCCGCTTTCGCGCCGCGTGCCGCTGCTCGAGAATCTCGGTTTCAATGTCATTAGCGAGCGCACCTTCGATATCGGTGTCGTCCTGGACGGCGAAAAGCGCGACATCGTGCTGCATGATATGGAGCTATCCGTCGCCAAGGGAACGACGCTCGATCTGCCGCATTACGGACAGAAACTCGAAGAAGCTTTCCTCGCCGCCTTCTCCAGCAAGGTTGACAATGACAACTTCAACCGCCTGATCCTCGCCTGCGGCCTCACCGTGCGCGAAGTCTCCGTGCTGCGCGCCTATGCGCGTTATCTCCGCCAGACCGGCATCGTCTATTCGCAGGAGCATATTTCCGAAACGCTCTATAAATATCCGGCGATTTCCCGCAATATTTTCGCGCTGTTCAAGGCCGGCTTCGATCCGTCCGTCGATGAAAAGAAGCGGCTGAAAAAGCTCGCCGAAATACACAAGGCAATCGAAGCGGCTTTGAGCGGCGTTCCCAATCTCGATGAGGACCGCACCCTCAGACGTTACGTCAACGCCATCGACGCGACGCTGCGCACCAACTACTTCCAGAAAAATGCCGACGGTACGCCGCGTGACCTGTTGGCCTTCAAGTTCGATCCGAAACATCTGGATGGCCTGCCAGACCCGCGTCCCTTCCGCGAAATCTTCGTCTACGGCACCGAGGTCGAAGGCGTGCATCTGCGCTTCGGCAAGGTCGCGCGCGGCGGTCTGCGCTGGTCGGATCGCGGCCAGGATTACCGCACGGAAGTGCTCGGTCTCGTCAAGGCGCAACAGGTCAAGAATGCGGTGATCGTGCCTGTTGGCGCCAAGGGCGGCTTCTTCCCGAAGAACCTGCCGGCCGGCGGCTCCCGCGACGAGGTCTTTAATGCCGGCCGCGAGGCCTACAAGACCTATATCCGCACCCTGCTGTCCATCACCGACAATATCGTCGACGATGCCATCGTGCCGCCGGCCGATACGTTGCGACTGGATGGTGACGACCCCTATTTTGTCGTCGCCGCCGACAAGGGAACGGCGACCTTCTCCGATACGGCGAACGGCCTTGCCCATGAGGCCGGTTTCTGGCTGGACGACGCCTTCGCATCGGGCGGTTCGGCCGGTTACGACCACAAGAAGATGGGTATTACCGCCCGTGGCGCCTGGGAAACGGTAAAACGCCATTTCCGTGAAATGGACACCGACATCCAGACCACCCCCTTCACGGTGGCGGGTGTGGGCGATATGTCCGGTGACGTTTTCGGCAACGGCATGCTGCTGTCGGAAAAGATCAGGCTGATCGCCGCCTTCGATCACCGCGACATCTTCATCGATCCGGATCCCGACACCGACAGGTCCTTTGCCGAACGCAAGCGGCTTTTCGAACTGCCGCGTTCCAGCTGGCAGGATTACGATCGTTCGGCCCTCTCCGCCGGCGCGATGATCATTTCGCGCGCCGAAAAATCGGTGACGCTGACACCGGAAGCCGTGGCCGCCATCGGCATCGACAAGTCAGTCGCCACGCCCTTCGAGATCATGACGGCCATACTGAAGGCACCAACCGATCTTCTGTGGTTCGGCGGCATCGGCACCTACATCAAGGCGGCGGTGGAAACCAATGCCGAGGTGGGTGACAGGGCGAACGACCCCATCCGCGTCAACGCAACCGAGCTGCGCGCCAAGGTCATCGGCGAAGGCGCCAATCTCGGCATCACCCAGAAGGGGCGCATCGCCTATGCGCTTTCGGGCGGGCGATGCAATTCCGACGCCATCGATAACTCGGCCGGCGTGAACTCCTCGGACGTGGAGGTCAACATCAAGATCGCGCTTGCCTCCGCCGTTAACAGCGGTCGCCTGACGATGCCGAAACGCAACCAGCTTCTCGCTTCCATGACGCCGGAAGTGGCACAGCTGGTATTGCGCAACAACTACCTGCAATCGCTGGCGATCTCGCTGACGGAGCGGCTGGGCCTTTCGAACCGCGAAGAACTCGGCCGCCTGATGAGCGCGCTGGAGGCGACCGGACAACTGAACCGCAAGGTCGAGACCCTGCCGAACAATGCCGAATTCAGCGAAAGATACGCCACCGGCAAACCGCTGACCCGGCCGGAAATCGGCGTGCTCCTCTCCTATGCCAAGCTCACATTGTTCGATGCATTGGTGGCAAGCACGCTTCCCGACGAACCCTATCTCCAGCATCTTCTGGTCGATTATTTCCCGGCCAAGATGCAGAAGAACTATGCGGACGATATCAAGGCGCATCGTCTGCATCGCGAAATCGTCGCGACCGCGCTCGCCAATGCCGTCGTCAATCGCGGCGGCCCGGGCTTTGTGCAGAAACTTGCCGATGCGAGCGGCCTTCTGGCGGCCGACGTCGTCAAGGCTGCGGTGATCGTCGAGGATGGTTTCGGTCTCAAACGTCTGTGGAGCGAGGTCGACGCGCTTGACGGCAAGATCGGCGGTGAAGTCCAGAACGGGCTTTATGCCACGATCACGCGCATCTTCTCGGATGCGAGCAGGCTTTACCTGCAAACCGGGAGCGCGGGTGCGGCCGCAGGTGACATGGCGACCGAAATCGAGCGACTGAAAACCGCCATCAAGACCCTGTCACCGGCAGCGGCGAAGTATCGTCGCGAACTCGGCGTCACGGAAATCGACGGCGTTCCTTCCGGTCTTCTGGAGGAACTCGATACGCTTTCCCTGCTCGTCTATGTGCCGGAGATCATGCGCATCGCCGAAAGCGCCGGCACCACGCTTGCCCGCGCCGCCGAAAGCTATGCCACCGTCTCATCGACCTTCCGTGTCGCGCGCCTGCTGGATGCCAGCCAGCGCATCACGCCCGCCGATCACTATGAAAGTCTGGCGCTTCTGCGCAGTCAGGACCAGATTTCTTCGTCGAGACGGCGGATCGTTGTTTCCGCGCTCACGGAATATGCCAAGGAGAAAGACCCGGTTCAGGCCTGGTATGCGGCCGACCGCGTGCGCGTCAACCGTATCGTCTCCGAACTCGGCGCGCTCAGCGAAAGCGGCGACACAAACCTTGCCCGTCTGACGGTCGCGGCAGGGCTGCTTGGCGATATCGTTCAGGCACGCTGACCGGCAGTTTCGATAAAGCCATCCGGGTCGCAGGCCCGGATGGCGGCAGACAAAACGGGATGCAGCGGCATTCCGCATTTTATTCTCCCGCCGATTTTCCGATAGGACGATGAATGACTGTCCCTTCCCCAAATGCGGAAACAGTGGTTGCCAAACGCGGCATCTGGGGCTGGGTGATGTTCGACTGGGCGGCGCAGCCCTTCTTTACGGTCGTCACAACCTTCATTTTCGGCCCCTATTTCGTCGCCCGCCTCACCGATGATCCGATTTCGGCCCAGGCGACTTGGAGCAACATGGCGACGGTGTCGTCGATCATCATCGCCCTGTTCTCGCCCATCCTCGGCTCGATCGCCGACCAGTCCGGCGCACGCAAACCGTGGATCGCCTTTTTTGCCGTTATCAAGATCGTCAGCCTTTTCTTCCTCTGGTTTGCCGCGCCAGGCTCGCCGATCGTCCTGCCCGTCATCTGTATGATTTTCGCCTCCATCGCGGCGGAGTTTTCGATTGTCTTCAACGACTCGATGATGCCCCGGCTGACCAATCCGCAAAATGTCGGACGTATCTCCAATCTCGCCTGGGGGCTCGGTTATCTCGGCGGCATGGTGGTGCTGATTGCCGTGGTCACGCTGCTCGCCGCCAATCCGCAGACCGGGTTCACCATCGCCGGTATCAGGCCGCTTTTCGGTCTTGACCCCGCAACCGGAGAAGACGCCAGAATAACCGGCCCGCTCGCCGCGCTCTGGTACCTCATCTTCATTATGCCGATGTTTCTGCTGACCCCGGATGCGAAAAAGGGCCTGCCTTTTGGTGCCGCGATCCGCTCGGGACTGGGGGAGCTGAAGATAACCCTGCGCGAACTGCGCTATCGTCCCGTTCTGTTGCGGTTTCTGATCGCGCGCATGCTCTATCAGGATGGCGTCAATGGCGTGCTTATTTTGGGCGGAGCCTTTGCTGCCGGCATGTTCGGCTGGGCGACGATGGAAATCGGCCTCTTCGGTATTCTGCTTAACGTCGTCGCTATTGCCGGTTGTTTTGCCGCCGGGCGTATCGACCAGAAACTCGGCTCGCGCATCACCATCCTTATCAGTCTGGTGCTCCTGCTGCTGGCCACGCTCGGTATCGTCTCGACGGAAAAGGGCTCAACCCTGTTCGGCTTGATGCAATTGTCGACAGTGGATAATGGCGGCATTTTCGCTACAGGCGCGGAAAAGGCCTATCTTCTTTATGGCGTGCTGATCGGCTTCGCCTTCGGCCCGGTTCAAGCTTCGTCCCGCTCTTATCTCGCCCGCAATATCACCGTGGCGGAAGCGGGCCGCTATTTCGGCATCTACGCGCTTTCCGGACGGGCCACCAGCTTCATGGCGACGCTGTCATTTTCCATGGCAACCTATATGAGCGGTTCCGCCCATGTCGGCATGGCGACACTCATCGTGTTTCTGGGAGCAGGTTTCCTGCTGCTGTTGCGCGTTCCGGAAAGAGCAGCAGGCTGAAGATCTGAAGCAGCAACGATGCGATGGTCAGATTCGGCATCGGCCAGGGCCAAGCAGGATCAAAGCTGATCGAGCTTTTGCTGCAATGCGCGCAGCTGCGCCTTCAGCTCATCGATTTCGGAGGCGTTCGGCTTGCGGGTTTCCTTGGGCGCCTGCGGCATTGCGAAAGGCGTGAAACCCTGCATTGCCTGCCGGAACAGTTCCGTATTGCGGCGGATCTGCTCTTCCATCATTTGCAGCGGCGCCTGAAAATTGCGGGCAAGCGAGCCATCGCCGAAAGCCTTGGCCATATGCTCCTGCATCTGGCTCTGCTGGTCGGAAAAGGTCTTCATCGAATGTTCGAGAAATGTCGGCACGACCATCTGCATCTGGTCGCCGTAATAGGAGATCAGTTGCCGCAGAAACGCCGTCGGCAGCAACGTATTGCCGGTTTTGGCCTCCTGTTCGACGATGATCTGCGTCAGCACCGCGTGGGTAATATCTTCGGAGGACTTTGCATCCTGAACCTTGAAGTCCTCGCCGCGCTTGACCATCTGCGCCAGATCATCGAGCGTCACATAGGTGCTGGTGCCGGTGTTGTAGAGCCGCCGGTTGGCATATTTTTTGATGATTGTTTCGCCGTCGTGTTTCGCCATGCCCGCCTCCTCGCGATGATGGTATTTTCTTGTTTTTTGGTGTTATTGCTCTTCCCGGTGCAAAGTGTATGCGCAAAATGCGCTCTCTGACAAATGTTTTGTGCATCGCAACAGTTTGTTTTTTGCGCAGCAATTTTTCGCAAGATTCCGGTGTCATTTAGCAACATCTTTTAAAGCAACTTTCGCCATTTGACTTGTATTGAAAGCTTTGCCAGTCTCCGCCCGCAAGTGAGGAGAAAACTGATGACCCTGCCTTCAATCGTGATTGCCAGCGCCGCGCGCACTGCCGTCGGCTCTTTCAATGGCCACTTCGCCAATACGCCAGCCCACGAACTCGGGGCGACCGTCATCAGCGCCGTGCTGGAGCGCGCCGGTGTCGCAGCGAACGAAATCGATGAAGTCATTCTCGGTCAGGTCCTGACGGCGGGCGAGGGGCAGAACCCGGCGCGGCAGGCGGCAATGAGGGCTGGCATTCCGCAGGAAGCGACCGCCTTCGGCCTCAATCAGCTCTGTGGTTCGGGCCTGCGCACCGTCGCACTCGGCATGCAGCAGATCGCGACCGGCGATGCGAACATTGTCATCGCCGGCGGCCAGGAATCCATGTCCATGGCGCCTCACTGCGCCCATTTGCGCGGGGGCGTGAAGATGGGCGATTTCAAGATGATCGATACCATGTTGAAGGACGGCCTGACCGACGCCTTTTACGGCTATCACATGGGCATCACCGCCGAGAACATTGCGCGCCAATGGCAGCTTTCCCGCGATGAGCAGGATCAGTTTGCCGTCGCGTCGCAAAACAAGGCCGAAGCGGCGCAGAACGCCGGCCGTTTTGCCGATGAGATCGTGGCCTTTACGGTCAAAGGCCGCAAGGCCGATATCGTCATCGATGCGGATGAACATATCCGTCATGGCGCTTCGCTGGAAACCATGGCTAAACTGCGCCCCGCCTTCGACAAGGAGGGCACTGTCACAGCCGGCAACGCCTCCGGCCTGAATGACGGCGCAGCCGCAACGCTTCTGATGTCGGAACAAGAAGCGGCAAGGCGCGGCATCAAGCCGCTCGCCCGTATCGCCTCCTGGGCAACGGCGGGCGTCGATCCGCAGATCATGGGCACCGGGCCTATTCCCGCGTCCCGCAAGGCGCTGGCTAAGGCCGGCTGGTCAATCAACGATATCGGCCTTGTGGAGGCCAACGAAGCCTTTGCGGCCCAGTCCTGCGCCGTGGTGCGCGAACTTGGCCTCGATCCCGCTATCGTCAACGTCAATGGCGGGGCGATTGCCATCGGCCATCCGATCGGCGCCTCAGGTGCGCGCGTCCTGAACACCCTGATTTTCGAAATGCGCCGCCGTAACGTGTCCAAGGGCCTCGCAACGCTCTGCATCGGCGGTGGCATGGGTGTCGCCATGTGCATCGAAGCGCTCTGAAACCGCAGGCGCCGCTTCTCAAAAATCAATTCCGGTTCAACTGACAATAGGGTAGAAGCGGCCTCCCATTGGCCGCATTTCTGTGGCCCTTGAGCACCGCTAAAGCAGTTCTGGAGATGGAGGCGATATGAGCCGGGTTGCATTGATTTCCGGCGGGACGAGCGGCATAGGTGCTGCAATCGCCCGCGCCCTGCAGGCCGCCGGCTACCGGGTGGCCGTCAATTACGCCTTCACCACGGACAGGGCGGAAGCCTTTCAGAAGGAAACCGGTATCCCCGCATTTCAATGGGATGTCCGCGACTATGATGCCTGCGTAGATGGTATTGCAAAGGTGGAAGCAACCTTTGGTCCGGTCGAAGTCCTCGTCAACAATGCCGGCATCACCCGCGACGCGATGTTTCACAAGATGACGCCGCAGCAATGGCGTGAGGTAGTCGACACCAATCTTACTGGCGTCTTCAATATGACGCATCCCGTCTGGCCGGGCATGCGGGAGCGCGGCTTCGGGCGCATCGTCAATATCTCTTCCATCAATGGCCAGAAGGGCCAGGCAGGCCAGGCCAATTATTCCGCTTCGAAAGCGGGCGATATCGGCTTCACCAAGGCGCTGGCCCAGGAAGGCGCCAGCCGCAACATCACCGTCAACGCCATCTGCCCCGGCTATATCGGCACGGAGATGGTAAGAGCGATACCGGAGAAGGTTCTGGCTGAGCGGATCGTGCCGCAGATCCCTGTCGGGCGATTGGGCGAACCCGAAGAAATCGCGCGCTGCGTCCTGTTTCTGGTTTCCGACGAGGCCGGTTTCATCACCGGTTCGACGATGACGGCCAATGGCGGACAATATTTCGCCTGAGGCCATCCATCTCCGCCTTCCGGCCGCCCGAACTCAGTAAACTTTCCGTGATGCCAGCTTCGATAATTTTGCCGCGCACAAAAACTTGAAGACGAAACACCGGAATGATATGCGGCCTAAACCAATGAAAATACGATAGTTTTTGTATAGTTTAGAACGAGTCTAGAAAATCCTCGGAAACTCGCCAAGAGGTTTTTCTTGACATTTGCTGTCCTGTTTTGGTTTAAGAACGAAAACAACGTGTTGCGTCATACAGGCAGTCCATCATGCTGGTTTGCAGCTGCAATTACATCACCGATCATGACATCAGGGACGTCATCAACGAGCTCCTCGACGAGGACTGTTGGCAGCTCATCGTTCCTGCAAAAGTGTATCACGCCATGGAAAAACGCGGCCGCTGCTGCGGCTGTTTTCCGACCGTTGTCGACCTGATCATCAAAACCACCGAAGAATATCATGCCCGTCGCCACTCGACTGAGGCCGATGTTTTTGATTTTATGTCCCGCTTGAAGCAATTCCATGAAGACAACAGGAGAGCGGACATTGAAAGGCGACAAAAAAGTCATCGAGCGGCTTAACGAGGCCCTTTTTCTCGAACTCGGTGCGGTAAACCAGTACTGGCTTCATTATCGTTTGCTGGAAGACTGGGGCTACACGAAGCTCGCCAAGAAGGAACGTGCCGAATCCATCGAGGAAATGCAGCACGCCGACAAGTTGGTCGCACGAATCATCTTCCTTGAAGGCCATCCCAACCTTCAGACCGTCGCGCCCCTGCGCATCGGCCAGAACGTCAAGGAAGTCTTGGAATCCGACCTTGCCGGCGAATATGACGCCCGCACCTCCTACAAGAAATCGCGTGATATCTGTTCTGAGGCCGGAGACTACGTCTCCATGAAGCTTTTCGAAGAACTGCTGATCGACGAGGAAGGCCATATCGACTTTCTCGAAACCCAGCTCGAACTGCTCGGCAAGATCGGCGAAGAAAAATACGGCCAGCTTAACGCCGATTCCGCCAACGAAGCGGAATAAGCACTGGCAACAGGACAGAAAAGGCGGCCTTGGCCGCCTTTTTTATTTGCCGGAAAGGTGCTGGAACTCCGCCACGACTTTTTCATAGACCGCGCGCTTGAACGGCACGATGAGTTCCGGCAGGCTTTCCATCGGCTTCCAGTCCCAGGCGTCGAATTCGGCCGAATGCCCGGTGGGCGGCGGATCGATCTGGATTTCTCTTTCATCCCCCTCGAAGCGGAACGCGAACCAGCGCTGCGCCTGGCCGCGATATTTGCCCTTCAGGCCGATGCCGATCAGTTCCGGCGGCAGATCATAGTGAATCCAGTCGCTCGCTTCCGCAAGCAGGGTCACCGTTTTCATGCCCGTCTCTTCGTAGAGTTCGCGAATGGCGGCCGTCAAAGGCCGTTCGCCGTCATCGATACCGCCCTGCGGCATCTGCCACAATTGCGGTGAGCCGTCATATTCGGAATTGCCTTCCTTGATACGCCGGCCGGCCCAGACGAGGCCTTGAGCATTCAGAACCATTATTCCCGCACAGGGACGGTAAGGCAAATCTTCTGCTTTGATTGTCATGGGAAACCCGCACTGTCTCAACGCCGGAAATGGCCGCAGGCAAGGTTTACTGCCCCGCCTGCCCGGAAACAAGCGCGGAAACGCCGACAATCTCGATGCCGCGCCCGCCCGCCTCACGCGACCATTTCGAGATAGCCGCAACGCTTTCATCGAAGGCCGACGCCACACCGATCGCCTGACCGTTACGCCGTGCAATTCGCTCCAGCTCGTCCAGCTTGCGCAGAATGGATGCTTCGGTGACTTCGCCGTCGAGCAGAAGATCGGCAAAACCCTGTGGAGCGGAAATGGCCTTCGCAATTCCGCCGCTCAGCGACTGCGCCGAGGAGCCGTCATCCAGAAACAGCAGGCCACGCTTGCCGATGTCGCGCATGACAGGCTCCAAGGCCGCCTGCTCCGCAAGAAAGCGCCCGCCGAGATAGTTCATGATGCCGGTATAATTGGTGATTTTCGCCATGGAACGATGCAGCCGGTCGATATTGACCTTGGCTGGATCACCCGCCAGCAATGTGTCCGGGCCCGGATTGGTGCCCGGATAGCCGAAGGGTTCCAACGGAATCTGAAGAAGAATTTCATGTCCCTGACGGCGCGCTTCCTGCATCCAGCGCTGCAGGCTGTTGCCGCTGGCGGCAAAACCGAGCGTCACCTCCGGCGGCAGTTCCCGAATTGCTTTTTGCGAGCCCGTCTGGCTGAGGCCCAGCCCGCCGACCACGATCGCAATCCGGGTGCCGCGTGCACCAGACCAGGGCCGGGCATATTGCTCCATCGGCCGCAGACCATCAGCACCGACGACAGGCAATTTGCCGAATGCGGTTTCTTCCAGCAGTTCCTCATTGGGCCGTGTCGCCATGCGCGGATCCTGCCCATAGGTCTGGCCGCTCATCAGCACCGGCCCGTCTGTCTCACGGGAGCGAGGGGAATAAACCGATACGACATTGCCATCAGGCATCGTCTCGCGACTGATAGTGGCGCCTGACCTCCCGCTTTGCGGCTGGAGACCGGCAGTGCCGCCGGCGGCCGACACATCGGCCGGCGCGCTTTCAGGTATCTTTTCAGCAAGCTGAGGCTGTACATCCGGCCCGGTTGCCGTCTTCTGTAAATTGCCGGGTGAAAACGCCGTATAAACGGACAGGCCGCCAATCGACAGAACAGCAAGCGCCGACAGAACCATAATGACGGAAAAGCGCCGGTTGATACCGGCGCTTTTTTTCTGACGACCCAGAAGCGGTTTTCGCAGGTCCGAAGGCAATGAACGATCCGTCCAAACGGTTGGGCAATCGAGATGATGCGCCGGTCAGCCGGCGCACCGTCTTACTGCTTGTTGACCACAGCCTTTTCGGGGTTCGGCGGGAAAGACGGATCCGTCTTGGTGCCGCGCAACAGATCCAGCGCATAGTTGAGCTGGATGTCGTCCTTGGCTTCCGGCGGCACGTAAGCGGAAGAACCCGAACCTTCGTCGGTCTCGCTCTGTCCCTTGATATGGCCGGAAAGGCCGGATTCACCTTCGGTGGTCACCTTGCCCTGCAGTTCGGGCGGCAATGGCTGCTCCACCTTGATGTCGGGCTCGATACCCGTGCCCTGGATCGATTTGCCCGACGGCGTGTAATAAAGCGCAGTCGTCAGGCGCAGCGCACCCGCCTCGCCGAGCGGAATGATCGTCTGGACCGAACCCTTGCCGAAGGAGCGCGTGCCGACCACGGTCGCACGGCGCAGATCCTGCAGCGCACCGGCAACGATTTCCGAAGCCGAAGCCGAACCGCCGTTAACGAGCACGATTACCGGCTTGCCATCCGTCAGATCGCCAGCCGTCGCGTTGAAGCGGCGGGTCTCATCGGGGTTGCGGCCACGGGTCGAAACGACCTCACCACGCTCGAGGAAGGCGTCGGAAACATTGATCGCCTGATCAAGCAGACCGCCCGGGTTGAGGCGCAGGTCGAGGACATAGCCCTTCAGCTTGTCGGCCGGCACGTCAGCCTTGATCTTCTTGATCGCCTTTTCGAGATCGTCATAGGTCTTCTCGGTAAAGGAGATGACGCGCAGGTAACCGACATTGTCACCTTCGACACGGGACTTGACGGCCCGCACCGCAATGACATCGCGCATGACGGTGAATTCGAGCGGCTTGTCGGCGCCCTGACGGATGATCGTCAGCTTGATCGGCGTCTTCACCGCGCCGCGCATCTTTTCGACCGCCTGCTCCAGCTTCAGGCCACGAACCGGCGTACCGTCAATTTCCGAAATGAAGTCGCCGGCGAGAATGCCTGCGCGGGAAGCCGGCGTGTCGTCGATCGGCGTGATGACTTTGACGAGCTCGTTCTCCATGGTCACTTCAATGCCGAGACCGCCGAATTCACCCTTGGTCTGGGTGCGCATGTCGTTGGCATCCTTGGCATTCATGAAGCTCGAATGCGGATCGAGAGAGCTGAGCATGCCATTGATGGCGTTCTCAACCAGCTTCTCGTCATCCGGCGGCGTCACATATTGTGCGCGCACGCGCTCGAACACGTCGCCAAAGATCGACAGTTCCTTATAGGTCGAAGGCCCGGCCGCCTGTGCCGGCATGCTCGCCGAATAAATCACGCTCATCGCCGTGGCGCCCATAAGCCCACCGATAAGGAGAAGCGAAACCTTACGAATCATTGTGCGCCCTTCCGGTATTTTTTGCGGTCCACCACGGTTGGGAATCAACCGGTACACCATCTTTCCTGAATTCAATGTAGAGCGTTGGCCTGTCGGTTTCCAGCGCCAATGCTGCTGCACTCGCTACTCTTTTTGCACCCATGGAGGCGATGGGCTCTCCGGAGAACACGAACATTCCCTGCCGCGTCCTCACATTGTCCATGCCCGTCATCACCACATGATATCCATCACCCGTATTGAGGATGATCATTCGGCCGTAACTGCGAAAATCTCCGGCAAACACCACAAAGCCGTCTGCAGGCGCCGTCACGATGGCTTCCGGCCCGCTCGCGACGACAATTCCCTTGGAAAAGTGGCCCGTTCCGTCCGCATCGCCGAAGCGCCGCAGCACCTCGCCGGTCACCGGCAACTCCAGCTTCCCCTTCAAACTCGCGAAGGGATATGCGGGCGCAATGCGGTTTTTATCGGGCATTCCAGCCTCGGCCGCGGCCCGCTCCTTCTCGCGTTCCGCCTCGGAAAGACGGGCCAGTCGCTGCTCTTCCGCCCGCGCCTTTTCCATCGCCTCACGCACCGAGCTAATCTCGCCTTCGAGCGAGCTGACCAGCCCCTCAAGGCTCGTCGCCTTGCTCGCAAGCTCTTCGGATCGCTTGCGTTCCGCCTCCAGCTCCGCTGCCGTCTGGGTGTTCTTGCGGTCGTTTTCGGCAATCAGCAGGTCGAGGCGCTTTTCCTCTTCCAGACTTGCCGTCATCATACCCGTAAGATCGTCCTTTTCGCGAGCGATTGCCTGCCTGACATCGGTCAATTCTTTGAGAGCGGCGACCAGCTTGTCGGTTTCACCGCGAATGCCGGGCACGACCGCGCCGAGAAGAATGGCGCTTCGCACGGACGCAAGCGCATCCTCCGGCGAGACGAGAAGGGCGGGGGGCGGGTTTCTGCCCATGCGCTGCAGCGCTGCCAGAACCTCCGCCAGCACGCCGCGTCTTTCCCGCAGCGACGCCTTGACGCCATCCTCGCGAACCGAAAGCTTGGCGAGACGATCCTCGCCGTCACTGATCTTCGCCTCCAGCGCCTTGCGGCGGGCAGCAGACGCAATCAGCTCCTCCCGGATGCGCGCACTGTCCTGGTTGAGGGAAGAGATGCTTTCCTCAAGCCTCCTTGTCTTGTCTTCCGAAAGGCCGATGCTGTCGACCAGCTCCTCCAGATCCTGCCGGTTCTGGTCGCGGCGCTTCTCCAGCGTCTGCAGCGCATCCGGCGATGAATCCTCGCCTGCCACCGGGATGGCGCCCGCATCGTCGCGCGAATAGGTCGGACCGCTCCCCATGACGAAAGCAGCAATAACCGCGCCCGCAAGGGCAGCGTGCCGTTTTCGTTGAGGCCTGTTGTCCATGTGAACTTTCTTTGATGCCGAAGCAGAAGCGCCGATATTAGGGATTTTGCCGCGATCTTCCAAGAGGCCCTGGAAAGGCCGCTGCCAAAGCCGTGCGCTGTCAGCGGTGTCGCGGAGCTTCATGTTGAAATTGAGACAATTCTCCGAATCGAAACCCGATCAAACGCGATGATAGGGATGGCCGGAAAGGATCGTGACGGCACGGTAGAGCTGCTCGGCGATCAAGATACGAACAATCTGATGCGGCCATGTCAGCTTGCCGAGATTGAGAACAGCGGTCGCTTTCTCGTAAAGCGCGGGATCGAGCCCGTCGGCTCCGCCAATGGCGATCACAAGGTCACGCTTGCCGCTATCGCGCAGATCGCCAAAAAAGGAAGCAAAGCCGGGACTATCAAGCGCCTTCCCGCGCTCGTCCAGCAGGATGAGGGCCGCTCCGTCAGCCAGATATTTTTCCAGCATCGCGGCCTCTTCACGCTTGCGGGTCTCGGCATTGGAAGCGCGGCTTTCCGCAACCTCAATCACCCGCGAAAACTCCAGCCCGATCGCCGGGCCGGTCTTTGCCAGACGCTCGATATAACGGGCCGCAAGATCCTTTTCAGGGCCGGATTTCAGCCGTCCCACCGCAAAAATTGAAATCCGCATCGCAAACCTGCATTCGTCGTGACCCAACAGGGTCCCGCTCTTAACAGCATAGTCTGCGGATTCCTATGCGGCCGGTCTGATTTCCGGCCAGAGGCGCCGTTTCCGAAGTCAGGTAGATCTTCGGCAAAAACGATGCACTCGCTCAAAGGCTCACCGCATCAATGCAGCGTCTCTTCCAGCATGTCCGGCGTCGCCCACATTTTTTCAATGTTGTAGAAGGCGCGGATTTCCGGGCGGAACACATGAACGATGATGTCGCCGGTATCGATCAGCACCCAGTCTCCGGTCTCGAGACCTTCGACGCGGGCGTTGCCGAACCCTTCATCCTTCATGTCTTTCAGAAGATGCTCGCAAATCGCCGAAACATGCCTGTTCGACCGCCCGGAGACCACGACCATGTAGTCCGCAAGCGCCGATTTTCCGGCAATGTTGAGAGAGACGATATCTTCAGCCTTGGAGTCCTCGAGGCTCGCGAGGACGGTTTCGAGGGCATGGCCGGCGGCATCGGCGCCACTGTCCTGGCCCTTCGGGATAGCAACAAATGCTCTTCCCTTGGCGTGTACTGTTGTCAGAGGTTTTCCTTTCCAAGAATGACAAAACAGGCACTGCGCGACGCGATTCTCTGCGTCACACAATGAAGGTGGCATCAAAGCATTAACTTTTCAAGATATGGACCCTCTGGCGGCTGGCCCATACATCATTTGTGATCGAGCGTGTCATTTGCGGCCGTTGCGCAGCGCCGTGGAGCTGAGCGTGGAACGCGGCCCATGGATGAAAACCCAGGCGGGAGCGCGTTTTTTCCACAAAACCCCGGCATCGTCCTCGTCTATCCGCGCCTGGCTGAAAGCCTGCGCCATGGTGGAGGAGAGATAAGAGAGTGTGGAGCCTGGCCGGTCGATTACCGCAATCGGGAAGGTCTCGGCGATGGTGCGCCATTTCTGCCAGCGATGGAAGCTCTTCAGATTGTCAGCCCCCATGATCCAGATGAAGCGCACATGCGGGTTTTTTGCCTTCACCTTGGCGAGCGTATTGGCCGTATAGCTCATGCCGAGTGACTTTTCGAACGCCGTGACCTTGATGCGCGGATCGTGAACCAGCTTTTCGCAGGCGGCGATGCGATCTTCGAGGGACGCCAGTTCCGAACGGCTTTTCAGCGGATTGCCCGGTGTGACGATCCACCAGAGCTGGTCGAGACCGAGCCGGCGCAGCGCAATCTCCGCCACGAGCGCATGGCCGGCATGCGGCGGATTGAAAGAACCGCCAAACAGGCCAACGACCATGCCGCGCTCCACATGCGGCATGGTGAGGTAACGTCTGTCGAGGCGCTTGTCAGCCGGCAAATATCAGGTCCGTGTCTGGCCGGTGCCATGCACCCGGTATTTGAACGAGGTAAGCTGTTCGACGCCAACCGGGCCCCGAGCATGCATCTTGCCGGTGGCGATGCCGATTTCCGCGCCCATGCCGAATTCGCCGCCATCGGCAAATTGCGTTGAAGCATTGTGCAGCAGAATGGCCGAATCGAGTTCGTTGAAGAAACGAGCGACCACATCGGGATCCTCGGCGATCACCGCCTCGGTATGGTTGGACGAATAGGTGCCGATATGCTCTATCGCACCCGAAATACCCTCCACCACGGCGACCGAAATGATCGCATCGAGATATTCGGTGCGCCAGTCCTCTGCCGTTGCCGGCGCCAGACCCGCCACCACATCGCGAACGGCCTGCGAACCGCGCACTTCGCAACCGGCTTCGATCAGGGCATTGACCAGCGGCGTAAGATGCGTGGAAACGGCGGCGGCATCCACCAGCAATGTCTCAGCTGCACCGCAAATGCCGGTGCGGCGCATCTTGGCATTAACGACGATACGTTTCGCCATGTCGAGATCAGCGGACCCATCGACATAGATATGGCAGATACCTTCCAGATGCGCGAAGACCGGAACGCGGGCTTCCGATTGCACCCGGGCCACGAGGCTTTTGCCGCCGCGCGGCACGATAACATCAACCGTGCCGTTCAGGCCGCTGAGAAGCGCGCCGACGGCAGCACGGTCGCTCACCGGCACCAGCTGAATGGCGTGCTCGGGAAGACCGGCAATCTTCAGGCCTTCCACGAGGCAGGCATGGATAGCACGCGATGAATGTTGCGAATCCGAGCCGCCGCGCAGGATCACGGCATTGCCCGCCTTGAGGCACAAGGCACCGGCATCCGCCGTCACATTCGGGCGGCTTTCGTAGATCACGCCGATGACGCCAAGCGGCGTGCGCACGCGCTCGATCTTCAGCCCATTGGGGCGGTCCCAGGCGGCGATGACTTCGCCGACCGGATCAGACAGCGCCGCAACCGAACGGATGCCTTCGGCAATACCGGCGATCCTTGCATCGTTGAGGGTCAGCCTGTCCACGAAGGAAGCGGCAAGGCCTGCACTTTCCGCCGCGGCCAGATCTTTCCTGTTGGCGGCAAGGATCGCATCCCTGGATGCCTCGATTGCGGAGGCCATGGCAAGCAGCGCGCGGTTCTTCTGGTCTGTGCCGGCGATGGACAACGGTCGTGAAGCAGCTTTCGCCTGAGCGCCGATGGTCATCATCAGCGCGTCGATGTCATGGCTCTGCTTCACGGCCTGTTCAGGCATGGACCTCATCCTTCTTCACATCTTTAACTTTGACGGCGGCGCCGGTCATCACCAGATCGTCGCGATGGATCATGGCCGCCCGCCCGATATAACCGAGGATCGCCTCGATCTCATTGGACTTGTGACCGATGATGAGGCGCGCTTCTTCCGCGTCGTAACCCGCAAGGCCGCGCGCGACTTCGCGGCCTTCGACGCCGATAATGGCAATCGCATCGCCGCGCCCAAAATTGCCCTTCACCTGCCGCACGCCTGCGGGAAGCAGGCTTTTTCCGGCATAGAGGGCTTTTTCCGCGCCGGCATCGACATGGATTTCGCCGGCCGGCTGCAATTGCCCGGCAATCCAGGTCTTGCGCGCCGTCACCGGCGTGCCCGAAGGCGCGAACCATGAGGAGCGCTCGCCGTTTTCAATAGCCTTCAAAGGATTAAGCGTCTTGCCGGAAGCGATGATCATGCCGCAACCGGCAGCGGTCGCGATCTTGCCCGCATCGATCTTGGTGCGCATGCCGCCGCGCGAAAGCTCGGATGCCGCACCGCCTGCCATGGCCTCGATTTCGGGCGTAATATCGGCAATCGTCTCAAGGAATTTCGCGTCGGGATCGAGATGCGGCGGAGCCGTGTAAAGCCCGTCAATATCCGAAAGTAGCACCAGAAGATCGGTGCCCGTCATGGTCGCCACACGCGCCGCCAGACGGTCATTGTCGCCATAACGGATCTCGGTGGTCGCAACCGTGTCGTTTTCATTGATGATCGGGATGGCGCCGATCTTCAGCAACTGGTTGATGGTGGCGCGCGCATTGAGATAACGGCGACGCTCTTCGGTATCGGAGAGCGTCAGAAGAATCTGGCCGGCGACGATCTCATGTCTCGACAGACTTTCCGACCATGCCCGCGCCAGCGCGATCTGGCCGACAGCCGCCGCCGCCTGACTTTCTTCCAGCTTCAATGCACCGGAGGGCAGGCCAAGCACGGTGCGGCCAAGCGCGATGGCGCCCGAAGACACAACCTGCACATCCGCACCGTTTTTCTTCAGCGCGGCGATATCCTCGCAGATGGCGTCGAGCCAGTCTTTCTTGAGACCGGTCTTCCGGTCCACCAGAAGCGCCGACCCGATCTTGATGACGATCCGGTGATGGCTCGCCAGCGGCTTGCGCGTCAGGCTCATAGACGGTCGTCCTCTTCCTCGGCCTCGCTGTCCTCATGCGGCATCGACCGGTCGGGCAGGGCGGTTTCGCCGCCATTGCTCGCCGAGACGATGACATCGCGAAGGGCGCGCAGCGCTTCCGTCATGCCGATATGGGCGGCAGCGGAGAGAAGTAGCGGGGGACGGCCGCAGGCCTTCTCCAGTTCCTTGGCCTTCTTTTTCAGCTCTTTTTCATCGAGCACGTCGATCTGCGACAGCGCCACGATTTCCGGCTTGTCGGTCAGCCCGCCGCCATAGGCGTCCAGCTCGGCCTTAACCGTCTTATAGGCCTTGCCCACCTTCTCCTCCTGCGCGGAAACGAGATGCAGAAGCACGCGGGTACGCTCCACATGGCCGAGGAAACGGTCACCGATGCCCACACCCTCATGCGCGCCTTCGATCAGGCCGGGAATATCGGCCAGCACGAATTCACGGCCATCGATGGTCGCGACGCCCAGGTTCGGATGAAGGGTGGTGAAGGGATAGTTGGCGATCTTCGGTCGCGCACGGGTGACCGTCGCAAGGAACGTGGATTTACCCGCATTGGGCAGACCGACGAGACCGGCATCGGCGATCAGTTTCAGGCGAAGCCAGACTGTCTTTTCCTCGCCCGCGAGGCCCGGATTGGCATGGGTGGGGGCCTGGTTGGTCGACGACTTGAAATAGGCATTGCCGAAACCGCCATTGCCGCCGGCAGCAAGACGAAAGCGCTGGCCTTCTTTCGTCAGATCGACGATCAGCGTTTCATTGTCTTCCTCGAAGATCTGCGTACCAACGGGCACCTTCAGCACCACATCCGAACCCTTGGCGCCGGTGCGGGTCTTGCCCATGCCGTGCTGTCCGATGGAGGCCTTGAAATGCTGCTGGAAACGGAAGTCGATCAGCGTGTTGAGGCCGTTGACCACCTCAACCCAGACATCGCCGCCGCGTCCGCCATCGCCACCGTCAGGACCGCCGAATTCGATGAATTTTTCGCGCCGGAAGGAAACGGCGCCCGCGCCGCCGTCGCCGGACTTGATATAGACTTTTGCTTCATCGAGAAATTTCATCGGACTGCCGTTCTGTCGGTTTGCGGACGCAACAATCTTGCCGTTGCGTCGAACAAAAATATCGTCGTTTCGAATACAAGCGCTTCTTCACGAGGTCAAAGACTATCGTGCGGGAAGCCCATGCGCGAGACAAGGCCGGTTTGGATCAAACCGGCCTTGCAATGCTCCTCAAGTACGATGCGGCTGAATGAAATCCTCAGCCGTGATCTTCGTACCGATATGCGCCACCATGGCGGCGCGCGCCGTGGCGTAGACCTGGTGGCAACCGGTCACCCGGAAGCCGAGTTTTTCCTGCACGCGCAGCGAGGCGGGATTATCCGCAAATACGCCGGAATGAAGGGTCACTCCCGGCATGCGGCGGAAGAACCGCTCGACCACGGCGGCCACCGCCTCGGTCATGTAACCCTTGCCCCAGTAGAAGCGGTTCAGCCAATAGCCGAGATGCCACTCGCCATGCCGCAATTCCACCGAGACGACGCCGATCAGGGTATCGTCGCCGCTGGTAATGGCGAAATCCCAGTCGGGCAGGGTGCCGGAGGTGCGCAAGACCAGCCATTCCAGCGCATCCTGCCTGTGGTAGGGCGCGGGAACACGGGCCAGCATTCTGGTCACGGCGAAGTCGCCAAGCGATTCCGCAATGCTGCCGGCATCGGAAAGCCGCTGCGGCCGCAGCACCAGGCGCTTTGTCTCGATGACAGGGCAGGGGCCGGGCGGCGCCACGGCAGTGGCGGCGCGGCGACGGGTAAGCTCAATCGTGCTCATCCCATATCCCCCCAGCTCTTCAGCGAAACCCAGGTCTTGCGGTCCAGCCTGTACCATTCGACCGGCACCATGCCGCCGAGCGCCAGCGAACCGACCATGCCGGAGCCCTGGAACTGGAAACCGCACTTCTGGATGACGCGTCGCGAAGCGATGTTGGTGACCCGGCAACGGGCATCGATCTGGTCGATTTCACGCGTACGAAAGGCCATGTCGATCAGCGCATGCGCCGCTTCCGTCATGTAACCCCGGTTCCAGTAGGGTTCCCCCAGCCAGTAACCGATTTCCAGCGTCTTTTCATCTTCCTGGGGTTCGAGCGCGCAGCAGCCTAAAAACTCGCCATTGTCCATGCGGGTAATCGCATAGACGCACTTGCCAATCTCGCCAGCTTTGGAGCGTCGCACGAAGTCCGCGGCGTCTTTGGCCGTGTAAGGGTGCGGCATACGCGACACCATGGTCGCGATATTGGCATTGTTGGCAAGATGGGCAAGGGCGTCGATGTCTTCTTCGTGAGGCTTGCGCAAAACCAGCCTCTGCGACAGTAAAACGGGGCAATCGCTCCTCGACCGATCGGGCCTCGGCCGTTCCTCGGGTGACCGTGATTGGTCAACCCTCAACAATTCAGCTTGCATGGTTCAGTCCCTCCATGAGGTTAAAGAAAAAGGGGAGTTGGGTGGTGCCCCATCTCCCCTGTTTTCTTGACTGAACCTGATACGTCTCAGCCGGGTCGATGGGACACCGGCTGCATATGACGCTTACCGGCTTATTCTGCGGCTTCCGCTTTCGGGGCCACGGATACGAATACGCGGCCGTTGGCCTTCGTGCGGAAGTTCACGTTACCTGCGGTCAGTGCGAAAATCGTGTGGTCCTTGCCGATGCCGACATTGGCGCCCGGATGCCACTGCGTGCCGCGCTGACGCAGAATAATGTTGCCTGGAATGACGGCTTCGCCGCCGAACTTCTTCACGCCAAGGCGCTTGGATTCGGAATCGCGACCGTTACGCGAGGAACCGCCAGCTTTTTTGTGTGCCATTGGAGTTCTCCTTTAAACCTTGTTTCCCGTGTCGCGCCGATCAGGCAGCAACGATGTCCGTGATGCGGACGACAGTGTGATGCTGACGATGGCCGCGCGAACGCTTGGAGTTCTGACGACGACGCTTCTTGAAGGCGATGACCTTCTTGCCGCGATTGTGCTCGACAACTTCAGCCTTGACGATGGCGCCCTTGACGAAGGGAGCACCGATCTTGGCGTCGGCGCCTTCGCCAACAACGAGAACTTCGGTGAATTCTACAGTTGCGCCTGCCTCTGCTTCCAGCTTTTCGATGGTCAGCACGGCGTCGGCCGCTACGCGGTACTGCTTACCGCCGGTCTTGATGACTGCGAACATTTTTTATCCTTTCATGTTCGTTCCGGCTCTGCCCGCAAATGCAAGCTGGCCGTCTTTTTATCAGTCGGAGTAGCGGAAATCCGTCAGGGCTGAATGCCCCTTTGAATGTCTGCCGGTGAAGCCGCCTTTTGAGGGGCGGAATAAACAGAAGGCGCACTACGCCATCAATTTGGGTGCCGATTACGCGAGACGCCCGTTTATGTCAAGATGACGACGGCTTGAAAAGTAACTGTAACGCCAAGAATTTCATGCTTTTTCGGCGGGTGAAGCAGTCGGGTCTCGAAATTTGTCCAGCAAGTGTTTATATGGGCCTTCCAACAAGGAGCAGAAATGGCCCGCATAGACCAGACCGACGATTGGCGGGACCGCCATGCGCCGACACTTTCCGCCTTCGAGTCGCTTGCGATCGAGGCATATGGCCACCTGCCGGAAGAATTTCGCGCACTGACAAAAGATCTCATCATCGAGATCGCCGATTTTCCGACCGATGACGTGTTCGAGGACATGGCGCTCGAAACCCCCTTCGATCTTCTCGGACTGTTCGAGGGGCGCGGCATCTCCGAACGTTTTACCATGGAAACGGGCGAGATGGTCAACCGCATCACGCTTTATCGCCGTCCCATTCTCGATTACTGGGCCGAGAACGAGGAAACACTTGGTGATATCATCACCCATGTCCTGATCCATGAAATCGGCCATCATTTTGGCCTGTCGGATGACGACATGGAGCGGATTGAGGAAAGCGCCGACGAGGCCGCGGCGGAGCGTTAGCCCCGCCTGCGGCGCATTTATTGCTCGCCGAGTTTCATGTCCGGATGGTATTCCTTGCCTTCGACCGTCTTGGTCACGGCCTGGCCGCAATGCATCACGCCGCTTGCGGCGTTGAAGGCGTAGCTCGGTGAACCGGCGAGCTCCCATCCCTTGTTCAGCGCCTCGGTGACCCGGTGACAGAATTTCGCGTCGTCCGGACCGGTTATGAAACGATAGACTTTCACGTCCTGTTTGCCTTTCTTTGTGCGATGATATCGGCCATGGCGACCAGCCTTTCGGCCTGCCCCACATGCAGCCGCTCGATCATGCGACCGTTCATGTTGATGACGTTCAATTCCACAGATTCGGGTTTTGCGAAAGCGGCAATGATCTCGCGGGCTTCCGCAACCGCTGCCTCATCCGGCGCGAAGTGTCGGTTGGCCGGCTCGATCTGGGCCGGATGGATCAGCATCTTGCCATCGAACCCCATGGCGCGACCCTGCTCACATTCGGCTTCGAAAGCGGCGATATCGCGAAAGTCGTTCGAAACGCTGTCGATGACATCCAGACCATAGGCGCGGGCGGCAAGCACCACCTGCATCATCCAGGGTACGAGATAAGTGCGTCCGGGAAGGGCCGGCACCCGCGTCGCCTTACGCAGATCGTTGAGCCCGATGACAAAAGCCGAAAGCCGGGCATCCGGCGTATGGGCCGCGTCAGCAATAGAGGCGGCATTCAGGACACCAAGCGGCGTTTCGATCATCGCCCAGATTTTCAGGTGCTCCGGCACATCCGCCTCGGCCAGAAGATCGGCCACCTCGTGAATATCGGCCGGCTGCTCCACCTTCGGCAAAAGAATTGCATCCGGCCGGCAGGAAAGCACAAGCCGCAGATCCGCCTCGCCGTCCGGCGTGGAGAGCGGGTTGATGCGGATAATGATCTCGTCCCTGGCAAAAGGCGCTTCCGAAAACAGCTTCTCCAGATTGTTCCGCGCCTTGCCCTTCATATCGGGCGCGACCGAATCCTCCAGATCGAGGATCACTGCGTCACAATCGAGATCGCGGATTTTTTCCAGTGCCCGAACATTGATGGCCGGAACGGAGAGCAGCGACCGGCGGGGTCTCACAAGAATATTTTCGGAAAAATTGGCCATGCCGCACTTGTGTCAAGCTTTTGTGACATCTGCAAGCTGACAATCCACTGAATCCTCTTGCAAGCCGGAAGAAGAAGGCCCACATTCGTCTGGATAGAAAGGTTTGGATCATGCAAGGCATACGTTCGTTTTTCATCGCCGCATCCGGCATTGCAATTCTGGCGATAGTCGCCCTTTTCACCGCGTCGCTCACAGTCGCTTTCATCGGCGTGCTCGCGGTCCTCAGCGCTGCCCGCCTGCTTTCCGCGCGTCTGAAGCCGGCCCCCATTCCGGTCAAGCCCCGCAACCAGCGCGACATGCATGTCTGGAACGACGGCAAGGGCACGATTATCGATCTCTGAGATCGTTTAATCCGGTCAAAACGCCAGTACGCCGCGAGAGGCGTACCGAAGAACGCGGGTTTGCGCTTCTAAAGCGCCGAGTTTTGCAGTATTTCCCGGCAGAGAACATCCGGTAGGCTCTTGCCCGTGCTGGATTTCGTTCAAGGGAAACACGGGAAGCGACAGATGGAAAAATTCACCAAGCTGACGGGCGTTGCCGCGCCCATGCCGGTGGTCAATATCGACACCGATATGATCATTCCGAAAGACTATCTGAAGACCATCAAGCGCACCGGCCTCGGCAAAGGCCTCTTCGCCGAGTCGCGCTACCTAGAGGATGGCTCGCCCAATCCGGATTTCGTACTGAACAAGCCCGCCTATCAGAACGCCCAGATTCTTGTCGCGGGCGACAATTTCGGCTGCGGCTCCTCGCGCGAACATGCGCCATGGGCGTTGCTCGATTTCGGCATCCGCTGCGTGATCTCCACCAGCTTCGCCGATATCTTCTACAATAACTGTTTCAAGAACGGCATCCTGCCTGTCGTCGTCAGCCCAGAGAATCTCGAAAAGCTCTTGGACGACGCATCGCGCGGATCGAACGCCGTCCTGTCCATCGATCTGGAACGCCAGGAAATCAGCGGCCCGGATGGCGGCACAATTACCTTCGAGATCGACGAATTCAAGCGCCATTGCATGCTGAACGGGCTTGATGATATCGGCCTGACGCTGGAACATTCCGGCGCCATCGACACGTTCGAAAAGGCAAACGCCTCTGTCCGCCCCTGGGCCTGACCACATTTCCGCTCTTCAAAAAAGCCGATCCCGTACCAAACAGTACCGGATCGGCTTTTGCTTTGCTTGAAAAGCCCTTGAGGCGGAGATAAGAAGCCTCCGATCCCGTCCGGCTGCGACACGATTTGCCATGTGCAGGACGGAATGAGTTTGACGCCGCGTTCGCCGCAATCGAAAACCCTTCAGGATGTTTTCCGGCGCGCCGCCCAAGGAGGGTTTTCATGACAGTTCGTTCGCTTTTCCTTCTGCCCGGTGACGGTATCGGCCCGGAGGCCATGGCCGAAGTCCGCAAGCTGATCGATTACATGAACAGCACGCAAAATGCCGGCTTTACCGTCTCGGAAGGTCTGGTCGGCGGCTCCGCCTATGACGCCCATGGCGTGGCGATTTCCGATGCGGATATGGAAAAGGCGCTTGCCGCCGATGCGATCCTGTTCGGCGCCGTCGGCGGCCCGAAATGGGATGGCGTTCCCTATGAGCATCGCCCGGAAGCCGGCCTGCTGCGTCTGCGCAAGGACCTCGAACTCTTCGCCAATCTGCGCCCCGCCATCTGCTACCCGGCACTTGCCGCCGCTTCCTCGCTGAAGCCGGAGCTGGTTGAAGGCCTCGATATCCTTATCGTCCGCGAGCTGACCGGCGGCGTCTATTTCGGCGAACCGAAGCAGATCATCGATCTCGGCAACGGCCAGAAGCGCGGCATCGACACACAGATCTACGACACTTTCGAGATCGAGCGCATCGCCAGCGTCGCTTTCGAACTGGCCCGCACCCGCGACAACCGCGTCTGCTCGATGGAAAAGCGCAACGTGATGAAGTCAGGCGTTTTGTGGAACCAGGTGGTCACCGAAACCCACGCCACCAAGTTTAGGGATGTTCAGCTGGAACATATGCTGGCCGATGCCGGCGGCATGCAGCTGGTGCGCAAGCCCAAGCAGTTCGACGTGATCGTCACCGACAACCTCTTCGGCGACATGCTCTCCGACGTCGCCGCCATGCTCACCGGCTCGCTCGGCATGCTGCCTTCCGCATCGCTCGGCGCACCGGACGCCAAGACCGGCAAGCGCAAGGCCATGTATGAGCCTGTGCACGGTTCGGCCCCTGACATTGCCGGCAAGGGCGTCGCCAACCCGATCGCCATGATCGCGTCCTTCGCCATGTGCCTGCGTTACTCGTTCAACATGGTGGATGAGGCAACAAAGCTCGAAGCAGCGATCGCAAACGTGCTCGACAAGGGCATCCGCACTGCCGACATCATGGCCGAGGGCAGCCGCCAGGTCGGCACCTCCGAAATGGGCGATGCGGTTCTCGCCGAATTCAAGGCGCTTTCGGCGTAACGCTTGACGAAACCGGCTGGGCAGGCGGCGCGTTCGCCTGCCCATCATCCTTTGGCAGAAGATGCTCATATCTTTTGTCAGTCAGCGTCTTCAGAAAGGCGACAATGGCGTCCACGCGCTTGTCGTCCAGCGCCGGTGCGGATGTCAGTTCCGCCATGGCGATATTTTCAGGCACTTCCGGCGCATCCCACGTCTTGCCCGTTTCCGGATTGATCTGGCGGCTCGGCTTCTTGCTTTTATATTTCACGTAAAACAGCACCACCGTGCGTAAATCCTTGAACACGCCATTGTGCATGTAAGGACCGGTGACGGCGACATTACGCAGCGTCGGCACCTTGAACTTGCCGCGCTGAGCGGCATCGCCGGCAACTTCAGGATTTTGCGCCAGACCCAGATCGACCGCGTCCGGCTTGGAGCCGTTGACGGCCCGAACCGATATATTGGCGGGAACGCCGATATTGAAATATTTGTGGTTGGTGAAGAGGCCGTCTTCCAGGCCTTTAGCGCCACGGATTTCATGGCAGGTATTGCAATTGGTAAATTGCGTCGAGGAGATCAGCACCCGGCCCAGCTCTTCCTGATCCGTCAGCTTTTCTTCACCGCGCAGGAAGCGGTCATATCTGGAATCGAAGGTGGAGAATTCATCCGACCGCTCGAAACTCGCCAGCGCCTTGGTCATCGCGGCATAGGCGGTGTCGTCGCTCTCAAAAACATCCTTGCCGAACTGCGTGCCGAAGGCCGCGACATAATCCGGATTCTCCTTGAGCCGTTTCACGACGGCAGCCTTGTCCGGCATGCCCATTTCGAGGGGATTGAGCGGTGGACCGCCGGCCTGATCCTCCAGCAGGGAGGCACGGCCATCCCAGAACTGCCCGCCAACATATTCTCCCGCAGCATTCCTCCCGAAAGGCGGCGTGAAGCGGGCATAGGCTGCAGTCGGAGCATTACGATCGCCCAGTGAAATACCGTCATCGCCAAGCGATACATCCCGCCCCACCTCGTCGCTCTCCCGCGCATCGGAAAAACCGGCGGCCTGCATATGGCAGGTGGAACAGGCCATGGTGCGGTTCATCGAAAGATTGGGATCGTCGAACAGCGCAGCACCGAGTTTTTCCAAGGTGCCAAAATCTTCACCGCCATGAGCAGCCGTGCCATCGAACCCGGTGCCCAAAGGTGCCAGCAGAATAGTCGCGGCGAGAGCGGCAGAGAGAAAAAATCCAGGCTTCATCATCGGTAGGCACGCTCGACATAAATGCGCGATAGCAGGTTCGGACCAGGAAAAAAGAAACGGCTTTCGGTCCCGCACGCTTCACCGGACATGGATCACGCGAGATAACTCCGCTTTTCCGCGCCGTATAAGCGACCTATAGCACTTATCCGTGATCTGAGCCTACAAACTTTCGCAGCTCGCTCCACTTTGCCGCAGGTCGCCCGGGCCAAAATCGCAGACGATCAGCCACCTCTTGCGATGGCATGGAAAAAAGTGCCCGAGACAAGACCTCTTCTGCCCCCCGATGGTCCAAGCGGTCGGCCCTGGCCGTCAGCAATATGGGCGAAAGGCTCATCGCTGCCGGGATCGGTGACCCGGGCATAATGAAATTCATGGCCGCACAGAATATCGCCCGCCATGCCGAGCGGGCCATTCGCAGCGATTGTGGCCTGCCGGTAGCCCAGATTCATTTTGCGCGTCGCGAAACTCGTGGCATGCGACAGAAGGCCAGTCATTGCATGGGTCACGCCGCCAGCATCTTCCAGCGCCTCGCCCAGCACCATGTAGCCGCCGCACTCGCCATGAACCGGCCTTGTCGCCGCAAAACGGATGATCCCTGCCTTGAAACCGGTCGCGCCCGCGAGTTTTCCGGCAAAAAGCTCCGGATATCCGCCGGGCAGCCAGCAGATATCGCAACTCTCGTCGGGCGCCTCATCTGCCAGCGGCGAAAACGGCACGATCTCGGCCCCGGCCGCGTGCCAGTGCTTCCTGAGATGCGGATAAAGGAAGGTGAAAGCCGCGTCTTCCGCCAGCGCAATGCGCTGCCCGGGGGGGTCTATCGCCGCATACAGCGAGCCGGACGGTACATTCACCGGCGCGGCGAGTGAAAGCAGGGCATCGAGATCGATGGATTTTTCCATGGCATCCGCGAGCCGCTCGATATGGGCATCAATCTCCGGGTGTTCGCTCGCCTGCACCAGCCCCAGATGCCGTTCGGGCAGGATGAGCGACGGATCACGCATTACGCAACCGGCCACGGGGAGGCCGATCTTTTCGATGGCCTCCGTGCACAACGTCCGGTGTCTTTCACTGCCGGCCCGGTTGAGCACCACCGCCGACATGGTAACGGTCGGGTCGTAATGGGCAAAACCATGGGCGATGGCGGCGGCCGTCTGCGACTGGCCCGACACATCCAGCACCAGAAGCACGGGAATGCCGAACAGCCGCGCCAGATCTGCAGCTGAACCGGTGCGGTTTTCCGCCACGGGAATACCGTCGAACAGACCCATGGCGCTTTCGATCAGAATAAGCTCCGCATCCTCGGTCTGCTGCAAGAACAGGTGCCGCAACAGGTCCGGCTTCATGGCCCAGCTGTCGAGATTGAGGCCCGGCGTGCCGGTGGCGAAGGCGTGAAAACCGGGATCGATGTAATCCGGCCCCGTCTTGATGCCGCGCACCTTGATACCGCGTCGGGCAAAGGCTCGGAGCAGGCCGATGGTCACGCTGGTCTTGCCGGACCCCGAGCGCGGTGCGCCGATGATGATCGCCCGCGCCGTCATGCCCCTGAAACTCCAAGCCGTTCGCGCATCGAAACAATCTCGCCGATGACGATCAAAGCCGGGGCTTCGAAATTTTCGCGATGTGCATCGTCAGCTATGCTTTCCAGTGTTCCGATGAAAATACGCTCCTGCGCCGTCGTCGCCGACATGATAACCGCAACCGGGGTAGTGCCCGAACGCCCGCCTTGCATCAGCAGTGCCGCGATCACGCCGATATTTTTCAGTCCCATATAAACGACGATGGGTTCCTGCGTTTTCGCGAGCGCCGGCCAGTCGAGATCCTCCTCAGTGCCCGCAGCATGACCGGTGGCAAGCGTCACTGCGCGGCTGATGCCGCGCATGGTGGCGGGAATGCGCGCAGAAGCGAGAGCCGCAAGCGAAGAGGTCATGCCCGGCAATATGCGAAAGGGAATGCCGGCGCGGACAAGCGCTTCCGCCTCTTCGCCACCCCGGCCGAAGATGAAGGGATCGCCGCCCTTCAGCCGCAGTACCTTTTTGCCCTGCCGGGCAAAATCGATCAGCGAAGCGGTAATGTCGTCCTGAGTCGCGGAGGGCTTGCCGCCCCTTTTACCCGCAAATACGATTTCCGCCTGCGGACCGAGCGCGACGACATCGTCGCTCACCAGCGCATCGCGCACGATGATCTCGGCCTGAGACAGCGCCAGCGCCACTTCCAGTGTCAGATAACGCACATCGCCAGGCCCCGCGCCCGCAAGCCAGACGTGACCGGCCTCGAAGACCGGACCTTTTGCGGCGATGCTGTTCAAAATCTGCGCTATCGACATTCTTTTTTGGCTGCTTTTTTAACGATGACGGAAAAAGCCGTCCCGGCTATAGGAATTCATATGGAAACGGATGGAAAGACCCTTCGCCGCGGCTGGACCACGGGCACCTGCGCGGCAGCCGCCACGAAGGCGGCCTGCGCCGCCCTTCTGACCGGCGAATTTCCTTACCCTGTCGAGGTCGAACTTCCAAGCGGTGCGAGGCCTGCATTTTCCCTCGCCACCGAAGAAAAGGGTGAAAACTTCGCCCGCGCCGGTGTCGTCAAGGATGCGGGTGACGATCCAGACGTGACTCATGGCGCGCTGATCGAAAGTACGATCAGGCGGGGCGAACCCGGAAGCGGCATCACCTTCAAGGCTGGAAAAGGCGTCGGCACCGTTACCCGGCCGGGCCTGCCGCTGCCGCCGGGAGAGCCCGCCATCAACCCGGTGCCACGCAAGATGATCGAGGCCGCCATTCGGGAAGTGGCGGGACCGGAGGCAGATTTCGAAGTCGAGATTTCCGTTCGCGATGGCGAGAAACTGGCGGAAAAAACCCTGAATGGCAGGCTCGGCATTCTCGGTGGCATTTCCATTCTCGGCACCACCGGTGTCGTCATCCCCTTTTCCTGCTCGGCCTGGATTCACTCCATCTGGCGCGGCATCGATGTGGCGCGCGCTACGGGCTGCACGCATGTTCTCGGCGCCACCGGCAACAGTTCCGAAAGGGCCGGGCAGGCGCTTTACGACCTGCCCGAAACCGCCCTGATCGACATGGGAGATTTCATTGGCGGCATGCTGAAATACCTGCGCAGCCACCCGGTCGAGCGGGTGACGATTGCCGGCGGCGTCGCCAAGATGACCAAACTCGCCCAGGGCATGCTCGACGTGCACTCCAAGAAAGGTCTTGCCGATCTCGACGCGCTGGCTGCGCTGGCCGCGGAAGCCGGAGGCGACGGGGAGCTTGCCACGGCCATACGCAGCGCCAATACGGTGGCCCATGCGTTCCAACTGGCCGACCAAAGGTCCATCGACCTCGGCGCAATCGTTGCGGAAAAGGCCTGGGTAACCGCCGCTGCGGCGCTGAAAACACCGACCATTGCGCTCGATATTCTGGTGTTTGACCGTCAGGGTGCACTCAAGGGCCGCACCGCCTCCACGCCGTCGCATCAGCCCACCGCATCTTCCTTCGGAGAGCGGAACCGGCGTACATAGTCGGCGCTATAAAGCGCGCTCTCACGAAAATCCGTCGAGACAAGGCCACGCCCCACGAAGATCAGCGCCGTGCGCTCCACCGGTTCGGCCACAAGCCTGCCCTCGATATCAAACAGCGTGCCGCGAATGACACGCTCATCCGGCCACGAAGCGCGCACCACGATAGCGACCGGGCAATCGGAACCGTAAAGCGGCGTCAGCTCCTCCACCACCTTGCCGATGGCGTGGATGGCAAGGTGGATGGCAAGCGTCGCACCGGTCGCCCCGAAAGCCGTCAGCGTCTCGCCGTCGGGCATCTTCGATGCACGACCGGAAATGCGGGTCAATACAAGACTTTGGGCCACTTCCGGCACCGTCAGTTCCCGCTGCAGGGTGGCAGCGGCGGCCGCGAAGGAGGGCACGCCGGGCGTGACGGTATAATCGAGGCCCAGACGCTCCAGACGGCGTATCTGTTCGCCCATGGCGCTCCAGACCGAAAGATCGCCGGAATGCAGCCGCGCCACATCCTTGCCGGCTTTTGCCGCCGCCACGAATTCCGCCTCTATCTCATCGAGCGAAAGTGCTGCCGTATCGATGATGCGCGCACCCGGCGGGCAATAATCGATCAGGGCCTTCGGGACCAGCGAACCGGCGTAAAGGCAGACGGGGCACGCTGCGATGAGATCCCGCCCGCGTACCGTAATGAGATCGGCGGCGCCCGGACCGGCGCCGATGAAATGAACCGTCATTGTTGTTCTCCATGTTCAATGGCGCAGCCATTATCCCGTGGCGCGCTGCTTGTCGTTGCGATGGCCACAGTGACATCACCGACCACGAGTCGCGGCGCGACAAGCCTTGCATTTTCCCCCGCGCCGGCGAGAGCCGCAGCTTCGCTGACGCTTGGCGTGTGGGCGTGATCGAGGCTGGCCTGTGAAAATGTCATCGTTTTTGAGGCAACGGCATCGAGCCGATCCTCAGATATGATTTCAAGCAGCAGCGACAGGTTTTGCGCCGCCTCCCGAAGACCTGCTTCTTCTGACTTGAGCGGCGCGGTCGCAAGGCTTTCGACGATCATACCAAACATCTGCTCGGCAGCACGCACGGCAGCCACAATCGCTTTCGAATCCGTGCCCCTGCGGCAACCTATGCCGGCGACTGTCACCACGGTTTGATCCAGCTCCATTGTGTCACCGGCATGGCAGGACGCCAGCCCGACATGGCACCGACAGCCCCCGCACGTGAAACTTCCAGCCGGATCATCGAGCCACCGAATTTCGCCTGGGCGGCAAGCAATACCGCTTCCATTTCCAGCGTCACCGCATTGGCAACCAGCCGTCCGCCCGGTTTCAGGGCGTCCACGGCAGCCTCGAACACACCCGTTTCACTGCCGCCGCCGCCGATGAAGATCGCATCCGGCTCAGGCAAGCCTTCTAAAGCCCCGGGGGCTACGCCTATCATGACCTCAAGCCCCGGAACGCCGCAAGCATCGGCATTGCGGGTGATCCGCTCCGCCCTTTCCGAATGCTGCTCGATGGCGATGGCGCGCAGCGAGGGATGCGACAACATCCATTCGATACCGATCGAACCCGAACCGGCGCCAACATCCCAAAGCAATTCTCCACGCCGGGGCGCCAGCGAGGAAAGCGTCACAGCCCGGATTTCGCGTTTGGTTATCTGTCCGTCATGTTCGAACAGGCTATCATCGAGACCATGCGTAAAAGCCAGGATTCGCGCATCCGCATCCGCCACGACGTCGATCGCCACCAGGTTCAGCGGGTCTATCTCTTCAAAGGTAAAATCGGCCGCCTTAACCTGCCGCCGCCGTTCCCGCTCCCCGCCCAAGGCTTCGAGCAAAAGAAACTCCGATTGACCGAAACCGGACTCGGAGAGCAGTTCCGCAATCAAGGCCGGGTCACGCTCATCCGAGGTAAGCGCAATGATCCGCGCGCCGGCATGCAGATGCGGCCGCAGGAAATCGATGGAGCGCCCATGCAGCGATACGCATTCGGTTGACTGCAATGCCCAGCCAAGCCGCGCGGCGGCCAGGGAAAAGGCGCAAGGGGCGGGATAGCAGATCGTCTCCTTCGACGGAATCCGCCGAAGAAGCGTCACACCCACGCCGTAGAAGAATGGATCGCCAGAGGCGAGAACGCAAATCCGCCTGCCACGCAGCGCCAGAACATCGCTCATCTCCACATCGAACGGCACCGGCCATGGACGGGCCTCACCGCGAACGGCTGCGGCCGCTAGCTCCAGATGGCGTTTGCCTCCAAACACCACCTCCGCAGCCTCAATCGCCCGGAGCGCATTTTTCCCAAGTCCGTCAAGCCCGTCCTCGCCAATGCCGACGATGGAAAGCCAGGGCTTTTCTCTCTTTTCGGTGGAAGCCTCGCCCATTCCGGAATATTCAGACGTCATGACGCGCTCCATACTCATCCTTGGCGGCACCGCGGATGCCCGCATTCTGGCCGGCAGGCTGGCGGAAGACTCCGGCTACCGAATTCTGCTGTCCATGGCAGGGCGCACGCTCTCGCCGGTCGAACAGCCCGTACCGATGCGCAGCGGCGGGTTCGGCGGCGCGGCGGGGCTGGCGAATTTCATTCGGGCCGGGAGTTTCGATATTCTGGTGGACGCCACCCATCCCTATGCGGCGAGAATCTCCGCCAACGCTACTGAGGCGGCAAGGCTTGCCGGTATCCCGCTTATCGTACTTGCGCGTCCCGCCTGGGACCGGCAGCCGGGGGACACATGGCACAGCGTCGAGACTGTCGGACAGGCCGTTGCCGCGCTCGGCAACGAAAGAAAGCGTGTCTTTCTGGCGCTCGGCCGGCAGGAGCTTCTTCCTTTTGAAATCGCGCCCCAGCACAGCTATCTCATTCGCAGCGTGGACCCCGTGGAGCCGCAGTTGAATGTGCCGGACGCGCGCTACATCACCGCCCGCGGCCCCTTCATATTGGATGACGAAATCCGCATGCTGCAGGAAAACCGTATCGAGACGGTAATATCGAAAAACTCGGGCGGCAGCGCCAGTTACGGCAAGATCGAAGCGGCGAGGCGGCTCGGCCTGCCGGTCATCATGATCGAGCGGCCGCAACAGTTGAGCGACACGCCTGCAAACAGGGTGACGGCGCCTGATATCGCAACCGCGCTTACCGCCATCCGCCATCAGCTTTCCCTTTTTGAAAAACGCGGCGAATAAACGATCGGTTCTTTGCCGGAACGCGCGATGAGACGTGTTTCCACCGACCCGACGATGATGCAGGTGGCCATATCCGCCATGTCGCTTGCTGCCTCCGACAGCGGCACGATCCTAATTCGCTCCTCCATACGGCCCGCGGCGCGGCCGAAAATGACCGGGACCGAGCCGGGCAAATGCGCCCGCAACACGTCGAAGGCGGTGCCGAGCTGGTGCGGACGCGCCTTGCTGACGGGATTGTAGAAAGCCATCACAAATCCGGCCTCCGCTGCCGCAATCAACCGTTTTTCGATGATGCTCCACGGCTTCAGATTATCCGACAGCGAAATGGCGCAAAAATCATGCCCCAGCGGCGCGCCGGCCTTAGCGGCAACGGCCAGCATGGCGGTCACGCCCGGCACGACGGAAAAATCGATATTGCGCCATTCGGACGGGCCGTTTTCAATCGCCTCGCAAATCGCCGCCGCCATGGCGAAGACCCCGGGATCGCCGCCGGAAACCACACAGACCTTGCCGCCCTCGGCCGCAAGGGTGAGCGCCTGTTCGGCGCGGGAGATTTCCTCGCGATTGTCAGAGGCATGGCGACGCTGGTGCGGCGCCAGCGACAGGCGGTCGAGATAAGGGATATAACCGAAGAAATCTTCCGAGGCTTCGACGGCGGCAAGCGCCTCCGGCGTTACCTGCGCCACATTGCCGGGGCCGAGGCCGACAACGACGAGCTTGCCGGTCATGGCTTTTCACCCGCACCGGGTCTGGTTTTCCAGCCGGGTACGAGAACCAGCGAAAAATAGGGTGCCGGCGATGCATCACGCTCGATGAGCGGTACCGCGTGGCTGTTTGCCATGGTGCCGCGCTCGACATAAATCGCCTCTTTTAGCTTGCCGGCCTTTTCCAGCGCCCGGCGGATTTTTGGCAAGTTACGCCCGACTTTCATGATGACGGCGCCGTCCGTTCCGGACAGGCGCTCCGTCAGAACATCCTCGCCGAGCGTTCCGGGAAGTACGCTCAATATGTCATCCCCCTGTACCAGCGGCAGCCCTGCCATGGACCAGCAACCGGACATGGCAGTGATGCCGGCAACGACCTCGGCCTCATAGGCGGGCGCAAGCCGCAGATGGAGATGCATATACGAGCCGTAAAACAGCGGATCGCCTTCCGAGAGCACGGCGACATTACGTCCGGCATCGAGATGGGCCGCAATGTCCTTCGCCGACTGATCGAAGAATGCAGCGATCGCACCACGATAGTCTTCGCCGTTCTTGTCGCTTTCGACGGTGACGGGATAGATCAGCGGCATTTCCAGCGTGCCGGGGCGGATGAAGGCCTCGACGATGCCGCGACCATTGCCGCTGCCGCCCTTCTTGCAGAAAAAGGCAAGGACATCGGCATTTTCAATGGCGCGGACGGCCTTCAGCGTCAGCAGCTCGGGATCGCCGGGGCCGGTGCCGACACCGACGAGTTTGCCCTTGGAATGTTCAAAAAGAGCAGCACTCACAGGCCTGCCCTCGCAACCGCGTTGACGGCGGCGGCCGTCATGGCTGAGCCGCCCATCCGTCCCTTGACGATGGCATAGGGAATGCCGAGCCCACTCGCCTCCAGCGCGTCTTTCGATTCCGCCGCGCCGACAAAACCAACCGGCATGCCGAGGATGGCGGCGGGACGGGGGGCGCCCTTTTCCAGCATCTCCAGAAGATAGAACAGGGCCGTCGGCGCATTGCCGATCGCAACGAGCGCACCCTCGAGCTTGTCCGCCCAGAGATCGAGAGCCGCCGCAGACCGGGTGTTGCCGATCTTTTTCGCGAGTTCCGGCGTGCGCGGATCGCGCAGCGTGCAGATGACGGCATTATCGCCCGGAAGCCGGGCGCGGGTCACGCCATGGGCGACCATTTCCGCGTCGCACAGAACGGGCTTTCCGGCAAGAAGCGCGCCGCGGGCGGCCGAAACGAAGTTCGGCGAGAAGCGGAAATGGCTAGCTGCCTCCACCTGCCCACAGGCATGGATCATGCGGATGGCGATATCCGCCTGCTCTTCGGTAAAGGCGGATAAATCCGCTTCCTCGCGGATAATGGCAAAAGAGCGCTCATAGATCGCATTGCCATCGCGAATATAATCATAGTCTGTCATCAGTCATCCTGTCGAAGCGCCGCACCGATCTTGTCCCTGCCCAGGCGGGCAAACAGGGTGGCAGCGTTTTCCCCGGGCTTATGTTCTTTTTCGTAAAGACGGGCAAGCCGCGAAAGCACCGTCTTCTGTTGCTCGAAAGGTATAATCACAACGGGCGGGTCACCTGCGCGGCCGGAAACGGAAACGGCGAGACCATCGGCTGTGCCGCAAAGGGCAAGAAGTGAAGGAGCAGGATGCCCGCAACCTTTACCGCAGCCGGAAAAATGCAGCGTGAAGGAGCCGTCGAGCATCGACGCACATTCCCGGAACGCAAAAGCGGCCAGTTCGTGGGTCGAAAAAAAAGCAGAGGCGCAGCCCGGAGCACCCGAGCAGGCGGCAATGGACGAACGCGCATCGCCGGCCGCAGTGACGAAACCGGACACCTTCGCAGTCTCAATAACGGCGCTGCAGGCGGATGACGAGCCAAAGAATAGCAGGCTATGGTTCAGCGATGGCCGCAAGGCCTTGATACCGAGCAGATCGGCACGCTCGCACAGGCGCGATAAGTCGGATCCTCGCACCTGGCCAAAGGCAGGCGCAACCCAGGCAGCGGAGCGATCCTTTCCCACGGTCATCAGCCCCAAGGGCGAAAACGCTGCGGCGGCTTCGCCGCCAGTCACCTGATCCTGCAAACAATCGCCGCAGACCGCTTTTACGGTCTGCCTATCCAGATCACGGCCACGCGCGAGCGGTCCCTTGCCGGCCAGACAAAGAAGCAGTGACAGAACCACACCCGCCGCCGCACCTGTCTCAACCACTCCCGCGCTCAGCGCCTTGCTTTCAGGCCCTCCGACCAGCAGTCGCCAGAAGGCCTGACCATCCACCGACACTGCTTTCAGGCGAATATCGGCGAACAAATCCCCCATGGAAGGACGCCCGCCACCGTCGATGACGACGGACATTTTGGCGGCGAGCTTTTCATGGAGAGCAAGTCGGTCAGCTTCTTTACGAATCTCCGCGGCGAGGGGACGGCTATCAGCAATTTCCACCTCGTCCCGGCCGGCAAGGGGTGAAATCTCGACTGCCAGCCCCTCGCGCAGAGGCAGACCGAGTGTCAGGACATCTTTTTCCAGAGCGCAGGCGCTTGCCGGCGTCAGGCCGCGAAATTGCAGACTGCCGCGCGCGGTAATATCGATCAATCCGTTGCCATGTCGCTCGGCAAGATGGCAAAGCGCTATCATCGCGCGGGGCGAAATATCCGCCTCGAACGCGATCCGCGACAGGAAACCGTCGCCGGTGCGCATGGGGGCGGATAGGGCCGGGCAAAGGCCGCGGCGGCCAAATGGCTGAACGGGATCGGCTGCGGCCGCGATCATGTCCCCACCCTTTCGGCGCGGGGCAGGATCAGCATTTCAAGCTCAACATCCACCGCATTGCGGCGGCTGTGCCATAGTCCGCGACGGCGGGCAGACAAAAAACGCTCGGCCATCGCCACCGCTGCCTTGGGGTTCTCCCGCAGGATGAAATCACGCACCTCCTCATTACCGAAATAGGCGTCGTAAAGCGCCTCGACCAGTGAGGAGGAAACAGCATGCGTGGTTTCGGCAAAACCAACGAGCCGATCCACCGTCTCGGCAAATTCCGCCGCGCCGCGCGGACCATGCCGCATCTGGCCCGCAATGAAGCGCGGATTGACGGCGCGGGCGCGCACCACCCGGGTCAGCGCCTGCGCCATCGACCGGGCGCGCGGGCGCGCCGGATCGGTCGTATCCAGCGCAACGATATCGGCAGCGGCGCCGAGTGCAGCCTTCGCGGCGGAAAAACCGCCGATGAAAGCGACATCGGACGAACCATCCAGAAGGTCGCGACCCGGATCATCGCCGGTATGAACCAGAAGATCGGCCCGGTGCACCAGTTCCGCAAAACCGGCATTTTCGAACATCTCCAGCCCATCGGCCCCGCCAAAGGCGTGATTTGCCGCGTCGAGATAGGCTTGCCCCAACTCCTCACGCTCATCCCATTTCCCGCTGGCGAGCTTTTCCTCGATACCTGCGCCATAGGTGCCGGGCGCGGAACCGAAGATGCGCGGCGGTATATATCCGAGGCTCGCCGCCTCCTCCGCAAGCGGATTGTCTCCCGGTGCTTCGTCACGCTGCGCCACAGCCTTGGCGGCGGCATCGAGGAGTGCGATCAACGCCGGAAACATGTCGCGAAACAGGCCGGAAATGCGAAAGGTCACATCGACGCGTGGACGCCCGATGCTCGCCGGCGGCAGGACCTCTATGCCGGTAACACGGCCGGTAGCAGCGTCGTGGATCGGTCGCGCCCCCATCAGGTGCAGCGCCTGCGCCACATCCTCGCCGCCATTGCGAAGGCTGGCGCTGCCCCAGAGATCGAAAACCAGATGTTTCGGCCAGTCACCATGGGACTGCAGATAATGGCGAAGCACCTCTTCGCCCGCCACACGTCCGAGCTCGAAAGCCGTGGGCGTCGGCATGGTGCGCGGATCGGCGGCATAAAGATTGCGACCGGTCGGTAACACGTCAAGCCGCCCGCGCGCCGGCGCGCCGGAAGGGCCAGGCATTACATGCCGGCCATCGAGCGCGGCAAGCAGGGCGGTCTTTTCCGATTCGGCGCTTTTCAGCCTCAGGGGATCGCTCTCACCTCCGGGGCAACGGCCGAAAACATGCTGGCCATCCTTGATGGCGAAATCCTTGAGGTCGCAGAGAAAGGCGTCGATACGCGACAGGGCTGCATCGGCATCGTCCTTTGCACCCACGCCCGCCTCGGCTGCAAGTCCGGTCTCCAGCGCCTTTTCGACGATCAGCGTCGCCAGCCGGTCGCGGCGGCGGCGATCCAGACCGTCGGCCTGCGCATATTCATCGACCAGCTGTTCCAGCGCCGATTGCTCCGGCGACAGGCCGGCATTGACCAGCACTGGCGGAATATGGCCGATGGTGACGGCCGCGATCCGCCGTTTGGCCACCGCCGCCTCACCCGGATTGGAAACGATGAAGGGATAGATCACCGGCAAAGACCCGGTGACGATTTCCGGAAAACAGTCGCGTGAAAGCGCCACGGTTTTGCCCGGCAGCCACTCCAGCGTGCCATGTGCGCCGACATGCACGATGGCATGCGCATCCGCCACCCGCTGCATCCAGCCGCCAAAAGCGACAAGCGCGTGACGGGGCGGCAGGGCAGGGTCATGATAGTCCACCCGCCGATCCTCATTGCGCCCTCGATCCGGCGCCAGCGCCACGAAAACCTGCCCGAAGCGGGCAACGCGAAAATGGAATGCGCCATCAGTCAACGCGTCGTCGTCTTCCGCTGCTCCCCACGTCGCATTCACCGATGCAAGAGCAGTCGCCGGTATAGCCGCAAGAAAATCCCGGTAGGCGGAAAGATCGATCGCCGCAACCTGCTGTTCGACACGATCGAGCAGCCCCCGCGCCGTATCGGGAATATCCCCGACCGCATAACCGGCACCGGCAAGATCGCGCAGCATTTCCAGCACGCTCTGCGGCACATCGAGACCGACGGCATAACCGGTGCGCCCGGGCGCGGCACCCGGATAATCCGGCATCAGAATGACGATGCGGCGATCTTCAGGTGGTGCATGTTTCAATCGCAGAAAGGCCGCGATGCGGTTTGCAACCTGTTCGACGCGGTCCGTTTCCGGCACGTTGAGCAGACTGACACCGCCATCCATCCGCGCCTCTTTGAACGAAATCGCACCGGCGAGAATCCGGCCATCCAGTTCGGGCAGGACCACATGCATGGCAAGGTCGGAGGGATTGAGACCGCGCGCATTTTCCGCCCAGCCGTCGCGTCGTGTCGTTGCCATGACCACCTGAAAAACCGGCACGCCCAGGCGGTCGAACAGGGTCTTACCGCTATCATCCGCCTGGCTGGCGAAAGCCGTGGCGGCAATGATCGCAGCGGGCTGCAACTCAGGCAGCACAGTATCAAGAAAACGGATGGCCTCGCCATCCTTCAGGCCGCTGACAAAAATCGGCAGGGGCGCAAAACCGCGCTCGCAAAGAGCATGAAAGAGTGCGTCGACGGGTGCCGCGTCTGTCGCCAGCAGCATGGAGCGGTAAAAGAGAATGGGCAAAATGGCCGCATCGGCAGGAAAACCGGCACAGGCTTCAGCCTGCCCGACCACACCTCGATCCGGCCGATAGAAACCGGTTTTCGGCAATGGCGCGGCCTCCATATCCGGCCACTCCCCGTCGCTCGCGAGAACGGTGAGGCCGGCGGCAAGACGGCCCATATTCTCCTGTCCGCCCTCCCGGAAGAAGGAGAGAACGGAGGCCAGCATCTGCCTGTCCACGGTCGAAGCCGCTTCGAGCTTTTCGTCCCTTTCGCTGCACTCTCCCGGCAGGAGCAGGAGCTTTATGCCGCGCCTGCGCGCCACAATGGCAAGCTGGTCGACGCCATAACGCCAGCGCTCCGCGCCGCCGAGAATCCGGATAAGAATGACGCGAGCATGTCCCGCCGTCTTTTCAATCCAGAGGTCGACAGACATGGGGTGCCGAAGCTCGGAAAGATTGGCGACGGACAGGGCTGGAACAGCGCTGTCAGCACGCTGCCAGGCCTGTTCCAGCCCGGCAAGATCGCTTGCCGAGAAAGACAGGATCACCACATCCGACCTGGGCTGGTTGAGATCAACCGGCTCGATCAGATCGTCAAGAGACGAGGATGTGGTGGCGAGAATATGCATGGGTCAGGCAGCCAGCATCTGCTCGATTTTTTCGCGGTTGATACCCTTTTCGCCGATGACGACGAGGCGGCTGCGGCGTTCCTCGCCCACCGCCCAGGGACGGTCATAATAATGATTGACGCGGCTGCCGACAGCCTGCACCTGCAGGCGCATCGGCTTGGCGGAGACCTCGATAAAGCCTTTTATGCGCAGCACGTTTTCCGCAGCCGCCGTCTCGGCGATACGCGCCGCCAGCGCTTCCGGATCGCTCACCGCCGGCAGATCGATGACGAAGCTGTCAAAATCATCGTGCTCGTGGTCAAGCTCGCCATCATGGTGGGTGCGGCGGTTTTCGATATCCTCTTCCACCGCAAGACCGAGACCGATCAGCACAGCCGGATCGATGGCGCCGTTCGAAGCCACGACGATCTTCGCCGCTTTCGGCAGATGTTCGAGAATATGCGCCTTCGCCCTGTCGAGACCGGTATCGTCAAGAAGATCGGCCTTGGTCAGCACGATGAGATCGGCGCAGGCGACCTGGTCTTCGAAAACCTCTTCGACCGGGTCATCGTGATCGAGCGCCTCGTCATTGGCGCGCTGGGCGGCGAGCGCTTCCATGTCGTGGGCAACCTGTCCCTCGGCAAGGGCCGCACCATCCACCACGGCCACAACAGCGTCTACCGTGACACGGCTCTTGATCGCCGGCCACTGGAAGGCCTGCACCAGCGGCTTTGGCAGGGTAAGCCCCGAGGTCTCGATGAGGATGTGCTCCACCTTGGGCTGGCGGCTCAGAATCTGCTCGATGGCGGGCTGGAAATCATCCGCCACCGTGCAGCAGATGCAGCCATTGGCCAGTTCGACGATGTTCTCTTCCGGGCAGCTTTCAATACCGCAGCCTTTCAGGATTTCGCCGTCGATGCCGATATCGCCGAATTCATTGACGATGATGGCGAGCCGCTTGCCGTCAAGCTTTTCGAGAAGTCCGCGCAGCAGCGTGGTTTTGCCAGCCCCCAGAAAGCCGGTGACGATGGTGCAGGGAACGCGGTCCAGAAGGGTGCTCATGATCTCTCCTCGGTAAAATCGAATGGGGGAATGCGCGCCACCATGCCGCGCTTTAATGGTTCGGGGCGGCCGCGCCAGGGCATCAGGCCATCGGGGGCGGCAGCCAGCAGCCGCGCGCCGGTCAGCAAATCTTCCGCATCGCCGGACGTCAGCCCGCCGAAGACGTAGGACCAGCCATTGGCGCTGCGCAGTGCGGCGCTGAGGCCGCGCTTGCAATTGGCAAGGCAATTGACGGAACGGACGGCAATGCCCGCCTCCTCCGCCTTTGCGATAACGGCGTCGGCAAGGCGCGAACCGGGACGCGGTTCGGCATTCGGATCGGCTTCATCGCGACAGCTTCGGCAAACGAAGACGACCACGCCGGGCGCCGTTTCGTCCTGCGTGTTTCCGCCTGCACATGGAGATGTTGCTGAAATATCCAAACGTCCCGTTCCCGCGCCTTCAAAAATCTTCAGGGGTGCGGATATCGAAAACGGCACGCGGACAGGCGCAAGCCGGCTGTTCGATCGGACCGACTGACCGGAGCACCCCGCCCGGCAGACGTTTTTTCCTGAAACGGCAGGTCTCCTGGCTTGCGGCTCGATCAACACCCGGGCACCGCCTTCCCGAACCATGAGAGAGGTCCAGTGGCTTTACGGTGCGGGCTTACCGCTTACAGTTGCGGGGGCAGCCACGGAATGGCCCGGCAATCGGGGTTGACCGTGTTCCCTCTTAGCTTTTCCCGTTGCCGGGAAAAGACCGTCAGTCCGTTACCCTTAGGCTGAACGGGCGCGGGGGTCAATGCCGCGGCCCCGTGGCTGGCGCATTGCCGGGTGCGGCAAATTGGGTATAGTCGCCGCTCCGAATGGCGGGGCACGTATTCCCGCAACGCTGGATGAGAAGGAAAACGCGATGACACGTGACATCAGCGACAGCGAAGCCGAACGCCACCGGCGGAAAATGGTCAACCGCAAAACGGTGCAGGACGCCGAAGTCGCGGCAAAGACCGTCGAAAAAGGCCTGCTGATGATCAATACCGGCCCCGGTAAAGGCAAATCCACAGCTGCTTTTGGCCTTGCCTTGCGCATGCTCGGCACCGGGCGTCGGGTGGGTATTGTGCAATTCATCAAGGGTGCATGGTCGACGGGTGAACAGCAGGCGCTGACCCTGTTTGGCGACAAGGTCGTATGGCGCACCATGGGCGAGGGTTTCACGTGGGACACGCAGGATCTGAAACGCGATGTGGCTGCAGCCGCAAAAGCCTGGGAAGAAGCCAAGGCGCTGATGGCGGACGAAACGATCGGCCTGCTGGTCTTCGATGAGCTGAACATCGCGCTGCGTTACGATTACCTGCCGCTGGAAGAGGTCGTCGAAACGCTTTCCAGCCGCAGGCCCGATCTGCATGTCATCGTTACCGGCCGCAACGCCAAGCAACCGCTGATCGACGCCGCCGATATGGTGACAGAAATGACGCTGGTGAAACATCACTTCAAGGCGGGCGTGAAGGCGCAGGCGGGGATAGAATTCTGACATGACTGCGCGGGTGCTGATGTTTCAGGGAACCGGCTCGGATGTCGGCAAATCGCTGATGGTGGCCGGCCTTGCCCGTGCATTCACCCGGCGCGGCCTGTCCGTCATGCCGTTTAAGCCGCAGAACATGTCCAACAATGCGGCGGTTACCGCCGACGGCGGCGAGATCGGGCGCGCGCAGGCGCTGCAGGCGCGGGCGGCCGGCGTACCGCTTTCCGTCCACATGAACCCGGTGCTCCTGAAACCGCAGAGCGAAACCGGCGCGCAGGTGGTAGTACAGGGTAAGGTTGTCGGAAACGCCAAGGCAGCCGATTATCAGCACATGAAGGCCGGGCTGATGCCACGGGTGATTGAAAGCTTCGAACGCCTGAAACAGCAGGCCGATCTCGTGCTGGTGGAAGGGGCGGGTAGCGCATCCGAAATCAATCTTCGCGCCAATGACATCGCCAATATGGGTTTCGCCCGCGCCGCCGATGCGCCCGTCATCCTGATCGGCGATATAGACCGGGGCGGCGTCATCGCCAGTCTTGTCGGCACCAAGGCCGTGCTCGAACAGGAAGATGCAACGATGATAGAAGGTTTTATCGTCAACCGATTTCGCGGCGATCCGGCCCTGTTTTCGGACGGCATGCGGATGATTGCGGAAAAGACAGGCTGGTCCCCCATCGGGCTTCTGCCGCATTTTTCCGATGCCGCGAAACTGCCGGCGGAGGATGCGCTTGGCCTTGCCGGCCCCGCCCGGCAGAAGCCCGACGCAAAGATCCGGATCGCCGTGCCGATCCTGCCGCATATTTCCAATTTCGACGACCTCGATCCGCTGGACATCGAGCCGGATGTGGAGCTGATCCGCGTGCGGCCGGGCGAAACCATTCCCGCCAATTGCCGGCTGGTGCTGCTGTGCGGCTCGAAATCCACCATCGCCGATCTCGCCGTGCTGAAAAATGCTGGCCTCGACATCGATATCAGGGCGCATGCACGACGCGGCGGTTTTGTTGTCGGGCTTTGCGGCGGATATCAGATGCTCGGAAAAACCATTGCCGATCCCGATGGTATCGAAGGACCACCGGCAAAGGTTGAAGGGCTTGGTCTGCTTGATGTCGACACGGTTTTGGCAGGCGATAAGCGGCTCGTTTCCGTGCGCGGTACGAGTTTCGACGGAGTTGATTTATCCGGCTACGAAATGCATGTCGGCGAAACCACTGGCACAGCGGGCAATCTGCCTTTTTCGACGATTGATGGCCATGTCGACGGCGCGATGTCGCCCGATGGCCGCATCTTCGGCACCTATATACACGGCCTTTTCGCGGACGACCGCCAGCGCGGCGCATGGCTGAAGCGGCTTGGCGGTCACGGCACGGAGCTGAACTATGATCAGCAGGTGGACGCTGTTCTTGACCGCCTGGCGGCGCATATGGAGCAGCATCTCGATCTCGACGGGCTGCTGTCTATAGCGCGATAAGCACCGCCAGAAGCCCGAATAGGCCAATCAGCAACAGGTCGGCGATCCTCGCCAGCCTTAGCGCCGTACGAATATCGCCGGCAACCAGCGCCGCCCTGCCGCCTTCACCCATGAAGCGCGCCTCGATCATCTGCCCGCCATAGGAGCGCGGCCCGGCGAGCGCGAAGCCGAGAGCGCCTGCGAGCGCCGCCTCCGGCCAGCCGGCATTGGGAGAACGATGATGCCGTGCATCGCGGCAGATTGCGGCGATCGCCCCTTTGGGCGACGCACCCTTCACAAAACACGCGGCGACCACAAAAAGACCGCCGCTCAGCCTCGATGCCGGCAGATTGACCAGATCGTCCAGCCGAGCCGAGGCCCAGCCGAAGGCCTCATGGCGGGGCGAGCGATGGCCGATCATGCTGTCGGCCGTATTGATCGCCTTGTAGGCCGCGCCGCCCGGCAGACCCAGCAGGCCGAGCCAAAGGGCAGGGGCGACAATGCCATCGGAAAAATTCTCGGCGAGGCTTTCAATCGCCGCCCGGCAGATCGCCGCTTCGTCCAGCTTTTTCGGATCGCGCCCGACGATCATCGACACCGCCTTGCGACCACCCTCCACTCCTTCGCGCTCCAGCGCCGCGGCGACAGCCCCCACGTGCTGCTCCAGACTTTTCTGCGCCGGGAGAGAAGCGCCGAGGACCGCCACAGCCAGAAGGCCGAAAGGCAAAACAAGCAAAGCCGATTGCACAAACCATGTGAGGATCGCCGTCAGCCCGACAAAAACAGCCAGAGCCGCCGCACCTGCGATCTTGCGCTGTGAAAATGGCGCACGCTCCCGGTTCCATTTTTTGTCCAGCAGCGCGATAAGCGAACCGATCCAGGTGACGGGGTGGCCGATACGGTTGAACAGCCAGTCCGGATAGCCGGTCAGGCGTTCGATCACGAGCGACAGGAAAGCGAGAGCAAAGAACATGGGCGAGACAGTATCAGAAAAGACGCAGGCTACGATCCGTCACGGCGGTAATCTTGGCAAGGCGCGCCTGATGTTTCCCGACGCACCTGAACCGTGGATCGACCTTTCGACCGGGATCAACCCACACTCCTATCCGCATTCGTCCGTCCCCGCCAGCGCCTTCGCCCGCCTGCCGGAACCCGATGCCGCCGAAGAGCTGAAACAACTGGCGGCAACCCATTTCGGCGCACCCTCCGCCCGGCATGTCGCGCTTTCTCCCGGCACCCAGATGCTGATGCCGCTGCTGGCCCAGATCGCGCTCGCCCGGGGTGCCAGAAGTGGCTCCGTGCTTTCCCCCGCCTATGCCGAACATGCCCGCACCGCGCGGATGGCAGGGCTGGTCATGACAGAAGTGGACAATATCAGCGGGCTGCCGGCTTACGACTATGCCGTGGTTGTTAATCCCAACAATCCGGATGGCCGTGTGACCGACCGCAAATCACTGTCGTCGCTCGCCGCTTCCATGCATCGCAAGGGCGGTCTGCTCGTTGTGGATGAAGCCTTCATCGAAACGGGTCAGGCCGAAAGTCTCGCAACTGCTGTCGGCGAGGATGCGCTTGTGGTTCTGCGGTCCTTCGGCAAATTTTACGGCATGGCGGGCGTTCGGCTGGGTTTCGCGATAACGCATCCCGATATCGCCGCCGAACTGGAAGCGAGGCTTGGCCCCTGGGCGGTTTCCGGCCCGGCGCTGCATATTGCAACCGAAGCCCTGGCGGACAGGGAATGGCAATCATCCATGCGCCTCCGGCTCGCAGAGGAAGCAAGACGCATGAACCACCTGCTGGAAAAAGTGAGCCTGAAAATTGCCGGCGGTACCTCCCTGTTTACACTTATGCGGGACCATCGGGCCGCTGAACTCTTCGGCCATCTTGGCCGGCGCGGCATTCTGGTCCGCATCTTCGATGAAAGGCCGAACGACATGCGTTTCGGCCTTCCTGGCAGCGAGGCGGAATGGCAGCGCCTTGAGGCGGCGCTGCTCTCCTTCGATCATCCCTCGAAAGTATAGGTCTCGATCGACTCCGGCTTCATTTCGATGGAGAAGCCCGGCAGTTTCGGCGGCATGTAAGCGGCATTTCTGATATCGCAGGGCTCGATGAAATGCTCGTGCAGATGGTCGACATATTCGATGACGCGGCCTTCCTTCGTGCCTGACACCACCAGATAGTCGATCATCGACAGGTGCTGCACATATTCGCAAAGACCGACGCCACCGGCATGCGGCCAAACCGGCAGATTGTATTTGGTGGCGATCAGCAGCACCGCCAGCACCTCGTTCAGACCGCCCATGCGGCAGCTGTCGATCTGCACCACGTCGATGGCGCCTTCGGCGATGAACTGCTTGAACATGATACGGTTCTGGCACATTTCCCCGGTCGCCACCTTCACCGGGCCAATGGCGGCACGGATCTTGCGATGGCCGGCAACATCGTCCGGGCTGGTCGGCTCCTCGATGAAGAACGGCTTGGCGAAGGCGAGTTTCTTCACCCAGTCGATTGCCTGATCCACTTCCCACACCTGGTTGGCATCGATCATCAGGTAACGATCGGGACCGATCACTTCGCGGGCAATGGTGAGACGGCGGATATCGTCTTCCAGATCGCGGCCGACCTTCATCTTCACATGGTTGAATCCGGCATCGATGGCCTCCTGGCAAAGGCGACGCAGCTTGGCGTCGTCATAACCGAGCCATCCGGCCGACGTGGTATAGCAGGCGTAACCCTCGTTCTTCAGCGTCTCTATACGCGCCTTCTTGCCGCTTTCGGCTTGTCTCAGGATCGCAAGCGCCTCGTCACGCGTCAGCACGTCGGTCAGATAGCGATAATCGACAATATCGGCGATCTCTTCCGGGCTCATATCGGCAACAAGCTGCCACACCGGCTTGCCCGCCTTCTTGGCCAGCAGATCCCAGACCGCATTGACGACCGCGCCGGTGGCGAGATGCATCGCGCCCTTGTCCGGGCCGATCCAGCGCAGCTGGCTGTCACTTGTCAGATGCCGCCAATATTTGCCGGGGTTCTCGGTGACGGTGGCAAGATCGGTGCCGACCACCAGGTGACGCATTGCTTCGATGGCCATGCAGCAGATGTCATTGCCGCGGCCGATGGTGAAGGTCAGCCCATGACCTTTAAGGCCCGGCTCATCGGTATCGAGGATGACGTAAGCCGCCGAATAATCCGGGTCGGGGTTCATCGCATCCGAACCGTCAAGGCTCTGGGAAGTCGGAAAACGCAGGTCGAAAACACGCAGATCTGTAATTTTGGTCATGGCCGTTCACTCGCGGTCAGTGTCAAAGGAAATCGTTCAATCGTGGTGGAAGGTTTCTTCCATCATCGCCCACCACTCGCCTTGCCTGCGGCTTTCGAGCGGTTGCTGGCAGGGAATGGTGAAGGACCACCATTCCTGGTTCTTGGGGCTTGCGGCCATCTTCGCCATGTCGGCGCTGATATCGCTGCCGTGATATTCCCAATAACCGAAGAGCAGATTTTCCGGCTCGCGCAGGAAGATCGTGTAATTGCGGATATTGCAGTCGCTGATGAGCGCCAGAACTTCCGGCCAAACAGCGGCATGCAGCCGTTTATACTCCGCGATCATCTCCGGTTTGACGCCTATGACCATGCCCATGCGCTGCATGAAAAACTCCATTATTGCTTGATGGTGGCAAGCGCCGCGCGCAGCTTCGACTGCGGCAGGCTCAACCCCAGTCGCTCCGCTGCGGCAATGACCGGGGCGAAGCGGCGACGTTTCTTTTCATCGTGGTTGCCGGCGATATCGGATAGCCGATGCGCGAGAAAGGGATTGCGCAAACGCTCCCGCAACTGGCCGATATAGGCCTCAGCCTCGTCTCCCATGCCTTCCGCAGCAAAGACCGGCAGAACCTCGTCCCGCCAGAGCGTTTCCAAATCGGCAACGAGCGCATCATCGGCCATTGCCTGCCGCACCGTCTCGTCCTTCGCACGCGCGTCCTGCGTCCAGCGTTCCGCCAGATAGGAATGTCCGAGATTGAGCAGAAAAAGCTTCAGCTTTTCATAGCGGCCGAGATCGTCGGTCAGCACCACCGCAGGGTGAGTGCAGGGAAGGACAAGCCCGTGCTGATTCTCTATCGCCCAGAGCGCATAGGGTTCGGCCACTGCACCAACCGGATCGATAGGCTCGGAAACAATGCGATCCACCAGGCTATTGGCGAAACGGCACTTCTCATTCAGATAAAAGGCAAAACCCGCCGGCAATTGCCATTCATCGGCAAGCCGGCGAATGAGCTCCTTCAGCTTTTCGCCGTTACGCGGCACGAGCTCGCAGGGGAAGATGGACACAGGCGCTTCCGGATTGCGCTGAAAACGCTCCAGCAGCAACATGCAGAGTTTCGCCGGAAAGCTTTTCGGCACGGTCGTGAAATCCGCAGCAAGATGCTGCCCGTCGGCAGAATCCAGCTCATAACCGCGATCACCCGTATTCGACAGAATGACCTCCACCTCACAGGCAAGGCGGCGCACCTCGGCCCAGTTGGTCATAGCGGTCAGCGCCCGCGTGACAGCCCTGCCTTGAATTTCCTCATCCACCTCCTGCCCATCGCGGATGCCGCGAATACGCACGGGGTAGGGTGCGCCGCTATTCAGCGCCGCAACACGCTTCAGGCTCTCCGCATTGCCGGTCGTCTGGACAAGGGCGATGCGCCCAAGGGCCTCGCCCTTGTCCAACGCCTGCGAAATAAAGAGATCCGCATGCGCCAGGAGAAAGCGGCTGGTGCCGAATTGCAGGATGGGCGTATCGAGCGTCATGCGACCTCCACCATGCCCTTGATGACTCCGGCCTTCGGATCGGTCAGCCCGGCAAATCTGGAGGGTACGTCGGCAAGCGTCATACGATGGGTAATCAGTGCTTCCGGTACCTTGCCTTCCCGCAAGGCCTGCAAGACGCGCTCGAAATCTTGAGGCGTAGCGTTGCGGCTGCCGAGCAGCGTCGTCTCGCGCTTGTGGAACTCCGGATCGTTGAAAGTGATATCGCTGGCGACAATGGAGACCAGAACATAGGAACCACCATGGCCGACAAAGGAAAACCCGCGCTCCATGGCTTTTGGATTGCCGGTCGCGTCGAAGACCACATCAAAGAAGTCGCCGTCGGTAATTTCGGAAAGACGATCGCTGTCGCCGCCACCAAGCGTCACCGTATGCGCGACCCCGAGATGCTGCTTGCAGAAATCCAGCCGGTCGGTGCGCCCGTCGATCATGGTTACTTCACTGCCGTCGAGAACCGCAAAAACTGCAACTGCCATGCCGATAGGACCAGCGCCGACGATCAGTGTCTTCTGTCCCTTCTCGACCGCTCCACGACGCGCCGCATGTGCGCCGATAGCCAGAAATTCGGCCATCGCCGCCTGATCAAGGCTCAACCCCTCCGCCTTCAGCACGAATTGCTGCGGCACGCTCAGATATTCGACCATGCCGCCATCGCGATGAACGCCGAGCACACCGATATTGCGGCAGCAATTGCTCTTGCCCTTCAGGCAGGCGCTGCATTTGCCGCATGAGATATAGGGAATGACGGTAACAACGTCGCCGGCGGACAGATGGCTGCCTTCCGGCGCTTCTTCCACCGTGCCGGAAAGTTCATGACCCATGATGCGCGGATAGGAAAGATAAGGCTGGTTTCCAGTAAAGATGTGCAGATCCGTCCCGCAGACACCGATGCGGCGGATCCGCACCAGCACTTCACCTTCGCCACGCGCCGGTTTCGGCAGTTCCTTGGGGACGAGTTGACCCGGGGTCTCGCAGAAAATCGCCAGCATGCATCACCTGTCCGAAAGGGAATAAAAACGAACGGCGTTACCGCCAAAAACTGCCGCATGGTCCTCTGCCGGCACGATATCGCGGCAGAAATTCAGCCAGGCCGGATAATCGCCCGCCAGTCGCAATACCGGCCAGTCGCTGCCAAAAATCACACGGTTTGCGCCAAACAGTTCCAGAATGGTTTCGGCATAGGGCCGCACCGCTTCCGGCCGCTGCTCACCGCGCTCGGTCAGTAGACCGGAGAGCTTGCAATGGACATTTGCGAGAGCCGCCAAAGCGGCCATATCCTTGCGCCAGTCGCTGTAGTGACCGGTGGCAATCAGGGGCTTCGCACCATGGTCGATGACGATGGGTAACTGCGGATGGCGGCGGGCGAACGACAGCAGATGCGACAGATTGGGCGGCAGGACCAGCGCGTCGAACACCAGACCGTGCTTCACCAACGCCGCCACGGCAGGATCGAGTGCCGGATCATCGATCCAGGTAACATCCTCCATGCCCTGCAACATCGGACGCACCCCCTTGAACGCCGGATGTTTTGCCCGGCGGGCGACTTCATCCGGTGCATCGGCGGACTTCATGTCCACCCAGCCGACAACGCCTTTGATGAAATTGGTCTTTTCCGCCAGCGCCAGCATGAAATCCGTGTCGGCCGCGGTCTCCATCGTCTGAACCAGCACCGTGCCGGAAACCCCGGCAGCAGCCAGCAGAGGCGACAGATCGGCGGGGAGAAAATCCCGGTAGATGGCGGCAAGCGATGGCGGCGGCCATTGCCCTGCGCGATCCTTCATCAGCCAGAAATGCTGGTGGGCGTCGATAATCATGCCTCAAGCCTTCCAGACAGGCGTAGGCGCACCTTCGGCAATCAGGCCGCGCCTGTGCAGCTCGGACCAGAATTCATCCGGGATCGACTGTTCGAACCATTCGATATTGGAGGTAAGCTGCTGCGCATTGCGCGCTCCCGAAACAACCGTGACCGAGGCCGGATGTGCGAGCGGAAACTGCAATGCAGCCGCCTGCAGCGAGACACCCAGCTCCTCGCAGACGCTCTGCAACGCGTCGACACGCGTGAGGATATCGGCAGGCGCGTCGGCATAATTGAACTTGCGGTTACCGGCCAGAATGCCCGAGTTGAATGCGCCGGCGACAACGATGCCAACGCCGCCTTCAGCGCAGCGGTTCATGAAAGCAAGGCTCTGCTGTTCCAGCAGCGTATAGCGGCCGGCCAGCATGGCGACATCGATATCGAAGACATCCATGGCATCGTTGACGATCTGCCACTCGTTGACGCCGAGGCCGACAGCGCCCGTCGATCCTTCCTCACGCAGCTTGCCAAGCGCGCGAAAGCCGCCGCCAGTGGTCAGCTGCTCCCAGTAGTGCCGGTGTTTTTCACCATGGGTGAAGGAGCCGATATCATGCACATAAAGAATATCCGGCTTCAGAACACCAAGCCGCTGCTGGCTGGCCTCGAAAGAGCGCAGGATGCCGTCATAAGAATAATCATAGACCGGTCGGAAGGGCAGGGGTGCAATATAGGCATCTTCCTCCGGCCCGACGGTCTCGTCAGGAACCATCACGCGGCCGACCTTGGTGCTCAGCGTGTATTCGCTCCGTTCATGCTCCGTCACCATGGTGCCGAGACGACGCTCCGACCGCGTGTAGCCATAAAACGGCGCGGTATCGAAATAACGCATGCCGCTTTCCCACGCCTTGTCGAACGCACCCTTGGACTCTTCATAGGGCGTGACCCGGTAGAGATTGCCCATCTGGGCGCAACCGAGGCCCATGACGGTGACATTAACGACGCGGCGCGGCAATTTACGTGTATCGGAGACTTTCATCGCAGGGACTTTCCAGCTTGTCTTTGGAAGGACGCGCCGCCGCACAGCGGCGCGTCATCATGCAATCAGTAAAGAACGTTCTTGGCTTCGGGCTTTTCGATATTGTCCTTGGTGACAACAACAACGCCGGTATCGACGAACTTCTCGACCTTTTCCTTGTTGATGAGCTTGGAAATGGTCTCCACGCCCTTTTCACCCATCTGGTAGGAACCCTGAACCACGATGCCGGCCAGCGTGCCATCCTTGACGAAGCCCTGAAGGTCCTGGTTGCCGTCGAAGCCGATGGCGACGACCTTGCCGGCCTTGCCGCTCTGGGCAAGCGCACGGCCAACACCGATTGCCGTCGGCTCATTGGCGCCGAAAATGCCCTTGAGGTCGGAATTGGCGGCCAGAACGTCGGTGGTCTGGTTCAGCGCGGTCGCCATCTGCGACTGCGAATAGAACGGGCCGACGATCTTCAGATTGGAATTCATCTGGATGTAATCGGTGAAACCGCCGACACGGCCGATTTCCGAACCGGCACCGGCGACATAGGACATGACGGCGATCTTGCCTTCCTTGCCCACCTTGTCGATCAGCGCCTGTGCAGCCAGTTCGCCGGCTTTCTTGTTATCGGTCGCCAGGAACGACTGGTAATATTGCTCCGAGCCGCTCGCCAGCTGCGAGTCGATCAACACCACGGGAATACGGGCTTCCCAAGCCTTCTTGACGGCAGGAACCAGCGCGTCCGGATCGGAAGGCGCAAGCACGATGCCGGCGACCTTGCGGTTGATGGCGTTTTCAACCATGTTGACCTGGTCGGCAATCGCGGATTCGGCCGCCGGACCCTGGAAGGTCATGGTGTTGCCCGAAGAGTTCTTCATCGCCGCGTCGGCGCCCTTCTGAACGTTCTGCCAGAAGGTGGAATTGACGGTCTTGACGATGACGGCGATTTCGCCTGCCTGCACGGTGGAAACGCTCCACAGCGCGATTGTGGATGTCAGAAGGGCAGTCGCAATTTTCTTCATTTCTTCCTCCGTGATGTCGGCATACCGGGCCTCCCCTTGCCGATCTTTTTTGCGGAAAGGGTCCGCAGGCCCTTGATCAGCGGCGGTTGCGCAACTGGTCGATCCAGACGGTGACCAGAATGACGAGGCCGATGATGATCTGTTGCGTGAAGGCGGACACGCCATTCATGTTGAGACCGTTGCGCAGGATGCCGATGACGAAGGCGCCAATGGCCGTGCCGGAAATCGTGCCCACGCCGCCGATCAGCGATGTGCCGCCAATAACGGCGCTGGCAATGGCGTCCAGCTCATACATCACACCCTCATTCGGCTGGGCCGTGACGAGACGAGACATCAGCACGCAGCCCGTCAGCCCGGCGAGTGTGCCGGACAGGATGTAGGTGAAATTGGTGACGCGGGCGACATTGACACCGGAGAGACGCGCTGCATCCGCATTGGAGCCGACAGCATAGATGTGACGGCCGAGGATCGAGCGGTTGAGCATGAAGGAAACCGCAAGCGCAATCACCACCATCAGAATGACGGGGTAGGGGATGCCGGGAAACACGACGTTCGGAAAGCCGTCGTCGCCGATATTGACGATGCGGAAGAGAGCGCCATTGCCGAGTTCGCCGAAGGATTCGCCAAGGCCGGAAACGGCGCGCGCACCGGTGATCTGCAGCGCCACGCCACGGGCGATCAGCATCATGCCGAGGGTGGCGATGAAGGGCGGCAGCTTGAAACGCGTGACCAGAAGGCCGTTGATGAAACCACAGAGCGACCCCGTCAGAATGCCGAGCAACATGCCGACCGGCACCGGCATTCCGAGTTCCTTCACCGCAAGCGCTGCAACAACACCGGCAAGCGCCAGTACCGAACCGACGGAAAGATCGATGCCACCGGTGATGATGACACAGGTTGCGCCAATGCCGAGAAGTGCGATGGACGTGACCTGCAAAGCGATCGTCATGCCATTATTGACGGTGAAGAAAGCGCTGCTGGTTGCGGAGAAGACCGCGACAAGCGCAAAAAGGCTACCGAGTGCCGCAAACTTCTGGATAATGTCCTTCTGGCGGTCGCTGACAGCAAAGCTCTTCTTGGGTTCTGCAATATTGGCCATGTCGTTCCTCACTGCGCGGCCCGGCCGTAACCGGACGCATACCGCATGATTTCTTCCTGATTGGTCTTGGCGGTTTCGAGCACGCCCGTGATGCGGCCCTTATGGAAAACGGCGATACGATCCGTCAGTCCGAGAATTTCCGGCAGTTCCGAGCTGATGAGAATGACGCCGATGCCCTGTGCGGCCAGCTCGTCCATGATCTTGTAGATCGCGAATTTCGCGCCGACATCGATACCGCGTGTCGGCTCATCGAAGAACAGCACACGCGACTGCCGGAACAGCCATTTGCCGATGATGATTTTCTGCTGGTTGCCGCCTGAAAGCAGCCGAACGGTCTGCTCGGTCGAGGGGGTGCGGATATTCAGAAGGTCAACATAGCGCTTGGCCACATCGTCATGTTTCTTGAAATCGATCAGGCCGAAACGGTTGGAAACCTCGCCGAGATTGGCAAGCGTGGTATTGGCCGCAACCGACATCTTGATGGCGAGGCCATCGCTTTTGCGGTCTTCCGAGAGATAGGCAATGCCCTCCCGGATGGCGTCCTGCGGCGAGCTGATCGAAAGTTCGCGCCCGTTGAAAACGATCCTGCCCGCGTCGAGCGGATCGGCGCCGAAGATCGCCCGGGCGACTTCGGTGCGGCCGGCGCCCATCAGCCCGGCAAAACCGAGGATTTCCCCACGCCGCAGCGAAAAACCGACGTCGTGGAACACACCGCTGCGCGTCAGGCCTTCGACGGAGAAGATGATGTCCTCCGTCGGGCGGGACGTGCGTTCGGGGAATTTGTCCTCCAGCGAGCGCCCAACCATGCGTGTGACAATGTCGTCGACGGTGATAGAAGCGAAATCGTCGGTCGAAATATAACGTCCATCACGCAGAACCGTCACACGGTCGACGATTTCAGCCATTTCGTCGAGACGATGGGAAATATAGACAATGCCGACACCGGATGCCTTGAGATCGCGGATAACCTTGAACAGGAGCCGCGTCTCCTGCTCGGTCAGCGACGAGGTCGGCTCGTCCATGATGAGCACTTCGGCGTCAAGAGAGAGCGCCTTGGCGATTTCCACCATCTGACATTGCGCGACCGAGAGACCACGTACGATCTGGTCGGGGTCGATATCGACGCCCAGCCGGTCGAGGCAGCGTTTGGCGTCAAGCCGCAGCTTCTTGCGGTCGACAAGGAAACCACGGCGCGGCTCGCGCGCAAGATAGATGTTTTCAGCGACCGAAAGATGTGGAACGAGGTTGAGTTCCTGGTGAATGATGGCGATGCCGGCAGCTTCGGATTCCAGCGGCGATGCATATTGCACCTTCACGCCCTTGTGCAGGATGGTGCCGTCGCTCGGCTGATAGACGCCGCTGATGATTTTCATCAGCGTCGATTTTCCCGCACCATTCTCGCCGCAGACGGCATGCACCTCGCCGCTGCGCAGATCGAAATGCACATTCGACAGCGCCTTGACGCCCGGAAACTCCTTGCTGATGTTTTCGAGACGCAGAAGGACCGAACGCTCCGCGCGCGCCATCCCCTCAGGCGAAAATTCGCCCCGAATTGTCGATGCGCCCTGCGACATCAGAAAAACCTCCCACCCGTGCTCCCGCTCCACCGGGGCCATGAACAGGCCAAATGGTTAGGCCGGTTTTACAGAATGGTCAAGCCAATCTGGTCAAAAATTGATTACGCCTCCCCGATGTCGAAAAACAAGTTCAAAGACACTTCCATAATAACTACGTACATTCATATAGTTAAGTAATTTCTTGCGTATTTTTGCGCTTGGCGCTACGGTAAGGCCAAATAGACATTGCGGACAGGACACATCAGAAAACATATGAATGGTCAGGCCAAAATAGCGGAACCGCGCAGGCTTTATCAGCAGATTGCGGACCAGATACGTGAACTCATCGATATCGGCGAATTCCTGCCCGGCACGCGGCTTCCCGCTGAGCGGGAGCTGGCGCAGAAGCTCGGTGTATCGCGGCCGTCCTTGCGCGAAGCGCTGATTGCGCTTGAAATCGATAACACCGTCGAAATTCGCATGGGCTCGGGCGTTTATGTATCGGTGGAAGCGCTGCAGACGACCCATCATACCAAGTCGCTGGGTGACAGCCCCTCCGAACTGATGCAGGCGCGTGCTGCACTGGAAGGAGCGACCATCGTTCTGGCGGCAAGCCGGATGACCGATGAGACAATCGCGACCCTCCGCCAGATACTCAATACCATGCAGCGGGAAATCGAGGCCGGTCGCAAGCCTCTGGATCAGGATCGGCTGTTTCACGTCACCATCGCCGAGCAATCCGGTAACAGCGTTCTCACCCGAATGGTGGCGAACCTCTTCGATGAGCGCCACAGCCCCATTTCGGCCCAGCTTCGCGTGAAATTCGAAGATCGCGATACCTGGACACATGCGCTTCAAGAACACGAGGCCATTCTGGCGGCGCTTGAACTGAAAGATCCGCTGCTGGCGCAGGCCGCCATGCATATCCATCTGGAAGGTTCGAAGAGACGCTGGGTCGAAAACTGATCTAGAAACATAGCAGGCAATATACCGGGAGGAGGAAAATCCGTGAGTGAGAATTCCGAGGCAACCATTTTGCTGAACGCCAACGACAATGTCGCGGTGGCGCGTCGGTCCATTCCGGCCGGCGGCGCGACGGGCAGGGGCGGTCTGGCGGCGCTCGAACTGATCGGGCGCGGGCACAAGGTGGCGCTCAAATTCATCAAATCGGGCGATGAGGTGCTGAAATACGGACAGGTCATCGGTATCGCCACCCAGGATATCGAGCCCGGCCGGCACGTGCACCTGCACAATCTCGCCATGGTGCCTTCCGAACACGCACATCAGTTCAGCGTTGATATAGAAGAAAAGGGCATGGTGCCGGAAGCCGAGCGCCGGACGTTCAGGGGTTATGACCGCGGCCTCGGCGGCGTTGGGACACGAAACTATATCGGCGTCATCGCTTCGGTGAACTGTTCCGCCACGGTGTCGCGTTATATCGCGGATTATTTCAACAAGCAGGGCGGCCTTGATGGTTTCGACAATGTCGATGGCGTCGTCGCACTGACCCATGGCGGCGGCTGCGCGCTGAATACCAAATCGGAAGGTTACCGCCTGCTGATCCGTACCATCCAGGGTTATGCCCGCCATCCCAATTTCGGCGGCATTCTGCTGATCGGCCTCGGTTGTGAAACCAACCAGATCGCACCCATCCTCGAACACTACAAGATGGAAGAGGGTGAGCGGCTGCGCACAATGACGATCCAGCAGCATGGAGGCACCCGCAAGACGATCGATGCGGCAATTGCCGAGATTAGGGCCATGCTGCCGATGGTCAATGCCGCCCGCCGCACGGAACAGCCGCTCTCCAAGCTGAAAGTGGCGCTGGAATGTGGAGGCTCGGATGGTTATTCAGGCATATCCGCCAATCCGGCCCTGGGCTATGCATCCGATCTCATCGTCCGCAACGGCGGCACCACCGTCCTCTCGGAAACGCCGGAGATTTACGGGGCCGAGCATCTGCTGACAAAACGCGCCGTCACGCCCGCCGTGGCCGAGAAACTGCTGCAGCGCATCGACTGGTGGCGGGACTATACGGCCCGCAATGGCGATGAACTCAACAACAACCCCTCTCACGGCAACAAGCTGGGCGGCCTGACGACCATTCTGGAGAAATCACTGGGCGCGGTCGCCAAGGGAGGCTCCATGCCGCTGAAGGCGGTTTATGAATTTGCCGAGACCGTAACGGAACAGGGTTTCGTCTTCATGGATACGCCCGGCTATGATCCCGTTGCCGTCACCGGCCAGGTCGCCGGCGGCTGCAACGTCATCTGTTTCACCACCGGCCGCGGTTCGGTTTCGGGCTTCAAGCCGTCACCCTGCATCAAGATAGCCACCAATTCCGAAATGTATGAACACATGAAGGAAGACATGGATATCAATTGCGGCGAGATCGTCACCGGCGCTGAAACTATCGAAGAATCCGGCAAACGAATTTTCGAGCATATTCTGGCCGTCGCTTCCGGCGACAAGACCGTCAGCGAGATCTACGACTACGGCGACAATGAATTTGTGCCGTGGCAGGTTGGGGCCGTGACCTGAACCTGCGGCACCAAGACTGTCCCACGTGAAACAAGAGGCCCGGAAAGCGATTTCCGGGCCTTCGTTATTCCTGGTTGTTTCCGCGCTTAGTGGCGGAAGTGGCGCATGCCGGTAAAGACCATTGCCACATTATGCTCATTCGCGGCGTCGATCACTTCCTGATCGCGCATCGAGCCGCCCGGCTGGATGACAGCGGTAGCACCCGCAGCAATCGCGGCGAGCAAACCGTCGGCAAAGGGATAAAATGCTTCCGAAGCGACGGCGGAGCCGCGCGTCAACGGTTCGGCAAGGCCAAGAGCCTTGGCGGCATCTTCCGCCTTCTGGGCAGCGATACGGGCCGAATCCACACGGCTCATCTGGCCGGCACCGATGCCAGCGGTCTGCCCATCCTTGGCGTAAATGACGGCATTGGACTTCACATGCTTGGCGATCTTAAAGGCAAACTTCATGTCTTCAAGTTCCTGCGACGTCGGCGCACGCTTGGTGACGACCTTGAGGTCCAGATCCTCGACCATGCCATTGTCGCGGCTCTGCACCAGCAGGCCGCCCGAGACGGTCTTTGCGGTAATACCGGCCGCGCGTGGATCAGGCAGGCCACCAGCGGCCAGAAGGCGCAGGTTCGGCTTGCGGGCAATAATGGACTTGGCTTCTTCGGTCACATCGGGCGCAATGATGACTTCGGTGAAGAGCTTGACGATCTCTTCCGCCGTTTCCGCATCAAGCGTGCGGTTCAGGGCAATCACGCCACCAAAAGCGGAAACGGAATCGCATGCCAGCGCCCGCCGGTAAGCTTCGGCAAGTGTCGGACCCGTCGCCACGCCGCAGGGATTGGCATGCTTGATGATAGCGACTGCCGGCGCATTTCCCGGCAGGAATTCCGCCACGAGCTCGTAAGCTGCATCGGTGTCATTGATGTTGTTATAGGAAAGCTGCTTGCCCTGAAGAAGCGTCGCCGTTGCAACGCCAGGACGCTTTTCGCCGGTGAGGTAAAAACCAGCGCTCTGGTGCGGGTTTTCGCCATACCGCATCTTTTCCTTCAGCGCGCCGCCGATAGCGCGGTAATCCGGCGTTTCGATTGCAAGCGCTTCGGCGAACCAGTTGGAAATCACCGCATCATAGGCGGCGGTGCGAGCATAAGCCTTGGCGGCAAAACGCTGGCGCAGCGCATAGGACGTCTGGCCGTCATCAGCCTGCAGGGCCTCAACCAGATCGGGATAGTCAGACGGATCGGTAACCACCGTGACATACGCATGATTCTTGGCGGAAGCGCGGATCATCGCCGGGCCGCCAATATCGATGTTTTCCACCGTCGTTGGATAATCGCCACCCTTGGCGCGAACTTCCTCGAAGGGATAGAGATTGATGACCGAGAGGTCGATCGCCTCGATGCCGTGCGCCTTCATCGCCTCGACATGCTCCGCATCGTCCCGGATGGCAAGGAGCCCGCCATGGACATTGGGATGCAGCGTCTTGACGCGGCCGTCCATGATCTCGGGAAAATTCGTTACGTCGGAGACATCCGTCACAGGCAGGCCTGCTTCGGCAATGGCTTTCGCCGTTCCGCCAGTCGACAGCAGCTTGACGCCAAGCTTCGACAGAACCGTCGCCAGCTCGATAATGTCAGTCTTGTCGGACACCGAAAGAAGCGCCGTGCGGATTTTGACCTTATCGGGGGCGGGGATTTTTTTGGACGCGACGGCCATCGGGCATACTCCGTTTCACGGGGAGGACAGGCTGGAATGGGAATGATCCAGCAATTGCCGCCGCGTTAACACAGCTTATCGCATTAATAAACAGCGGGGACGCAGAACGGCGAGAACTATGCAGTTTTTGCCCGGCTGAGCCGGAAAAATTGCCTAGGCTTGACGTTCGATCAGCCAGCGAATTTCCCGTGTATTCACGAGATTGAAGGGAAGCTCGATCTGCTGCGAGGGACGCATGCCCGACGCATCGGCCATGAAGACATCCTCGGTAACAAAAAGCTCCAGTCCAGGCGCGGAAAACAGCCAGGTGGTTCCGTCGGCGGCCTCCAGATAGACCGACTCCTCATCCCGCTGGTGCAGCTGTATATGGGGATGAATATGGAAACGCGACACGGCCGAGACTGACTGCAACTGCGCCTTCGTCGCACTTTCATCCGCTCGAAGCAGGTCGCGGCCTTTTATCTTGGTGCCTGCCGCATTCAATTCTATTTCCCGTTCGTGATAACAGCCGAAATTCTGCAGATAGCCGTCATGGGACGCCCATAGGACGTCGTTACCATTTGCATCCATTCCACGTCGGCTATCGACCTCACTCACACCTGAAACCATGATCGGGCCAAGCAGCCTGGAACGCGACAATCTGCAAGACGAAGTATCCGCAAGCGTAACAGTGGAATGCGCCGCAGTGGACCGACTGGCCCGCTGGTATTCCGGCGCGGCGTTGCGCGGAAAACCGGAATTGACGATGAACCGGTTCTTGCCGCAGGACATTTCGAAGGACAGGCACCCCGAATGGGCACTCCGTGAAAGTTCCGCCGAGCCGGGGTGACCTGTGTCCACGATGATGACCGTCTCATCCGTCGCAAGCCGGTGATAATTCACATCCGGAAGGACCCTGGATGGCCGGCCGGCGGTTTCATCGTAACGCAGCACGGAAACGAGTTCGTTGGCAAGCGTCGCCGTCGCACCGTTGAACAAGGCGAGATCGCCGCCCTGATGCCGGAAAAACCGGATCGCCGGAAACATCCGGTCAATCGCCGGCACCAGACCGGGGGGCAGATCGTGGCCGAGGTTGATGTAGCTTTGCCGCAGCGGCAGAAGATCAAGCAACAAATCCAGCATCACCCGCGGATTACGGGAAACATGCCCGCCATCGGGCAGAATCTGGCGTTCCATTTCCTGAGCCAGCTTCGTTCCGTTCCGGGTGATCCGCGACAAACGTGTGGGCATGGCGATGGAAGCCATGGCAAGCGCGATCCTGATCCTCAGCCGCGCTTCGCCATCCGGCGCATGTTTAACGATCCGCTCGAGATAACGCACGTGGAAGGCAAGGCTTTTCAGGAAACGGCGATAAAAACCCGCATCGGCCTCATACAAAACCACGGGAGAATGCGAAAGCCAGGCAATCAGCCGCTGCGCCGCAATTTCCGGTGACCAGGCGGTCCCGGTAAGCCGTTTGCCGTGAAGTGCCATCCACTCGGCAACGATACGGCGCGCCCGTTTGCAGGCTTCGCTCGATTTATCCGAGCGAATATGCCGCAGCCAGCTGAATGCATGCAGCCGCTCTTCAAAAACCGCCGAAGGATATTCCACCTGAAATGGCGAAGCGCCAGCGGTTTCGACCACCCGCCCGGCCAATGCAATGCGGCCGCGCAACAGTTCCTCGGCGAAATAGGGATCGATTGCCCTGAGATCGGTCGGCGCGGCCACCAGACCATCGGGCACGCGGTTGGCAAACCGCGACATATGCAAACGCAAAGGCGTGAGGCCGACACACAGATGACGATACGCCATCCGCGACAGAAGACCGGCGGCATTCATGCTGCCTGCAAAGGACCCTAACAAGCTGTGTTTCCCGTTTCACATGTTTTGTTTTTATCAGTGAACCGCGACGACCGGAACGTTTTCGATAAATATCTAATGATTCGCGAAAGCTTGGCTTTTTTCTACTTCTTACGCAAGACACTGCTAAAAAACCCATCGACGCCGCCGAACATGTCAGGCGTCGTGCGAAGATCGCCATCGGTGCTGATCGCGGCCTCCATTCCGGGCCAATCCTCCCTGCGCACGGCGACACGCTCGACACCCGGATGTTCCGCCAGAACATCGGCAATCATCGCTTCACCCTCGGAAGGATCGAGCGAACAATTGGAGAAGACCACGAGGCCGCCGGGACCTACCAGGGTCAGCGCATGCCGCAACATCTGGCCCTGAAGCGCGGCAAGCTTGGCAATGTCGTTTTCATCCTTGGTCCAGCAGACATCGGGATGCTTGCGGAGTGTTCCTGTGGAAGAACAGGGTGCATCGAGAAGAACAGCGTCGAAAAGCTGCTCCGGCTGATACTTCAGCATGTTAACCTCAACCGTTTCAGCCTTGAGGCCAAGCCGGTCGAGATTTTCCCGCAGACGGCGGAGGCGATTGCCGGACTGGTCCAGCGCCGTTACCCTGGCGCCCGCCAGAGCAAGCTGAGCAGTCTTGCCACCCGGCGCAGCGCAGAGATCGGCGACGCGTTTGCCGGAGATATCGCCGAGCAGCCTGACCGGCATGCTGGCCGCAAGATCCTGCACCCACCATGCACCCTCGGCAAAACCGTCAAGCGACGGAATCTGGCCTTCAAATTCCCCCAGGCGCACGCTGCCATTCGGCATGAGCGTGCCGCCCAGTTTCTCCGCCCAAAGAGCGGGATCGGCCTTGACCGTGAGATCAATGGAAGAGGGCGTCAGCTGCGCCTCCGAAATCCTCTGAGCCACCTCATCGCCATAAGCCGAAACGAGCCGCGCATAGAACCAATCCGGCAGCACCGCAACATCGGCGATCGCCTTTTCAATCTCCGTTTTTTCACGGCCGAGTCGTCTGAGCACGGCATTGACCAGTTTGACGAAACGGCGATTGCGCGGATCGCGGTGAGCCTGCTCCACCGCCAGATCGACAGCGGAATGATCGGGCACATCAAGATAGAGCATTTGCGCCGCACCGACGACAAGAACATGATGCAGCGACCGCGCACCCTGCGGTAGCGGGCCGTCAAGCAGCATCGACAACGCCGCCTCGATGCGGGGAAGATGGCGAAGCGCGCTGTTGACGATGGCCCTCACGAGTGCCCGGTCCGCAACGGACAGGGCGCGGTAGATGGGATTACCGTTTTCGCTATCGAGCATTCCATCGAGTGAAGTCTTCTTCTCAAGCACGGCCGCCAGAATGCGGGTGGCGGCAATGCGCGCGGCAAGGCCCGGCTTATCCTGGAAAGACGAAGGGCCGTCTTCACGGCCCCTTCCATTTCCCGGCCTCGGTTTTCTGGACCGCACCGGCTTATTCTGAATATCGGATGTCAAGACCACGGTCCCTTGCGCTCGTTTTCATCGCCTCGTCCCCAGCCTGTTTTGGGTACGGAGCCTGCTTTGCGCAAGGGTCTATCACCCGAGGGCGGCGGCGTCGATCCTCGCGGCGAAAACTCCTGCGCCATGGCGTGCAGTGCCGCCACGCGGTTCTCCGTATTTGGATGGGTGGAAAAGAGATTATCCATGCGCTCGCCGGAGAGGGGATTGATGATGAACATATGCGCCGTCGCCGGATTGCGTTCGGCGTCATCATTGTGAATGCGCTGAGCCATGCCCGAGATTTTTTGCAGGGCCGAGGCGAGCCAGAGCGGGTTGCCGCAGATTTCCGCGCCCCGCCGGTCGGCTGAATATTCCCGCGTGCGGCTGATCGCCATCTGCACCAGCATTGCCGCCAACGGCGCCACGATCATTGCGACCAAGACGCCGATGAAACCCAGCGGGTTATTATTATTTTCCCTGTTGCCACCAAAGAAGAAAGCAAAATTGCCGAGCATGGATATCGCACCCGCCAGCGTGGCTGTTATCGTCATGGTCAATGTATCGCGGTTCTGCACATGCGCGAGTTCATGCGCCATGACACCGGCCACTTCCTCCGGCGTCAGGCGTTCCAGCAGTCCGGTCGAGGCGGCGACAGCCGCGTTCTGCGGATTTCGACCGGTGGCGAAAGCATTGGGCTGCGGGCTGTCGTAAATATAGACCTTCGGCATTGGCAGACCGGCATTCTGCGAGAGATCGCGGATCATGTGAAAGAATTCGGGCGCATTCGCTTCATCGATCTCCCGCGCATGATAGGCGGAGAGAACCATCCTATCCGAATTCCAATAGGAAAAGAGATTCATACCGGCGGCGATGAGCAGCGCAATCATCATACCGCCCTTGCCGCCAATCAGAAAACCGACACCCATGAACAATGCGGTCATGAAGGCCAGAAGCATTGCCGTGCGCATCATGTTCATCCGTCAAATTCTCCTTATCACTTATCCGGGATATTGCAGGGTTTATAAAACCCGTTCGATTATATAATCTGGTACGCGGCAAACGTATTTCAATATCCCGTCATAGGGAGGATTTCATGCAGAATGCGGATAATGACAACACCACGGACAAGGACGTGGAAAAGGTGAAGCAGCTTTCGCCCGCGGCGCAACGTGCTTTGCAGGAAGCGGAAGAGCGCCGTCGGCAACAGGCGGACCTTCAGTTGCCGCCTGAAACGGGTGGACGCGGCGGCGCGGAACCGGTGCGTTTCGGTGACTACGAAATAAAAGGCCGGGCCATCGATTTTTGAGCCTTCCTGGAATGAAAATACCCGCCAAATGCGGGTATTTATCAATTAAAACAGTTGTTTAACTATTTCTGTTCCAACAGCCGGCAGACGGCCTCAAGCTGTTCCAGCGTACGGTAGCCGATACGAATCTGCCCAGATCCGCCCTTGTGGCTTATCTTTACATCAAGGCCAAGTGCGTCAGAGAGGCTGCGTTCGAGCGCAATCGTATCCGAATCCTTCTCCGCACTCGGGCGCTTTTCAGCAGTTTCACCCTGTGATTTGATATCGTTTTGCGCCAGACGCTCGGCATCACGCACCGACAGTCCTTTTGACACGATTGTCCGCGCCAACGTCGCCGGATCGGAGGTGGACACCAGCGCCCGTGCGTGACCGGCAGAAAGCGAGCCATCCGACAGCATATCCCGCACCGGATCAGGCAACTTGAGGAGCCGCAAACTATTGGCAACGTGGCTCCGGCTTTTGCCGATGATTTCACCGAGATCGTTCTGCGTATAGCCATGTTCGGCGATCAGCTGCTCATACCCCATCGCTTCTTCAAGCGGATTGAGATCGGAACGCTGCACGTTTTCGACAATGGCGAGTTCCAGCGCCGTGCGATCATCCACATCACGAACAATGACAGGCACATCCGTGAAGCCGGCCAGCTGCGCCGCCCGCCAACGCCGCTCACCGGCGATAATCTCGTAACGGTTGACCGCAACCGTTCGTACGACCACAGGCTGAACAATTCCGTGCTGGCGAATAGAAGCTGCAAGATCCTGCAGCTCATTCTCATCAAAATGACGCCGCGGGTTTCTCTGGCTGCGAGCGATGAATTCTATCGGAATGGTACGATCAGCGTTAACAGCGCGCTGAGGCTCACCCACCGGTACGGGCTGGTCCATTTCTCCGATCAATGCGGCAAGACCGCGCCCTAGCCGACGCTTGGAAAGATCATCACTCATAAGATATTACTCCATACATTCCAGCAAACGTCAGGCGGCTTTCCGCAGGCGCTCTCTCTGGATCACTTCGGATGCCAGTTGCAGATAAGCCTGGCTGCCGGCGCACTTCAGATCATAGAGAATTGCCGGCTTACCATAGGACGGCGCTTCGGAAACACGTACATTGCGCGGAATGAGCGTGTGGTAAACCTTTTCTCCGAGATGCGTTCGCACATCCGTAACGACCTGCTGCGCTAGATTGTTGCGCGCATCGAACATCGTCAGAACGATACCCTGTATATCCAGTTGCGGATTGACCGAACCCCGTATCTGACTGACCGTATCAAGCAACTGGCTGAGGCCCTCCAGCGCAAAAAACTCGCATTGCAGCGGCACCAGCACGGAATGCGCTGCCGTCATGGCGTTCATGGTCAGGAGATTAAAGGAGGGCGGGCAATCAACGAGAATATAGGAATAGTCTCTGGCTTGCTCTGTTTCCATCGCCGCTCGCAACAGGAAAACGCGGTTGGAAACATTTGCAACCTGCATCTCGAAACCAAGCAGGTCCATCGTGGAAGGCACGATATCGAGATTGGGAACCGCCGTGGGAACGGCAACTTCCGCCACACCATGGTCTCCGACCAGAAGATCATAGGATGAAAGCTTGCGTTCCTTGCGGTCAATTCCAAGTCCGGTGCTCGCATTGCCCTGCGGGTCCAGGTCGACGATCAGCACGCGCTCACCAATGGCCGCCAGCGCAGTAGCCAGATTGATAGCCGTCGTCGTTTTACCAACGCCGCCTTTCTGGTTTGCAACTGCGATAATTCGATTTTTTTCAAAAGTCATGCCGCACCTGGCCAGCTTATCAGCGCCTCAATGAGAGGTTGCTGATTTCAAGAACAACAGAATCTGCCTCAATGGCACTCTGATGTTTTACCAGATCAAACTCCCAGCGACCATGTGCTTTCTGTACTTCAGAATCATAATCCCGGCCTTTATTGAAATAGGCCTTGAGGTTTGGGTTAATCTGCGCCCAGGGATGAATATAATCAAAAAGCAGATCCAGCTCGGCAAGGGCCCGTGCGGAAACAGCATCGCAATTTATGAGAACCTCGGGTGCCCTCTCAATTCTGACGGGATGCACCGCACCCCTTGCGCCAGTCTCTTTCAGCGCAATTCGCAGAAATGCTGCCTTTTTATTGTTGCTTTCGACGAGATCCACCCAACCATCACCGAGCTCCGCGAGAAAAATCGCCGTAATGACGCCCGGAAAGCCGCCGCCACTGCCGAGATCGATCCATTTCTTCGGGTGAGGGGAGAGTTGAAAGATTTGCGCGCTATACGCAACGTGCCGACTCCAAAGCTCGGTTAGAGTGGAAGGCGCTACCAGATTGGTGGTTTTATTCCACTTCTTAAAAAGCTCGACAAAATGTTCGAGCCTCTCCTGTGTTTCACGTGAAACACTCTGGCCGTTTATCTTTATAATCCGACTCGCTATTGGTGCATGCGCAATTTTTCACTTCGCGTTGCGGACTCTTTCCGCAGCAGTGCGAGCAGCAGCGATATCGCAGCCGGTGTCATGCCGTCAACACGGGCAGCTTGGGCAATATTCTCGGGGCGCGCTTTTTCCAGCTTTTGTTTAAGCTCGTTGGAAAGACCAGACAGGCTTTGAAAATCGAAGTCGCCAGGAATTTTCCTGTCTTCATCCCGTTTGATATCGACAATGTCGGCGCTCTGCCGTTGCATATAGACGGCGTAACTCGCTTCGATCTGCAACACCTCTGCAACCTTGCTGTCGAGCTTGTGCAGTTCCGGCCAATGTTCCGCCAGTGCCTGCAATGTCATATCAGGATAGGCGAGCAGCTCATAAACGGAACGGCGCTGACCGTCCTGATTGAGTTTCAACCCCTGCTTTGCCGCCTGGGAAGGGCTGATGGAGAGGTTTTTCATCAAGGCGCGACCGCTATCCAGATCGGAGATGAAATCGGCAAAGCGCTCCCAACGATCCTTGCCTACGATGCCAGCCTTCAGTGCAACAGGTGTAAGCCGCAGATCCGCATTATCCACACGCAGCGAAAGACGATACTCCGCTCTGGATGTGAACATACGGTAGGGTTCGCTGACGCCTTTCGATGTCAGGTCGTCAATCATCACGCCGATATAGGATTCAGTTCGGCTGAAATAAAGCGGATCAGCGTTGCCCGCATAAAGTGAAGCATTCAGCCCGGCAACCAGGCCCTGAGCACCGGCTTCTTCATAACCCGTTGTGCCATTGATCTGACCAGCAAGAAAGAGCCCCGGAATTTTCCGGCATTCAAGAGACGGTTTCAGTTCTCGAGGATCAACGTAGTCATATTCGATCGCATAGCCCGGCTGAAGAATGGTGACCTGTTCGAGACCAGGTATCGTTCGGATAAATTGTTCCTGAACGGCAGCGGGCAGGGAGGTTGAAATGCCGTTAGGATAGATCGTGTGGTCGTCCAGGCCCTCCGGCTCCAGAAATATCTGGTGGCCATCGCGTTCACCGAAACGGGTGATCTTGTCCTCGATTGACGGGCAATAGCGTGGGCCAACACCTTCGATCTGCCCCGAATACATCGCAGACAGGTGGATATTATCCTGAATTACCTTATGACCGGCAGACGTGGTGCGGGTGACACCACATTCGATTTGCGGATTGAGAATTCGGTCCGTCATGAATGAAAACGGCACCGGGTCCTCGTCGGCAGCCTGCCGATCCACGGCATTCCAGTCAATCGTTCGTCCATCCAATCGGGCAGGGGTGCCGGTTTTCAACCGTCCCATCGCGAGACCAAGGCGCGAGAGCGTTTCCGAAAGGCCGAGAGACGGCATTTCCCCAACCCGTCCAGCCGGAATCTTTTCGGAACCGATATGAATAAGGCCACGCAGAAAAGTGCCGCTGGTCAGGACGATTGCACCGCAAGGAATCCGGCTACCATCTTTCATGATAACGGCCGCGACGCGACCATCGGCCATTTCAATATCGAAGGCGTCACCCTCAATAATGGTCAGGTTCCCGATCGCATCGATCTCCCGCTGCATGGCTTCGCGATAAAGCCGCCGATCGGCCTGCGTGCGCGGTCCGCGAACGGCGGGACCTTTTTTACGATTGAGCATACGGAACTGGATACCCGCCGCATCGGCAACCCGGCCCATCAGCCCGTCAAGTGCATCGATTTCCCGAACGAGATGACCTTTACCCAGACCGCCGATGGCAGGGTTACAGGACATGACCCCAATCGTCTCACGCTTATGAGTAATGAGCGCGGTCTTTGCACCATGTCTCGCGGCGGCGGCCGCAGCTTCGCTGCCCGCATGGCCTCCACCAATAATAATGACATCGAATGACTGGTGCATATTCCTGCGCCCTGTTCTCTCAACATCGACATTACCGTATCGGCCGCCGATGTTTCACGTGAATCATTTTCCTATGCAGAATTCCGAGAAGATCACACCCAGCAAATCTTCCACATCAACGCGGCCGGTGATTCGTCCGAGCGATGTCGCGGCGAGCCTTAAATATTCGGACCTGATAGCAAGGTCCAGAGTCTCGGAATCGAGCGCATCACTAACATAGTTCAGCGTCTCTTCAAGTCGTTTTTTATGCCGGGCGCGAGCAGGAACCAAAGTCTGTCCGGCGCCAACTCTCATTTCTATTTCCTGCTTGATCACCGACCGCAATTCGCCGAGGCCGGAACCTTCCTTGGCCGAAATGAACAAATCAAATCCCTCAGCCGAACCCGGGGATGATAGCGCGGTTTTGGTTCTAATGCGCAAATGGTTCCTATTCTCCAATAGGACCGTTGATTGTTTCGGAGTCGAATCTTTATCCTGGAGCAATAGGATAAGATCGGCGCTTTCCGCCGTCAGGACCGCCCGGCGCACGCCCTCCTGCTCCACGACGTCCTGCGTGTCGCGAATTCCCGCGGTGTCGAAAATCCGAACCAGATACCCGTCAAGATTGATATCCACACTCAGAACGTCTCTCGTTGTCCCGGCAATATCGGTAACGATCGCAATATCGCGGCCGCTCAGGGCATTAAGAAGTGTCGATTTACCCGCGTTTGGTTCGCCCACCAGCGCGACCTTGAAGCCGTCGCGGATGATTTCGCTGCTTCCACCACTCTGGAGATGGCCGCTGATTTCGTCCTTCAGCGCGGCCACCGCATCCCAGACCTGGGCAGCCACGGATTCCGGGACATCCTCCTCGTCGGCGAAATCCAGTTCCGCCTCGATAAGGGCGCGGGCGCGGGTCAAACGGCTGGCCCAGCCATCGTAGAGCGCCGACAGTCTACCGGTGCTTTGCTCCACCGCCAGTCGCCGCTGCATTTCCGTTTCCGCCTGCAACAGATCCGCCAGTCCTTCGACCTCAAGCAGGTCCATCTTTCCGTTGTCGAAGGCCCTGCGGGAAAATTCTCCGGCATCCGCAGGCCGAAGTCCTTCTAGGCTTTCAAGTTCGACGAAAATCGAAGCCATCACCGCGCGGCTGCCATGACTGTGAATCTCAACGCAGTTTTCACCCGTAAAGGAACGGGGCGCAGGAAAAACAATCACCAGTGCCTGGTCGATAATGTCACCGTTTCGATTCCGAATCGAACGAAGGTTCGCCCTTCTCGGTGAAGGGGAATCCCGGCCTGTCAGCAGCTTCAACGCGTCAAAAGCCCTCGATCCGCTGATCCGGAGAACAGCAACACCCGCCGGCAGGGCGCCGCTGGAAAGCGCATAAATCGTATCGGCGGAAGCTGGCATCATTCACCTCGGTCTGAAACAGTCAAGCCGCACCCGAACGAACGGATACGGCTTTAAAGCTCTTATGATGAATCCGGCTAAAGTACGGATCAGGTATTCATCGATTCGAAGAAGTCCGAATTGTTCTTGGTCTGCTTCAGCTTGTCGATCAGGAATTCGATGGCGTCCATCGTTCCCATCGGTGCAAGAATACGGCGAAGAACGAAAATCTTCTGCAGATCCTGACGAGGCACCAGCAGGTCTTCCTTACGCGTGCCGGATTTCAGAATATCCAGCGCCGGGAAGATGCGCTTGTCTGCGACCTTGCGGTCGAGCACGATTTCCGAGTTACCGGTACCCTTGAATTCTTCGAAGATGACTTCATCCATACGGCTGCCGGTATCGATCAGCGCGGTGGCGATAATGGTGAGCGAACCGCCCTCTTCGATGTTACGAGCCGCACCGAAGAAACGCTTCGGGCGCTGCAGGGCATTGGCATCCACACCACCGGTCAGAACCTTGCCGGAGGAAGGAACAACCGTGTTATAGGCGCGGCCAAGGCGGGTGATCGAATCCAGCAGGATAACGACGTCGCGACCGTGTTCAACCAGGCGCTTTGCTTTTTCGATCACCATTTCGGCGACCTGGACGTGACGGACAGCCGGTTCGTCGAAGGTGGAGGAGACAACCTCGCCCTTCACCGAACGCTGCATGTCGGTGACTTCTTCCGGGCGCTCATCGATCAGGAGAACGATCAGGTAACATTCCGGATGGTTTGCCGTGATGGAATGGGCGATGTTCTGCAGCAGAACGGTCTTACCGGTGCGCGGCGGCGCCACGATCAGTCCACGCTGGCCCTTGCCGAGCGGCGCGACGAGATCGATGACACGCGACGACAGGTCCTTCGAGGTCGGAACATCCAGTTCCATCTTGAAGCGCTCATTCGGGTAGAGCGGCGTCAGATTGTCGAAGTGAACCTTGTGGCGGATCTTTTCGGGGTCGTCAAAATTGATCGTGTTGACCTTGAGAAGAGCGAAATAACGCTCACCTTCCTTGGGGCCTCTGATCGGACCTTCAACGGTATCACCGGTCTTCAACGAGAACCGGCGGATCTGCGAGGGCGAAATATAGATGTCGTCCGGACCGGGCAGATAGTTTGCATTTGCAGAACGCAGGAACCCGAACCCGTCCTGCAGGACCTCAACGACGCCTTCGCCGATGATTTCGATGTCCTGGCTCGCGAGAACCTTGAGGATTGCGAACATGAGCTCCTGCTTGCGCATGGTGCTCGCATTTTCAACTTCCAGGGATTCGGCAAAAGTCAGCAAGTCGGTAGGCGATTTGCTCTTAAGTTCCTGAAGCTTCATTTCAGCCATGAAGAGAAGACCGTTTGATAATGTAATGTCGGGGGAGGGCGTGTTCGCGAATCAGATGCTGTGGGAGATACCGCAGATGACTGAATAATTCACATGCCACGAAGATGAGTGGCCCGAAAATAGCGATTGAACACGGCCGCTGCAAGAGGAAAGCACGAATTCCGCGAAATTTATCGTCGTACCGACTTAACCGAAGGGTTTCACAACCACAAGTATGACAATCAGGATCATCAGCAGCGTCGGAACTTCATTCATCAACCGCCAGTGACGGGCAGGTCGCGTATTTTCATCCCGCGCAAAACGTTTCGCACTGCGACTGAAATAAACATGGGTGATGGTCAAAAGCACCACGAGCCCGATCTTTGCATGCAACCAGCCGCCGGAAAAACCATAAACGGACCAGGCGAGATAAAGTCCCAGTATCCAGGATATCATCATTGCCGGGTTCATGATCACCTTGATCAGCCGTTGCTCCATCACCTTGAAGGTTTCGGATTGCTGCGAACCGGCAGGAGCGTCGGTGTGATAGATGAAAAGCCGCGGCAGGTAAAAAATCGCCGCCATCCAGGAAATCACGGCAATGATATGCAGCGCCTTGATCCAGAGATACAGATCGGTCGGATCGGCATAGAACAGCAAAGCGATGAAAGCCGCAAAAACCCCCAGGGCGATACCGGCGCGCAAAGCGGCCCTGTTCCCAGAACGGGCGGAAGTCTGTTTCTCGTCGCTCATGCCCCGCCCCCCTCACCACGCACCCGCTGAACCAGCCGGGTGACATTCTCCGGATCAGCCTGGGGCGTGATGCCATGACCGAGATTGAAGATCAGCGGGCCCTGTCCCAGAGCCTGCAGCACCGCGTCGATACCATCCTGCAAGGCCTTGCCGCCCGCCACCATCAGCATGGGATCCAGATTACCCTGCACCGGGCCTTCCTTCTGCAAATCCGCAGCGAAGCTCAAAGGCACCGACCAGTCCAGGCCAATGGCATCGGCCCCGGTCTTGCGGCGATAATCCTTCAGAAGATAACCGGCCCCCTTGGCGAAAGCGATAATCTTCGCGTCGGGCCGGCGGGCCCGCACCGATGCAATAATGCGCGCCACCGGCTTTACTGCATAATCCTCGAATTCCTTTTCGCCCAGCACGCCGGCCCAGGAGTCGAAGATTTGCACGGCATCGGCCCCGGCATCGATCTGCGCCACCAGATAATCGGCGGAAACCTCGGCGAGAAAGGCGAGCAGCTTTTCCATGGCCGCCGGCTCCCTATAACCGAACAGCCGCGCCGGCGCCTGATCCGGCGTTCCGTGACCGGCGATCATATAGGTCGCAACAGTCCAGGGCGCGCCGCAAAAACCAAGAAGCGTCGTCTCATCCGGTAATGAGGTGCGTAGACGCCGAACCGTTTCGAAAACAGGCGAGAGATGCGCCATGACGCTCGACGCATCAAGCTTTTCGATACCGCTTACATCAATCGGGTCCATGGCCGGACCCTTTCCCTCGCTGAACGACACATTGCGGTGAAGCGCGTCAGGTATCACCAGAATATCGGAAAACAGAATAGCGGCGTCCAGCCCGAACCGGCGAATGGGTTGGAGTGTTACTTCCGTCGCCAGCTCGGGGTTATAACAGAGATCGAGGAAACTTCCGGCACTCTTTCGCGTTTCCCTATACTCGGGAAGATAGCGCCCGGCCTGGCGCATCAGCCATATAGGCGGCGGTGTGACCGTCTGCCCGTTCAACACCGTCATAACCTTGCGTTCGCTCATGGCACCCAGCTTCTAAAAAATAAAATCAAAGAGATTTAAAAGATTTTCTATTTCTTAGAGTCTGTGGGTAGCAAGGATTAAAATCATTCCAGTCGAAATGCCGCAGCCGCAAAGTTTTAAGTGCGCCTGCGGATTTCATTGGCCCGCCTGTTTTGGAATAATCTGGAAAATAGAAGTTTTATAAATAACTTCATGTATTTACGGTGATACAGAAAAACAGGACAGCTGTGGATAATCTGGGGAAAATTTCGAACAGTTTCACATTCTTCCAACAATTCACAGGCACGTCGGAGACGATTGAAGCCACTTGCGGATTGTGGAAAAAGACCACCTTATTCACATCGCGGTTCGGCCCGCAGGACAATTCGGAGATTTGTCCCGGTTTATCAACAGCGGGAGAAAAACAGCGTGGAGAACAAAAAAAGCTTCTTCCATCTGCACCTGATTTCGGACTCAACGGGAGAGACTCTGATGTCGGCGGGTCGTGCCGTCTCCGCCCAGTTCCACGCTTCCATGCCGGTGGAACATGTCTATCCGATGATCCGCAACCAGAAGCAGCTCGCGCAGGTGGTGGATCTCATCGATAAGGAACCGGGCATCGTCCTTTATACGATTGTCGACCAGCAGCTGGCCGAGTTCCTCGATCTGCGCTGCCATGCGATCGGGGTGCCCTGCGTTAATGTGCTTGAACCGATCATCGGCATTTTCCAGACTTATCTCGGCGCGCCATCCAGACGGCGGGTAGGGGCGCAGCACGCCTTGAATGCGGATTATTTCGCCCGCATCGAGGCGCTTAATTTCGCCATGGACCACGATGACGGGCAGATGCCGGAGAACTACGACGAGGCGGACATCGTCATTGTCGGCATCAGTCGCACATCGAAAACGCCGACCAGCATCTATCTCGCGAATAGAGGCGTAAAGACCGCAAACATACCGGTCGTTCCCAATGTGCCTTTGCCCGATAGTCTCTATGCCGCCACCCGGCCGCTGATCGTCGGTCTTGTCGCGACATCGGATCGCATATCCCAGGTACGCGAAAACCGCGAGCTGGGCGCAACGGGCGGATTTGACAGCGGCCGGTACACGGATCGCGCCACCATCATGGAAGAGTTGAAATATGCACGCGCGCTCTGCGCCCGCAATAATTGGCCGCTGATCGATGTCACCCGTCGCTCCATCGAGGAAACGGCCGCCGCTATCCTTGCCCTTCGTCCGAGGACGCGATAATCCGGATCGCACCATTCGGAGAGCAGACAGTCGATGAAACAAGAGCTGATCCTTGCCTCGTCCAGCGCATCCCGCCAGATGCTGATGCGCAACGCAGGGCTGACATTTTCAGCGATCCCGGCGGATATTGACGAGCGCGCACTCGATGAGCGGCTGGAGCGAGATGGCGCCAGCCCGGAAGAGGTTGCGCTGGAATTAGCCAAGGCCAAGGCTCTTGCCGTCAGCGCGCTTTATCCGGAAGCACTGGTCCTCGGCTGCGACCAGACGATGGCGCTTGGCGCCCGCGTCTACCACAAGCCGAAAACCATGGTGGAGGCCGAGGCGCATCTGCTGTCATTGTCCGGCAAGGTTCATCGCCTGAACAGCGCTGCCGTTCTCGTTCAACATGGTGAGGTACTGTGGCAGATCGTTTCCAGCGCCGAGCTGGCCGTTCGCACTTTGAGCGCAGAATTCGTTTCCCGTCACCTGCACCGGGTGGGGGAAAAGGCCTTGAGCAGTGTCGGCGCCTACCAGCTTGAGGGAGAGGGAATCCAGCTATTCACCTCGATCGAGGGCGATTATTTCACCATTCTTGGCCTGCCGCTTCTGCCGCTTTTATCGAAACTGCGCGACATGGATGTCATCGATGGCTGATTCACGTGAAACATTAACCATAAACGCCTTCGTTGTAGGTTACCCGATCAAGCATTCGCGATCACCCATCATCCATTCTTACTGGTTGAAGAAATTCGGCATAGCCGGTTCCTATAAAGCTGTTGAAGTCTCTCCGGATGATTTCACGAATTTCATCGCAGTGCTGAAGCAGGGTAAGCCGGGCACGCCGGTCGGCGGCAATGTCACCATCCCCCATAAGGAAGCCGCTTATCGGCTGGCGGACAGGCCCGATGCCCTGGCGGAAGAACTCGGCGCCGCCAACACTGTGTGGGTGGAGGGGGGCGAGCTTCACGCTACCAATACGGATGGTTATGGTTTTGTCTCCAATCTCGATGAGCGACATCCGGGCTGGGACAAGACTGAGCGGGCAGTGGTTCTGGGTGCCGGTGGCGCAAGCCGGTCGGTCATTCAGTCCCTGCGCGATCGCGGTATTGCCGAGATCCACGTCCTCAATCGTACCGTCGAACGTGCGCGCGAACTGGCCGACCGTTTTGGGCCACGGGTCTTTTCCCACCCCCAGGCAGCGCTTCATGAGGTCATGCAGGGCGCTGGGCTTTTCGTGAATACGACATCGCTCGGCATGGATGGAACGGAAGCGCCGCATCTCGATTTTTCGCCCTTGGCCGCCCAGGCGGTCGTGACCGATATCGTCTATGTGCCTTTAAAGACCCCGATCCTGAAGATGGCGGAAGAGCAGGGCATCGCAACGGTCGACGGACTGGGCATGCTGCTTCATCAGGCAAAACCCGGTTTCAGCCGGTGGTTCGGCAAGATGCCTGAGGTTGATGAAACCCTGCGTTCGCTCATCATCGCGGACATGGAGAAACATTGATGATTGTCATCGGTCTCACCGGCTCGATTGGAATGGGAAAAACGACGACCGCCAAGCTGTTTGCGGGGGAAGGGGTTCCGGTTCTCGATTCGGATGAGGTCGTGCACGGGCTTTATCGCGCGGAAGCCGTTCCGCTGCTCGAAGCAGCTTTTCCGGGCACCACCGTTTCCGGTGTAGTGGACAGGCAGAAACTTGGCGAAGTTTTGCGGCAGAATCCGGCTAATTTTGGCAAACTGGAGGAGATTGTGCACCCGCTGGTGCGCAAAAGGCAGGAAGCCTTTCTGGCAGCGGCAAGGAAAGAGGATCGACAATTCGCTCTCCTCGATATTCCCCTGTTGTTCGAAACCGGGGCGGAAAGCCGTGTCGATAAGGTCGTGGTGGTGAGTTGCGCGCCGGAGATTCAGCGTGAGCGGGTTTTGTCGCGCCCCGGCATGACCGAAGAAAAGTTCGAGATGATCCTCGCCCGGCAGATGCCCGATGCGGAGAAGCGCCGGCGTGCCGATTTTATCGTCGACTCCGGAAATGGTGCCGAAGCGGCACGGGATCAGGTAAGAGAGATTTTGCAAAGATTGGCCGATCAGTCGCGCCGCGGAGAGACGAATGCGTGAGATCATTTTCGATACGGAAACCACCGGCCTTGAATCAAAGCTTGACCGCGTCATCGAAATTGGCGGTATCGAGCTGATCAACCACTTTCCCACCGGCCGCACGCTGCATCTCTACATCAGCCCGGAAGATCGCAAGGTTCACCCCGATGCGCTTGCGGTTCATGGTATCACCGACGAGTTTCTGAAAGACAAACCGAAATTTGCTGAGGTCGTGGACCAGATTCGCGATTTTTTCGATGGCGCGCGCTGGGTAGCGCATAATGCGACATTCGACATGGGCTTCATCAATGCGGAATTCGCCCGCCTCGGTATTGAGCCCGTCGCTGCCGATCTGGTGACGGATACGCTTTCGCTTGCCCGTCGCAAGCACCCTATGGGGCCGAATTCGTTGGATGCGCTTTGCCGTCGTTACGGTATCGACAATTCCCACCGCACCAAGCACGGCGCGCTTCTCGACTCTGAACTGCTTGCCGAGGTCTATATTGAAATGATTGGCGGGCGTCAGACGGCGCTCGGCTTTGGATCAGCCGCCAAGCAGGAAACTGTCGTCATCGAGGAAGACACGCCGCTTGAGCCGCTGCAACGGCCGACAGCCTTGCCCTCAAGACTGGATGCAGAAACGGTCGCGGCTCATGGAAAACTCGTTCTCGGCATGGGCGACAAGGCGATCTGGAACCGCTACCAGAATTGACATCAGCCAACGACGAAATGGCATATGCGGATAAAGAAAAACCCGGGCGATGAACCCGGGTTTTTTATCTGGGATAAAAAGCGGTGATTTCCGCTTAGTTCGGTACGGCCTGAACCTGGGCCTTCGCCTGTTCCTCGGCAACGCGCTGTGCGAACATCTGCGCGAAATCGATCGGGTCGATCATCAACGGCGGGAAGCCGCCATTGCGGGTGACGTCGGCGATGATCTGGCGGGCGAAGGGGAAAAGCAGGCGCGGGCACTCGATGAACAGGACCGGCAGCATATGTTCCTGCGGGAAGCCGGCAATGCGAAACACGCCGCCATAAACCAGCTCGGCAGCGAACAGGACTTTTTCGCCATCCTTGGCTTCCGCGTTCAGCGTCAGGACAACATCGAAATCCGAGCCCGAGATAGGGTTGGCATTGACGTTGACATTGATGTTGATCGACGGCGCATTGTCACGGGCCTGAAGCGAACGAGGCGCACCCGGGTTTTCGAAGGAGAGATCCTTGATGTACTGGGCAAGAATGTTGAGAGAAGGGCTAACTGCGCCCTGTGCGCCATTTTCAGCGGTCATTACGTTTCCTCGCGGCGTGAATTCGTGGAAGGCGGTCTATCATTTCGACCGGGGGCTTACAACCCTTCGTGATAGGCTCGTCACCATCCATTCCGCCCGGTCAGGGTTTGGGCAGGTCGCGATCGTCCGGCTTGTGCGACCAGGGAGACTCGTTCGGGCCTTCACGGTGAAATTCCTCTTCGTCCAGATCCACCACCTTGGAATTGCCCGGGGTTCCCGGACCATTGCGGAACCCGGAATAACCGGAGGACTGGGGTCCGGATTGTCTGAATGAACCCGCCACGATGATGCGTGGTCCGAAGGCCTTCCAGAAAAACCGGCGAATGGCCGGGGAAAGAAGCAGGAGACCGATGATATCGGTGATGAAACCCGGAATGATAAGCAGCAACCCGGCAACAACACGCATGGCGCCATTAACGAGCTCATCGGCCGGCTGTGTTCCGGTGCGTCCGGCGTTCTGAAGATTTCTCACCATGCCGATGCCGCCGAGACGCAGGATGAGCAAACCCAGGAACGACGTGAAAAGAACAAGCGCCAGAGTCAGCCACAGGCCGATTGCCTTGCCGACGATGATGAAGCCGGCAATTTCGAGAATGGGCATCATCAGAATGACGATGGGGAAAAAGGAAAAACGCATCTTCTAGCCTTGCGTGTGCATCTCTGGCAGATTGCCGGTTCCCGGAACACCGATGATTGAATCTGCACATTTGAATGATGATAAGATGCAGACTATATGATGGTGTGGTTTTCGAATTTAAATGGCGGTTTTGGTAAAAGATGGGCTTCAGCGACTTTATCACATTGTTTTTTCTCGTTGCAGCGGTGCTGATTTTCTTTCAGCTTCGCAGTGTCCTTGGCCGCCGCACGGGCAACGAGAAGCCGCCATTCGACCCCTATAGCCCCCGTGATGTGGCAAAAGGACCCGTCGCCGACGATAACAAGGTCGTGACCTTGCCGAAACGCAGCGAGGCGGAAGATGAGAACCGCTTCGCCGAAGCGGATGCGCTTGCGCCCGCCGATACGCCGCTTAATGCATCGCTGCGCGACGTGATGACCAAGGACCCGTCTTTCCGGCCGAAGGAATTCCTGAACGGTGCCCGGATGGCATACGAAATGATCGTCATGGGCTTTGCCGATGGCGACCGCAAGACGCTCAAGAACCTTCTGTCGAAGGAGGTTTTCGATGGTTTCGAGGCGGCGATTTCCGAGCGGGAAAGCCGTGGCGAGGTGGTGAAGTCTACCTTCGTCGGCATCGAAAAAGCCGATATTACCCAGGCCGGTGTTCGCGATTCCGAAGTGCAGGTCACGCTGCGGATTGTCAGCCAGCTGATTTCGGCGACCTATGACAAGGACGGCAAGCTGGTCGATGGCGATCCCGATGCGGTTGCGGAGGTGGATGACATCTGGACCTTCTCACGCGATATCCGCTCGCGCGATCCGAACTGGAAGCTGATCGCCACCGAATCCGAGCAATGAATACGCCATTTTCGATTGATGAAGTGTCTTTCCGCGATCTGCCCGGATGGCGGGAAGACGATCCCGCCACGCTTCTTCCGGCGATGGCAACGATCCTGTCGCATCTTCGCGGTGCCAAACCCTACAGGACCGGTACGCTCGGGGTGAGTGCGGCCGAGCTGGTTTCCCTGCTGGAGGCTGCCGAGGCAAGGGAAGAAGGGGATACACCCGAGCAGGCACGTCAGTTTTTCGAAACCAATTGTGTGCCGTTCAGGATTTCTCCCTCTCAGGGAAAAAGCGGCTTCGTGACCGCATTTTATGAGCCCGAGCTGCAAGTGTCCGCCACGCCTGACGACATCTGGCGTTATCCGATCTACCGCCGACCGCCGGAACTGGTGGATGTTGATGACAGCAATCGGCCGGCCGGTTTCGATGTGTCCTATGCTTTCGGCAAGGCGGATAAGGACGGCATATCCTGTTTTCCCGACCGCCGGGCAATCGATGAAGGCTATTTGCAGGGCAGGGGCTTAGAGATTGCCTGGGCAAGATCGAAGGTCGACCTGTTTTTTGTTCATGTGCAGGGCGCAGCCCGTCTGGTGTTTCCGGATGGCGCGGTAAAACGCATCACCTATGCGGCGAAGGCCGGGCATCCCTTTTCGCCGATCGGTCGTCTGCTTCTCGATCGCGGGGAACTCGATCCTGAAACGATCTCGATGCAGACGATCCGCAAATGGCTCGCCGATCATCCCGATGAGGTGGACGGGGTGCTGTGGCACAATCGTTCCTACATTTTTTTCCGGGAGGCGGAAGTTGCCGATTTGAATATGGGGCCGATTGCCGCCGCCAAGGTGCCGCTGGTTGCCGGGCGTGCGCTTGCGGTGGACAGGCTCATCCATACCTTCGGTCTTCCATTTTTCATCCACGCGCCGACGCTGACCCATCTGGATGATGGAAAACCTTTTGCCCGGCTGATGCTGGCGCTCGATACGGGCTCGGCCATTGTCGGCCCGGCGCGCGGTGATATTTTCACCGGGTCCGGTTTTGAAGCCGGTGAGCTTGCCGGCCCGGTGCGCAATGAGGCCGATTTTTATATACTGCTGCCGCGGGCCGCTGCGGAGAGGTATCGGCGATGAAGGGCAGTCGAAAGCTCGGCAAGGAAGAACGTGTTCTGTGGGGAAAGGTCGCAAAAACCACGCGGCCGATTTCCGGCAGGCTGGAAGACCTGCTGGCTTTCGACGACGTGGAGGAGGCGCCCGCGGAGCCGGTTCTCCCGCAGGCCGGCAAAAGCGCCTTTCCGCGCATGCTTGTGGAAGCGGCCGAGGTATCGCCTGCGACGTCCGATAAAAAGCCGAAAATCCATCAACCGCTGGAAAAACCGGTCAAGCGCAAGCTCACGCGTGGCCGGTTGCCGCTGGAAGGACGGATCGATCTGCACGGCATGTTCCAGAGCGAAGCCCATGCGGTGCTCCTGGATTTTCTGTTGCGGGCGCATGAGCGAGGTCTTCGCCACGTGCTCGTCATCACCGGCAAGGGGCGTTCAATCGGTAGCGACGGTGCGTTGAAAAGGGCGGTGCCCATGTGGTTCTCCAAACCGGAATATCGCTACCTGATCTCATCTTATGAGGATGCATCTGCCAATCACGGCGGCGACGGCGCGCTTTATGTGCGGCTTTCGCGACGGCGGGGTGAAAAATCATGACGCCCTTTGCGGAGGCCGTGCGGCAGCTGCGTGAGCGCAAAGGTGTGACCCAGAAGGAAATGGCCGCCGCAATCGGCGTGTCGCCGGCCTATCTTTCAGCGCTGGAGCATGGCAAGCGCGGCAAGCCGAGTTTCGATCTGCTCCAGCGCATCGCCGGATATTTCAACATCATCTGGGACGAGGCGGAGGAATTGTTTTTTCTGGCCGGCTCGTCCGACCCTAAAGTAGTGATCGACACCATCGGCCTGCCGCCGCAATATACGGCTTTCGCCAACCGTCTCGCACGGGATATTCGCAAGCTGCCGCCGAGTGTGGTAGAGGAACTGTCAGCCGTGCTGCAAAAAAGCCGTTCTTGCGATTGAAACCCCTCTATCCCCTGCTTTATGCAGCATCCTGAAGCAGGTGGCCTTTGGGATTGGGTATAGAATTTCTATAGTCGCATGTCGGATTTGAGTGATTCGCTGGCTTCAGGCCCTCTCACTGGAAACCTGGCCAGGAAAACTTTGGAAAGAGTATTTATGACCGAAACATCGTCAAGCGAAGTCGGCGCGAACGCGGAATATGGAGCCGATTCGATCAAGGTCCTCAAGGGCCTTGATGCCGTGCGCAAACGGCCCGGCATGTATATCGGCGATACCGATGACGGTTCCGGCCTGCATCATATGGTCTACGAGGTCGTCGACAACGCCATCGACGAGGCGCTTGCAGGCCATGCCGACCTGGTGACGGTGACGCTGAACGCCGATGGATCCGTGACGGTGACGGACAACGGGCGCGGCATTCCGACCGATATTCACTCTTCCGAAGGCGTTTCCGCCGCCGAAGTCATCATGACCCAGCTGCATGCGGGCGGCAAATTCGACCAGAATTCCTACAAGGTCTCCGGCGGTCTGCATGGCGTGGGCGTCTCGGTGGTCAATGCGCTTTCCGTCTGGCTGAAGCTCAGAATCCGCCGCAATGGCAAGCTGCACGAAATCGGCTTCACCCACGGTGTCGCCGATGCGCCGCTTTCCGTCATTGGCGAATATGAAGGCCGCTCGGGAACGGAGGTCACCTTCCTCGCCAGCCCGCAAACCTTCACCATGACGGATTACGATTACGGCACGCTGGAGCATCGCCTGCGCGAACTGGCATTCCTGAATTCCGGCGTGCGCATCCTGCTCACCGACAAGCGCCATTCTGATATCAAGCAGGAAGAGCTGCTATATGACGGCGGTCTCGAAGCCTTCGTGCGTTATCTGGACCGCGCCAAGAAGCCGCTGGTGGATAAGCCTGTCGCCATCAAGGGCGAGAAGGATGGCATTACGGTTGAGGTCGCGCTCTGGTGGAACGATAGCTACCATGAGAACGTGCTCTGCTTTACCAACAACATTCCCCAGCGCGATGGCGGCACCCATATGGCCGGTTTCCGCGCGGCGCTGACCCGTCAGGTGACCTCCTATGCCGAAACCTCGGGCATCCTGAAAAAGGAAAAAGTGAGCCTGCAGGGTGAGGACTGCCGCGAAGGTCTGACGGCCATTCTCTCCGTCAAAGTACCGGACCCCAAGTTTTCCTCGCAGACGAAAGACAAACTCGTTTCGTCCGAGGTGCGCCCGGTCGTGGAAAGCCTTGTCAACGAAGCGCTCTCCACCTGGCTGGAAGAACATCCTTCCGACGCGAGAATCCTCGTCGGCAAGGTGGTGGAAGCGGCGGTCGCCCGCGAAGCCGCCCGCAAGGCGCGCGAGCTGACGCGCCGCAAGGGTGCGCTCGATATCGCCTCTCTGCCTGGCAAGCTTGCCGACTGCTCCGAGCGCGATCCGGCGAAATCCGAACTCTTCCTCGTCGAGGGTGACTCCGCTGGCGGTTCGGCCAAGCAGGGCCGTTCGCGCGAGACGCAGGCGATCCTGCCGCTGCGTGGCAAGATCCTCAATGTCGAACGCGCCCGCTTCGACAAGATGTTGTCCAGCCAGGAAATCGGCACGCTGATCACCGCGCTCGGCACCTCCATCGGCAAGGACGAGTTCAACGCCGACAAGCTGCGTTACCACAAGATTATCATCATGACGGATGCTGACGTCGACGGCGCCCACATCCGTACCCTGCTTTTGACCTTCTTCTTCCGCCAAATGCCGGAGCTGATCGAGCGCGGCCATCTCTATATCGCCCAGCCGCCGCTTTATAAGGTCACACGTGGCAAATCCGTGCAGTACCTCAAGGATGAAAAGGCGCTGGAAGAATACCTGATCTCCATGGGTATCGAGGAGGCGTCGCTGACGCTCGGTTCTGGCGAAGTGCGCGTCGGCGCCGATCTTCGCGAAGTCATTCTGGATGCGGTGCGCATGCGCTCGCTGATTGACGGGCTGCATTCGCGTTACAGCCGCTCGATCGTGGAACAGGCCGCCATTGCCGGCGCGCTGAACCCCGAGCTTTCGGCCGATGCCGCCCGCGCAGAGGAAACCGTTGCCGAAGTGGCCCGGCGTCTCGACATGATCGCGGAAGAAACCGAACGCGGCTGGTCCGGAACGGTGCTGCAGGATGGCGGCTTGCGCTTCGAGCGCATGGTGCGCGGCGTCAAGGAAGTCTCGACCCTGGATATGGGCCTTCTCGGTTCGGCCGATGCCCGCCATATCGATCAGCTCGCAGCCCGCACCCGCGATATCTACGCCACGCCGCCGGTGCTGCAACGCAAGGATGGCACGATGGAACTCGCCGGTCCGCGCGCGCTTCTGGATGCGATTTTCGCCGCCGGCCGCAAGGGTCTGTCGATGCAGCGTTATAAGGGCCTTGGCGAAATGAATGCCGAACAGCTGTGGGAAACCACGCTCGACGCCAATGTCCGCTCCCTGCTTCAGGTAAGAGTGAGCGATGCGACCGATGCCGATGGCCTGTTTGCCCGCCTGATGGGTGACGAAGTGGAACCACGTCGCGACTTCATTCAGGAAAATGCGCTGAGTGTCGCCAACCTCGACATTTAATCTTGTGAAGCACTTCACGTAACGATTCACGTGAAACGAAACTTTAACAAAAGGCCCGGCGGTCGATATCCGCCGGGCCTTTTGTTATACGCGGATGGTTGGATGTCAGTCGGCCTTGCCCGTAAAGCGTCCTTCAAAAGCCACCTCGGAAAGAGGCAGCCGCTTGCTCGGCACTTCCCGCTCCGCCAGATCATCAGGCAAAATGGACTTGTCGGTCAGCGTACCGATGGCGATCCCGGCTTCCACCCTGTAACCCTCCGGAATATCCAGCGCTTCGACAATCCTGTCTTTCAGGATGCCGGCCATGCCATGGGCATGATAGCCGAGCAGATGCGCCTGCATGGCGAGTGAAAACCAGGCTGCGCCTGCATCGAACGAATGGGTGGCGGAGGGCCTTTTCTCACCTTCGCGCGAAATATTGTAGCTTCGTGAAACGACGAAGAGCAGCACCGATGCGTTTCTTGCCCAGCGCTGGTTTCCTTCCATCAACAGTTCGATGAAGAGCGGCCAGTCTTTGCTCTCCCTATGCGCATAGACAAACCGCCATGGCTGATAGTTGGATGCGGAGGGCGCCCAGTGCGCCGCATCCAGAATGGTCAGCAGATGCTCTTGAGACATGGCGCTGCCGTCGAAGGCTCGGGGAGACCAGCGATCAAGGAAAAGCGGATCGACGGGATATTCGGATTGCCGGTTATTGCTGTTCGTCACGAGGGTCACGTCCTTTTGGTTGCCGGGAAGGAAAAGGTATTTTTCGAAACTTGGCGTCGTCAAGGGGTGACAAGTATGAATGCATCGTTCATATATGCATCACCTTGTCAGACAACCGGGAGAGAGTTCCATGAAATTGATGCGCGTTGGCCAATCTGGCCAGGAAAAGCCTGCGATCCTCGATGCGGAAGGAAAAGTCCGCGATCTGTCCGCCCATGTGAAAGACATTGGCGGCGACGCCATTTCTCCCGAGGGTCTCAAGAAGATCGCCGCAATCGACCTCGCCACCCTTCCGGTGCTGAACGAAGAGCGCATCGGCGCCTGCGTTGCGGGAACCGGAAAATTTATCTGCATTGGCCTCAATTTCTCCGACCACGCCGCCGAAACGGGCGCCACCGTACCGCCGGAACCGGTGATTTTCATGAAGGCGACCTCGGCCATCGTCGGTCCGAACGACAACGTCACCATTCCGCGCGGCTCCGAAAAGACCGACTGGGAAGTCGAACTCGGTGTCGTCATTGGCAAGACCGCGAAATACGTCTCGGAGGCCGATGCTCTCGATTACGTCGCGGGTTATTGCGTTTCGCACGACGTTTCCGAGCGCGCCTTCCAGACGGAGCGTGCAGGCCAGTGGACCAAGGGCAAGTCCTGCGACACCTTCGGTCCCATCGGCCCCTGGCTGGTGACGAAGGATGAAATCACCGATCCGCAAAACCTTGGCATGTGGCTGAAGGTGAACGGCCAGACCATGCAGGACGGCTCCAGCAAGACCATGGTTTACGGCGTCGCCCACGTTGTCTCCTATCTCAGCCAGTTCATGTCGCTGCATCCCGGCGATGTCATTTCCACCGGCACGCCTCCGGGCGTCGGCATGGGCCTGAAGCCGCCGCGCTACCTGAAGGCTGGTGATGTCGTGGAACTCGGTATCGAGGGCCTCGGTTCCCAGAAGCAGACTTTCGTCGCCGATATCTGATCGCCACGGCGTTCAACGGAAAGTGAGGCGCCGGCGGTTTCCCGCCGGCGCCTTCGATTTTGTGCACCTGCGAAAAGCTGCTATGGTTGAAAAAAAGAGCGTGATCGCGAGGGAGGCGTCATCAGTGTTCTACCACCTCTATGAAATGAACCACGCGGCCATGGCGCCGCTGCGCGCCGGTGCCGACATGATGCGCCAGGCCTGCAACAATCCGCTCAATCCGCTTTCCAGCACGGCATTTGGAAGAAGCCTCGATGCCGGTTTTGAGGTCTTTGAGCGCATGACGCGCCGTTACGCAAAACCGGAATTCGCTCTCGAAAATACGATTGTCGATGGCCAGACCGTCAATGTTGTCGAAGAGACCGTGTGGTCGCGTCCGTTCTGCAATCTGCTTCATTTCAAGAAGGAACTTGATCCAGCCCGCCAGTCCGATCCGAAGGTGCTGCTGGTGGCGCCGATGTCCGGCCACTACGCCACCCTGTTACGTGGGACGGTGGAGGCCCTGCTGCCTTCGGCGGATATTTACATCACCGATTGGGCCGATGCCCGAACGGTGCCGGTGAGTGAGGGCACCTTCGATCTCGACGATTACATCAGCTATGTCATCGAGATGCTGCGCGCGATCGGACCGGGGACGCATGTGGTCGCCGTCTGTCAGCCATCCGTGCCGGTACTGGCCGCCGTCTCGTTAATGGAGGCGGATGAGGACAAATTCGCGCCGGCATCCATGACGCTGATGGGCGGTCCGATCGACACGCGCATCAACCCCACTGCCGTCAACGGTCTCGCCAAGGCCAAGCCGATAGAGTGGTTCCGCGATAATGTCGTCATGCAGGTGCCGTGGCCGCAGCCCGCTTTTGGCCGCAATGTCTATCCCGGTTTCCTGCAGCTGTCCGGTTTCATGTCGATGAACCTCGACAAGCACATGACGGCGCATAAGGATTTTTACCTCAACCTCGTCAAGAATGACGGCGATTCCGCTGAAAAGCACCGCGAATTTTACGATGAATATCTGGCCGTCATGGATCTGACGGCGGAGTTCTATCTGCAGACGGTGGAAACGGTCTTCATCGACCATGCGCTTCCGAAAGGGAACATGCTGCACCGGGGCAGGGCGGTCGATCCCGCGGCCATTCGCAAAGTCGCATTGTTTACGGTGGAAGGGGAGAATGACGATATTTCCGGGGTCGGCCAGACAAGGGCGGCCCATGATCTCTGCCGGAACATCCCTGAAGACAAGCGCGCCCATTACATGCAGCCGGATGTCGGCCACTATGGCGTCTTCAACGGTTCGCGCTTCCGCAAGGAAATCGTGCCCCGCATGCTGGATTTCATCGGCAAGCACCAGAAGACCGCCTAGGGCGCGGCGACAGGCGGCGCAGTGCATTTGCATGGTCAAGCGACGCACGAATCGGCTAAGAAGGGTTCATGTTTTCGCTGCTCAGAAAATCCCTGAAGTTACCGGCGCCAAAGAAGGTCGCGCCGAGCCAACGCACGGTGGCGGTGGCGGGCCGGCAGGTGCCGATCACGGTCAGGGAAAATCCGCGCGCCACGCGCATTACGCTCCGCATAGAACCTGGCGGCCGGGCGCTGAAGCTGACGATCCCAATGGGCCTGCATCACCGCCAGGTCGATGATTTTCTCGAGAGGCATCAGGGCTGGCTGGAAGGCAAGCTTCTGAAATTCAGCCCTGATGACGGTTTGCGTCCGGGAGCGACAATCGATATTCGCGGCATATCCCACCGTATCGACCATACGGGCAGCTTGCGGGGCCTCACCCATGCTTCCACGGATGCGGATGGTACGGCCATTCTGAACGTGAGCGGCGCGCCGGAACATCTGCGACGGCGGATAGCGACCTTTCTGAAAAAGGAAGCGAAGGCCGATCTGGAACGGCTGGTCGCCATTCATGCGCACGCCGCCGGCCGGCCGGTGCGCTCCATCAGCATGAAGGATACGCGCAGCCGCTGGGGCTCCTGTTCCCACGATGGAAATCTGAGTTTCTCGTGGCGCATCGTCATGGCTCCGGAAAAGGTTATCGATTATCTTGCCGCCCATGAGGTTGCCCATCTCAAGGAAATGAACCACGGCCCGAAATTCTGGGCCCTGTGCGAAAAGCTGTGTCCGCACACACAGGAAGCCAAGGACTGGCTGAAACGCCACGGATCCAGACTTCACGCCATCGATTTCGATTGAAACCGGTAACGCGGATCGCCATCTGGATTCACGTGAAACATTCCATCGGGAATGCATGCGATTTGGCTCGACTCTTGTCGCATTTCATGTCAGGTCGCGGGTATGAAACCGGATATCAAGATTTGCGGATTGAAGACACCGGAAGCGCTGGAGCGCGCCGTCAGGCGCGGCGCGTCCCATGTCGGTTTTATTTTCTTTGAGAAAAGCCCGCGCAACATCGAGCCAGATATTGCCGGCAGGCTGGCGGAAGGCGCCCGTGGCGCCGCCAAAGTGGTTGCCGTTACCGTCAATGCCGATAATGATTATCTCGATGAAATTGTCGATCTCGTAAAGCCGGATATCCTGCAGCTGCATGGCAATGAAAGCCCGGAACGGCTGCTGAACATCAAGGCGCTTTACGGTCTTCCTGTCATGAAGGCGATTTCCATTCGCGATGCCGCTGATCTTGCCAAAATCGATCCTTATATAGGAATAGCCGACCGTTTCCTGCTGGATGCCAAGGCGCCCGCCGGTTCCGAGCTGCCGGGCGGCAACGGCGTCTCCTTCGACTGGACCATCCTGCGATCACTTGACGGAAGTGTGGATTACATGCTTTCCGGGGGATTGAACAAGGACAATGTCGCCGAGGCGCTGGCGGAGACCAGGGCAAGCGGACTAGATTTATCGTCCGGTGTGGAAAGCGCGCCGGGCGTCAAGGATCTGTCCATGATCGACGCATTTTTCGATGTGGTGAATGATTGGTCGAAAGGCCCAAAGGGAGCTTGAAGTGAACGACGCGCCAACACCCAATTCTTTTCGCGCTGGTCCCGATGAGGACGGCCGTTTCGGCATTTACGGAGGTCGCTTCGTTGCCGAAACGCTGATGCCGCTCATTCTGGATTTGCAGGCGGAATGGGACAAGGCCAAGACCGATCCCGCGTTTCAGGCGGAACTCAAGCATCTCGGCGCACACTATACCGGCCGCCCGAGCCCGCTTTATTTTGCGGAACGCCTGACGGCGGAACTTGGCGGCGCGAAAATCTATTTCAAGCGCGAAGAGCTGAACCACACCGGCTCGCACAAGATCAACAATTGCCTCGGCCAGATCCTGCTTGCCAAGCGCATGGGCAAGACCCGCATCATCGCCGAAACCGGTGCCGGCCAGCACGGCGTTGCCTCCGCTACCGTGGCCGCGCGCTTCGGTCTGCCCTGCGTCGTTTACATGGGGGCGACGGATGTTGCCCGTCAGGCCCCGAATGTTTTCCGCATGAAGCTCCTTGGCGCCGAGGTGAAGCCGGTGACGGCTGGCCACGGCACCCTGAAGGACGCCATGAACGAGGCCCTGCGCGACTGGGTCACCAATGTCGAGGATACCTATTATCTGATCGGCACCGCAGCCGGCCCGCATCCCTATCCGGAGATGGTCCGCGATTTCCAGGCCGTTATCGGCGAGGAAGCCAAGGCGCAGATGCTGGAGGCGGAAGGCCGCCTGCCGGATCTGGTCGTCGCGGCTGTCGGCGGCGGCTCCAACGCCATCGGCATTTTCCATCCTTTCCTCGATGACAAGAATGTCCGCATCGTCGGCGTCGAAGCCGGCGGCAAGGGTCTTTCGGGTGATGAGCATTGCGCTTCCATCACCGCCGGTTCGCCGGGCGTGCTGCATGGCAACCGCACCTATCTGCTGCAGGATGAGGACGGCCAGATCAAGGAAGGCCATTCCATCTCCGCCGGCCTCGATTATCCCGGCATCGGCCCCGAGCACTCCTGGCTGAACGATATCGGCCGCGTGGAATATGTGCCGATCATGGACCATGAGGCGCTGGGCGCCTTCCAGATGCTCACCCGCCTCGAAGGCATCATTCCGGCTCTGGAGCCCAGCCATGCCCTGGCCGAGGTCATCAAGCGCGCACCGAAGATGGGCAAGGATGAAATCATCCTGATGAACCTCTCTGGCCGTGGCGACAAGGATGTCCACACCGTCAGCAAGTTCCTTGGAATGGATGTATAAGATCATGACTGCACGTATGGACAAGCGCTTTGCCGATCTGCGCGCTGAAAATCGCCCGGCCCTGATTACCTATTTCATGGGCGGCGATCCGGATTTCCAAACCTCGCTCGGCATCATGAAGGCGCTACCGGAAGCGGGCGCCGACGTTATCGAACTCGGCATGCCCTTTTCTGACCCGATGGCGGATGGCCCGGCCATTCAGCTGGCCGGCCAGCGCGCGCTGAAAGGCGGCCAGACGCTGAAAACCACGCTCGATCTTGCTCGCGAGTTCCGCAAGGGAGATGACGCGACGCCGATCGTGATGATGGGCTATTACAATCCTATCTACATCTACGGCGTCGAAAAATTTCTGGACGACGCAATCGCGGCCGGCATCGATGGTCTGATCGTTGTCGATCTGCCGCCTGAAATGGATGACGAGCTTTGCATCCCGGCACTTGCGCGCGGCATCAACTTCATCCGTCTCGCCACGCCGACGACGGATGGCAAGCGCCTGCCTGCCGTCCTTAAAAATACCTCAGGTTTCGTGTATTACGTCTCGATGAACGGTATCACCGGTTCAGCGCTTCCCGATCCATCGTTGATCTCGGGCGCTGTCGGTCGTATCAAGGCGCATACGGAACTGCCGGTGTGTGTCGGTTTCGGCGTGAAGACGGCAGATCATGCCAAGGCGATCGGCGCAGTAGCGGATGGCGTGGTGGTGGGTTCCGCCATCGTCAATCAGATTGCGGGCAGCCTGACCAAGGACGGGCAGGCGACCGCCGATACCGTGCCGGCGGTTACGACGCTGGTAAAGGGACTTTCAACGGGCGTGCGTGCGTCGCGCCTTGCCGCTGCGGAATAAGCGCGCGGCCCAGTCAGGAGTAGACAGTTGAACTGGATCACCAATTACGTTCGGCCGCGGATCAATTCCATGCTTGGCCGCCGCCCGGAAGTTCCGGAGAACCTGTGGATCAAGTGCCCGGAAACGGGCGAAATGGTCTTCCATAAGGATCTGGAGGATAACAAGTGGGTTATCCCCGCTTCCGGTTACCACATGAAGATGCCGGCCAAGGCACGCCTTGCCGATCTTTTCGATGGCGGCATCTATGAGGCCCTGCCGCAGCCGAAGGTAGCGCAGGACCCCTTGAAGTTCCGCGATTCCAAGAAATACACTGATCGCCTGCGCGACAGCCGCACGAAGACCGAGCAGGAAGATACCATCCTTGCCGGTGTTGGCCTCCTGAAAGGCCTGAAGATCGTCGCCGTCGTGCATGAATTCCAGTTCATGGGCGGTTCGCTCGGCATTGCCGCCGGCGAAGCCATCGTCAAGGCCTTCGAGCGCGCCATTTCCGAGCGTTGCCCGCTCGTGATGTTTCCGGCCTCGGGCGGTGCCCGCATGCAGGAAGGCATTCTTTCGCTCATGCAGCTGCCACGTACCACGGTTGCCGTGAACATGCTGAAAGAAGCCGGCATGCCCTATATCGTGGTTCTGACGAACCCGACGACGGGCGGCGTCACGGCCTCCTACGCTATGCTGGGCGATGTGCATATCGCCGAGCCGGGCGCCGAGATTTGCTTTGCAGGCAAGCGCGTGATCGAGCAGACCATTCGCGAGAAGCTTCCCGAAGGCTTCCAGACCTCTGAATATCTGCTGGAACACGGCATGGTGGACATGGTGATCGACCGCCGCGAAATTCCCGATACGCTGGCCAATATGCTCAAGATCATGACCAAAGCGCCCGCTGAGAATGCAAATGCGGTCGTCCCGCTGGCCGCTTCGGCCTGAGGAAAAAAATATGTCGCCCGAAGGCATAAACTGCCTTCGGGATGATGCTATACGTTGCATGATTTCACTTTTGGTGCGGCGGACAAATGGCAAACAAAACGCCTGAAAGGCGAACGGAAGACATGACGAAGCCCGCGATCGGTGAGGCCGAAAAGATTATTGAAGAGCTGATGCAGCTTCACCCCAAGGGGTTTGATCTTTCACTCGATAGAATTTCCCGTCTTCTGGAAAAACTCGGCAATCCCCAGAACAGGATGCCGCCCGTCATTCATGTCGCCGGCACCAACGGCAAGGGTTCAGTCACGGCTTTCTGCCGCGCATTGCTTGAAGCGGCAGGTCTTTCGGTCCATGTCCATACCTCGCCGCATCTTGTGAACTGGCATGAACGATACCGTATCGGCATCGCCGGCGAAAAAGGCCGCTACGTCAAGGACGATGTCTTCGCGGATGCGCTGCGCCGCATTGAAGCCGCCAATGCGGGTCAGACGATCACGGTTTTCGAAATCCTGACTGCCGCAATGTTCGTGCTCTTCGCGGAACAGCCGGCCGATGCCGCCGTCGTTGAGGTCGGTCTGGGCGGCCGCTTTGATGCGACCAATGTAATCAACAATCCGGCCGTCTCCGTCATCATGCCGATCTCGCTGGATCACCAGGCCTATCTCGGTGACCGCGTGGAACTGATCGCCGCCGAAAAGGCGGGTATCATGAAAAAGGGCTCGCCCGTCGTTATCGGCCATCAGGAATATGATGCGGCGCTGGAAACGCTTGTCGCCACGGCGGAGCGGCTCGGTTGCCCTGTCTCCGTCTATGGACAGGATTTTTCCGCCCATGAAGAATTCGGCCGCATGGTCTATCAGGACGAGTTCGGCCTCGCCGATGCGCCGTTGCCGCGGCTTCCCGGCCGTCACCAGCTCGCCAATGCCGCCGCCGCGATCCGCGCCGTTAAGGCTGCCGGTTTCGAAGTGACGGAACGGATGATCGAAAAGGCCATGACCACGGTGGAATGGCCCGGTCGTCTCCAGCGTATCCTGACCGGAAAAATAGCGGAAATGGCCCCGAAGAATGCGGAAATCTGGATCGATGGCGGTCACAATCCCGGCGCCGGCGAAGTCATTGCCGAGGCTATGGCTGGCTTTGAGGAAAAGATGCCGCGCCCGCTCTTCATCATCGCCGGCATGATCAATACCAAGGATCCGGTGGGTTATTTCAAGGCCTTCGCCGATATCGCCGAATATGTCTTCACCGTGCCGATCGGCGGTACGGATGCCGCGATCGATCCCGTGGTGCTCGCCCATGCCGCTTTTGATGCCGGCCTCGTGGCGGCGCCCACCTCGTCCCTAACGCATGCGTTGGAAGAGCTGTCCCGCCGCATCGATCCCGAGGGACCAGCGCCGCGCATCCTGATCGGCGGATCGCTTTATCTTGCCGGAAACGCCCTCGCCTTCAACGGCACGGTTCCCCAATAAAAAAGCCCGGCGATGATGCCGGGCTCTTTTTATTTTATCGGACAGCGCTTAAGCGGCGCCGGAAATCCAGGCGGACAGCGCTGTCTTGGGAGCAGCGCCAACCTTGATGTCGGCCACTTCGCCGCCCTTGAACATGGCGAGCGTCGGGATGGAGCGCACGCCGAACTGGGCAGCCAGTTCCGGGTTTTCGTCGATGTTGAGCTTCGCGACCTTGACCTTGCCGGCAAGCTCGGACGAAATTTCCTCGAGGCTCGGCGCGATCATCTTGCACGGGCCGCACCACTCGGCCCAGAAATCCACCACGACGGGTTCGGCGGATTCGAGGACTTCGGACTGGAAGTTTGCGGCATCGACTTTTACGGTAGCCATATCTGGCTCTCCTTTCAGCTAAACTTTTCCGCTATCGATGTGATGCGGGCGCGTCGAAATTTCAATGCCTCGGTATCTCACTTTGTCTTTATTGCGGCAAGGGCCTGTGCCATGGCATCGTCATCAACCCGCACAAAAGCAGCATTTTCCGTGTAGATCAGTGCGCAGACAAATTGCTTGCCGGGATAAAGGGGCGCCAGAATTTCACGATAAATGGCAAGCTGCGCAATGTGGGAGAAGGGGATTTCACGCGCTTCGCGTGGCGGCACCCGGTTTGTCTTGTAATCAACCAGGATGACGCGTTCGCCCTGCACCGCCAGCCGGTCGATACGGCCGGAGACGGCATAGTGCTGCCGGCCGATCGTCATCGTGCCCATGATGGAGACTTCCGCACGGCTGTTGGGCGCAAAGGCCGGTTGAACCGTCGGTTCGGACAGGACCCGCAAAACCGCCCGTATCAAATGCTCGCGTTCAGCGATGGGCCAGAAGCGGGCCGCGCGCTCCACATAACGCCGGGCTGCGTTTTCCCGCTCACCCTCGGCGAAATCCGGCAGCGCCTGCAACATGCGATGCACCAGCCGGCCGCGTTGCAGCGCCAGTGAGGAAACGTCGGCCTTTTCCCCGAAAAGTGGCGAACGCACAGCGAGATCGTCCGCGCCGTCGTCGATGATGGTGCCGGCACCGGACGGGCTGAGCGGCCTCGGCAATGAGGGCAGGGCCGGTAAAGGGGCGAGAAGTGCTGCCGGAAGGGCATATTCCTCCTGCGGTTGCGTTTCCGGCAGCTTTTGCGGCGCAGGTGTCGAGCGCGCTTCGGACTTGCGCCAGACAAGTCCCTGCCATTCCTCGCCGTCGGCGATGAAAAGCTGCGGCTTGCAATGATCTTCATTGTTGGCGAGCGCCGCTTTGACGATGGCGTGCCAGCATTCGGGATTTTCTTTCTGACCGCGATAACCGCAAACGACAAGATGATCGGCGGCGCGCGTCATGGCCACATAAAGCAGCCGTCGATATTCGTCTTCCGCAGCGATCTTCAGCCGTTCCTCATCGACGCGGATGAGATGGTTGGAAAAACCGCTGCCGGGCAGCCAGACGGGGAAAATATCTTCATCTGCTTCTATGAAGCGAAGTTTCGGCACATGGCTGTGGTTGAAGGCCTTCGAGCCGCCGTCAACGACAAAAACCACAGGCGCTTCCAGGCCCTTGGAGGCGTGCACGGTCATGATGCGCACTTCGCCGCGATCCTTGTCCTGCTCGCGCTTCACTTCAGGCGAATCGGTTTCCAGAACGGACAAAAAAGCCTGCAGGCCGGGCAGGCCGGTTCTTTCGTGATCCAGGGCAAAGGACAGGAACTCATCCAGAACGTCGCTCGCCTCGTTGCCAAGCCGGCCGAGGAACTTTTTGCGCCCGTCATGCAGGGTCAGGACCGCTGCAAAGAAATCATGCACCGTGGCTGTTTTCGAAAGCGCGATGAAATCTCGCAGCTTGCCGGCAGCGGCGGCAATGTGGCTGTTTTCTTCCTGCGAAAGGCCTTGCAGCCTATGCCAAACACTCTCCGTCTCGGAGCGCGCGGCGGCAATGTCGAAAACGTCATCTTCGGTCAGGTTGAAGAGCGGGCTTTTTAAAAGTGCGGCGAGGGAAAGATCATCTTCGGGCAGGACGACGAAATGGCCGAGCGCCAGTAGATCCTGCACGGCAATGTGGTCGGTCAGGCGAAGGCGGTCGGCACCGGCAACGGGAATGTTCTTGCGCCGCTTCAATTCACGGGTCAGCGCATTGACGAAAGCATGGCGTTTTCTGACCAGAACCAGAATATCGCCGGGCTCGACGGTGCGTTCGACGCCTTTTTCAATGATGGTCTCACTCCCTATCATATCTGCGATGCGCGCAGCGATGCGGCGGGCGACGATGGTGGCGGGCGCACTTTCCCGCAAGGCATCGAAGGGAGCCGTCCAATCCTCTTCGTCTTCGGTGGTTTCCGGCACCACCATGTCCCACACTTCCACGGTGCCGGGATGGCCGGCGCGGTTGGAGCGGTGTTCCACGGGTTCGTTATCGGCACTGAGGCCGCTGGCGTTTTTCGGGTCTGAAAAAACCTGATCGACGGCGGCGAGCACATCCTCCGTGGAACGGAAGGAGAGCGGCAGGCGGATGCGGTGAAAGGCCTGTTCCACCGAATCGACGCGTCTTTTGGTCTCGTCGCGTTCCTGTGAGAACCGTTCCGGCCGCGCGCCCTGGAAGGAATAGATCGACTGTTTTTCATCGCCCACGGCAAATAGCGTGCGCCGTCCCATGCGGGCGCTTTCGCCGGTAAAGAAATCCGCCGCCAGCGACTGGATGATCGACCATTGCACCGGGCTCGTATCCTGGGCCTCGTCGACCAGAATATGATCGATGCCCTGATCGAGCTTGTAATGTACCCATGCGCCTGCCGTATCGCGGTTGAGGAGATTGGCGGCGCGCTCGATCAGGTCTTCGAAATCGAGCTGGCTTCGCTGTTTTTTCAGATCCTCGAAATCACCGATCAACCGCTCGGCCAGCACAAGGGCGCTTTTCGTTGCCGCCAGCATGCGAACGAGGCGATAGCGGTTGCGGCAGGCTGAGACATGGTCGCGCGCCAGCGTCAGCGCGTCAACGAGGTCAGGAGCGGATTTCTGCATGCCCTTGTTGATGACATAGGCATCCGATTTTTTCTCGCCCTTGGCCGTCAGCAAGGCGGCCTCGATGAACTCCATCCGCCGCACCGGCTCCGTCTGCCGTTTTGCTTCCCTCAGCGCATAGGCGACATCGAGGACGCGCGATCCGCCCACCTCATCGGCAAGCGTGAGATAGGTATCGAGCGCAAGCCCGGAAAGACCGGGCAGGGGCCAGAAGGCCGCCGCCGCCGTTTCCTCGGTTTCCCCATCTTCGATCCGCATGGCCCGCCGCAGCCGGGCATCGATACCGCCGGATTGTCTTGCCTCGAGCAGAAAGGCCCGAAGCGCGCTGCGATTGGCGATGATGGCGGAGAGCAGCGACTCCAGCCCGCTTTCGTCGGCGAGATCGAGCACATAGGCAAGCGCCTGCGCCAGTTCCGCGTCGCTTTCCGTCGAAACCGCCGTCAGAAGCGTGCGGCGCGCCTCCGCCAGCAGCGTGGTTGCCGCGCGGTCGTCGAGGACGGAGAAATGGCCCGCGACATTGGCCTCCAGCGGAAACTGATGCAGCAGCGCTTCGCAGAATGCGTGGATGGTCTGAATTTTCAGCCCGCCTGGCGTTTCCAGCGCCTTGGCGAACAGCCGCCGCGCTTCCGCGAGCTTGAGACGGTCGGGTACCTTGCCTTCGATAGCGGCGATACGTTCCTTGAGATCGGAATCCGGCAAAGTTGCCCATTCCGCCAGCCGGTCGAAGACGCGGCTCGACATTTCGGATGCGGCGGCCTTGGTATAGGTCAGGCATAAAATTGCCGAGGGTCGGCAGCCGGCCAGCAGCAGGCGGATGACGCGCTGGGTCAGAACATGGGTCTTTCCGGAACCGGCATTGGCCGACACCCAGGCGGAACTTGCGGGGTCGGAGGCAAGCAGCTGCCGGGCGCTGGTCCAGTCGATCCAGCTTTCAGGCGTATCGGCGGCGGGGCCAGCATCGAAGGGATCAATCGTCATCGCCGTCTCCCGGTTCCGCCGTCGACCATTCCGAAACACGGGCGAGGTGATCATATTCCCCGCCATAGGATTGCTGCTCTTCCGGCACCAGCCGCGAGGCGAAGCCGTTTTTGCCCTCGCGCAGGGAATGAACGAATTTGGTGAGCTGTTCGATCGATTCCGTCGCGAGTTCAATCGCCGATTTTGGCGGTCTTTTGCCGCTTCGGCTGGAATGTTCGTTATTGACCTGATCGGCAAAAAAACGCTCGCCCGGGCGCAGGCGAACATAGATGAGGTTTTCAGGTGTGGGGGAACCGGCTTCGCGGAAGGCGCCGCGCATCAGTGCCGCCGCTTCCAGCGCAAGCTGCGGATCGAGCAGCGCGCGCGCCTGATTGACGGAAGGCGCAAGCCCGGTCTTGTAGTCGATAATATCCGCCTGACCGTTGGTCTTGATGTCGATGCGGTCGGCGATCCCCGTCAGCCTTATGCCCGCCTCGGCGATTTCCTGCCCGGCGCGGGCCTCGTAGAAGCTGTGGCGAATGGATGGATGACGTTCTTTTTCCCAGTCGATAAAGGCGCGCGCTACCGCTGCAAAACGCGGCCGCCAGATGACATCCACATGGGGAGGCAGGTTTTCCGCGTCGAAACATTCGTCGAGAATGCGCTGCATTGCCTCGAGCGAGGCCGGTGTGCCGGGAATATGCCCCTCGCGGGAATAACGCTCGATAATCGCGTGATAGAGCGTGCCGCGATCGGCGGCGTTCGGATCGCGATTGAAGGGGTCGAGCGGGTCCAGCTTCAGGATGCGCCGCGCATAGATCGAATAGGGGTCGCGGCGCAGGCGGCCCACTTCGCTGAAGGAATAGCGTGTCGGCTGCAACTCGGCCGGTGGTTTAGGGGCAGGGCGCTTTGCCGCTTCCTGATCGATGCTTTCATCCATCAGGCCGGCCCAATGCCGATAGGTCTCGCCGCGCTTCCTGAGTTCCTCGGCAAAATCCTCACCGCCCAGTGCCAGAAGGCGTTGCAGCCAGCGTGAGGCGACGGCGGGCGTGGCGCCTTGCCTCAGTGCGCGGGTGTAAAAGATCTGCCGGGTGCCATTCGCCATCTCGAAATCATGAGCGAGCTGGCCGATGCGCCGTTCCGGGGGCTCCAGTCCTATGGCGGTCTTCATCGTGCGCGACAGGAAGGGATTGTTTGCCGTCTGGCCGGGCCATAGCCCCTCATTGAGACCGCCGATAACAACTGTGTCAACGCTCTGCAGCCTCGCCTCGAGCGCACCGAAGATGAAAATGCGCGGATGTCGCATGGATCGCGGCTTGATCGATTCGCCTGCTACCAGCGCCGCGAAAATATCGATCCATTGCGGCCCATCCGCATCGAGGATGTCGCCGCTTTCCATCAGTTCCGCAAAGAGGCTGGAGAGCTTGTCTCCGGCCTCGCCGGACCAGAGTGCGGCAAGATCAGTGGTGTCATCCGCACAGATGGCCTCAATCACGCGGCCCGTCCGCTCGGCCCATTCCGCAAGAGGCAATTTGTCGGTGAAAGACCGGCCCAACCGGTCACGACGGACGAATGCGGAGGAGAGCGGCCCCGTCGCAACGGCAATCCGTCGCGCCAGATCGCGTGCGGCGTCAATGCTCCCCTCTGGCAGAGCCAGCCGCCAGGCCGGCGGATGTCGGTCTTCTCGTTGCGCCAGAAGCTGGGTCTCCAGAACCGCTTCCAGATTGCCGATTTCGGTTTCGACACGGCCGCCGCGCAGCGCGATCAGCTCCAGCGCTTTCGATGCTTTCGCAAAAGCGTCCCCGGAAAGCCCGAAACGGGTGAGCGGGTGCTTCAGAAGCGCAATGATCGGCACCGGGTCTCCGGGCCTCAATATGGCTTCGAGCGCGAGCTGCGTCAGCCCCGTCTGCGATGTGGCGGAAAGCGGCGTACCGGCCGAATCGTCTGCCTCGATGCCGAAGCGCTGCAATTCCGTCGCCACGCGTCGCGCCAATCCGCGGTCCGGTGTGATCAGCGCCGCCTGCGAGGGACGCCCTTCGCTCGGCGCCTCCAGCGCCAGCCTGAGCGCCACCGCGATGGCGGTCGCCTCTTCACGCTCGTTGGCGGCTTCGACCAGCGTTGCCGTTGCAAAAGCCTCATCGAAAAAGCCGGGATCCCTGTCTTCGCGCCAGCGATTCCAGTCGCTGGTGGATTTGGCAGGGGCAAGCGCCGCCGAGAACACGGCCGCGCGCTTTTCGAGGTCGCTATCGATGTCGCCGATCTGAACTACATCGTCCCGAAGCATGCCGAGCTTCTGCAACAGCATATAGAGCCCGTATTGCGAATGGGTGCGGCTTGAAGGATCGGCAGGGTCTTCGGCAATCGCCTGCCATTGCCCATCCGGCATGGCAAGATCGAGGCCCGGCAGCACGATGGTGCCCTGCGGCAGGGCGGCAACGGCGGCGATGAGATCGGCTGCGGCCGGAATGGAGCCGGTCGACCCCGCGACGATGATCGGTCCGGTATCCGGCAAATTGGCCAGCCGGTTCGCCTCCGCCCGCAGAATGGCATTGCGATGCTGGCCGGCGGAGGAGCGGTTCAGCTCGGCAAGCCGTGCCGGCCAGAAAACGCTGGCGATCTTCAGGAAATCCGCCGTCAGCTGCCACCATTGGGCGTGATCGCCAGTATCGAGATGCTGAAGCGCCTCCCAGTCTTTTTCTTCCGTATCCATCGCATCGATGACTTCGCCCAGCGCACGCGCCAGCCAGATGGCGTCTGCGGGGCTGGCGGGGGCGACAAGCGGCGAATCCGAATGGATTGCCCGGATGGCGTCCGGCAGGCTGTTGCGCCAGGCGAGAATGAGACGCGCCAGTTCGATGAGGCGCCCGGTGCCGGAAATCGGCGGCGCCAGATCCATGATTTCAGGATTTTCGACATCGAAGAAGCCGCTGTCGTCATCCGTTTCGCCCAGCGGCCGGATCAGCGGCAGAATGGCGGACTGTCCGCCCAGCAGATCGACGAATTCGGAGCGCAGCACACGGGCGGAGCGTCGTGTCGGCACATAGATCGTCACCTTGGCAAGCGACAGCGGATAAGCCGGGTCGTATTTATAGCCGGCTGTCAGTCTCCCGTCACACAGCGTTTCCGCGAGCGTCTTGAGGAACGGTGTTCCCGCAGCGATCGTCAGGACGCGCTTTGCGTGGTGGGTGAGTGTCATGCAGAGCGTTTTTCCCTGAATTGGCGGATGATGTCTTCTGCGTCTTCTATCGCATCGGGGGTGCCGACGGTGATCCAGTGGCCATCCAGCGAAAGTCCGAAAAGCCTGGATTTTTCAATGGCGCGGTCGAAATAGATATTCAGATTGAAGGCATCTGCCGGCGCATCGTCGAGCAGGCGGGAATCCATGGCAATGGCGCCGGCATAAACCACCGGGTTTGGGTCGCCATCGCGATAACGCGCCAACTTCCCGTCAGCGGAGAGATTGAAGTCCCGCTTGCCATTATGGCCGGTGGTGCGATCCATGTCGACGCAGAGCAGCGCCATGTCCATGCGGGTCGGGTCGAAGAATTGTGCTAGCCTGCGCAGATTGCTGACCGCGTTCAACTGTTCGCCGATCCAGAAAAGATCGGCATTCATGACGAAGACGGGACCGGGTTCCAGAAGCTTCAGGCCCTTGGCAAGCCCGCCGCCGGAATTCATCAGCTGCGCTCGCTCGTCGGAAATCAGGATTTCGGCATCGGAACGGCGCTCAAGATGAGCGACCATCTGTTCGGCATGGTGATGCACATTAACGACGATCGTCGCCGCCCCTGCTTCGACCAGGGCGTCGAGTGCGTAATCGATCATCGGTTTGCCGGCGATTTTCACGAGCGGCTTCGGGATCGTATCGGTGATCGGGCGCATCCGCGTGCCAAGCCCGGCGGCCAGCACCATCGCGTTTTTGATCGTCATCGTGGTCAACCGTGTTCGTCGTTAAATTCCATGCCCATGCGGACACACCATTCTCTAAGCGGCGCCAGCTCCGGGTGGGAAAGTGCGGCGGCGAGATAACGGAACGTCCTGGGCATATGTTTCATATAACCGGGTTTGCCGTCCCGTTCCAACAGTCTCACCCAAATCCCGGCAAGCTTGCAGTTGCGCTGAGCCGACATGATGGCGAAAGCCTTGAGAAAGGCGTCCTCATGGAAAGAGGGTTTGCCCTTTCTGCTTTCGAGATAGTGCGAAAGCAGGCGCGCTTGCAGCCCGGGTTCGATGGTAACCCGCGCATCCTGGACGATGGAAGCCAGATCGTAGGCAGTCGGGCCTATCATCGCATCCTGAAAATCGATCAGGCCGACTTGCCGGATGCCGTTATTCCGCTGTTGCCAGATAATGTTCGGCGAATGGAAATCGCGCAGCAGAAGCCCCGTTTCGCAATCTTCGAGCGAATCGATAAGGCCGTCCCAGATGGCGTCATAATCCCGCCTATCGCTGTCGGTGAGCGCTTCGCCGCGTTTATGGGGCAGATACCATTCCGCCAGCAGCGAAACCTCGATCTTCATCGCCTGCCGGTCGAAGGGGGGGACCTCATAGGCGCTGCCATCGGCCATAGGCAGCAGATCGGGTCTTGGGGTCTGGTGAAGTGCGGCAAGACAGGCGACGCTTTGCAGGTAGCGGTCTTCCATTGGCGTCCCGTCCGACGCCAGCACCCCGTCCCGGCCAAGGTCTTCCAGCAGAAGAATGCCCTGATCGGTATCGGCCGCCAGAATTTCCGGGGCGCAAAAGCCGCTGTTGCGCAGATAATTGCCGATCGCCACGAAGGAACGGGCGTCCTGGGCAAGATGGGCGATTTCCGCGTAGGTCTTGCCATCGGCAATGATCGCCCCTCTCAAGGGGCGTCGCCAATCCATCAGGATAAGCTCCGGGCCGCCGGTGGAAATGGTCTCATAGGCGCGTGTGGAAGCGTCGCCGCTCAAAAAACGGCGGACCGCATCGCCCTCGCCATTTTTTGTCAGGAATTCGCGGATGGCGAAAACGCGTTCGAGTCTTGCTTTCTGTTGCGCCGGAGCCTCGATGACCGCCAGTCGCCCTTCGCCCGCATGTGTCAGCGTCAGGGTTATCGTCTGATCCGGTGGGAGAACCCCGGCGGCGATATCCGGCCATTCGATCAGGCAGATACCGTCCTCCAGCATCTCGTCGATGCCGAGCTCATCCAGTTCCGAGACATCCGAAAGCCGGTAAAGATCGAGATGGGCGACCGGAATGCGGGTGGAATAGGTCTGGATGATCGTGAAGGTGGGGCTCGGCACTTCGAGATCGGGCTCGTCCGCCATTGCCCGGATGAAGGCGCGGGCGAGCGTCGATTTTCCAGCGCCGAGATCGCCGATCAGGGCCAGACAATCGCCGGGCTTCAAAGCCAGCGCAAGGTCCTCACCGAGCCTGATGGTGTCCTTCTCTCCCGCAAGGGGAATGGTTATCGGCAAGATGTCTTCGCTCATTCTGCGGCGATGGAATGCGGCCGTGTGCCGGAAGGAATGCGGCAGGTGACAATGGTGCCGTTGCCGGGCCGGCTGTCGATGCTGACCGTACCATGATGCAGGCTGACAAAGCTTTCCACGATGGAAAGGCCAAGGCCCGCGCCGGTTCGCCGCCCGCCATTGCCGCGCGTCGCGAAGCGGTCGAACACGCTCTTCAGCATGTCCTCAGGAATGCCGGGTCCCTTGTCCGCTACCGAGAACACGAAGTCACCTTCGCTGCGTTGGCAGGAGAGCTGAACCGAAGACCCTTCCGGGGCGAAATTGATCGCATTGGTCAGCAGCTTGATGAGAATCTGCTTCAGGCGCTGGTGATCCGCCACCAGGCTGCCGAGATGGGCCGGTGCGACGATCTCGAGCGAAATGCCGCTCTCCTGCAGCCGGTCGGCGATCTGTACCGAAACATCGTCGAGCAATTCGTTCAGATCGTTATCCGAATAATTGAGCTGCATGATGCCGGCATCGACGGTCGCGAGATCGAGAATATCGTTGACGATGGTCAGGAGCACTGAGGACGAGGTGGAAATATGGTCGAGATATTCCGCCTGCCGGTCGGTCAATTGGCCGATGCCCGGAGTTTTCAGGAGATCGGTGAAACCGATGATATTCGTCAGTGGCGAGCGCAGCTCATAGGAAACATGCTGCACGAAATCGTTCTTAAGCTCGTCGGCCTTCAGCAGGGCGTCGTTCTTTTCCTTGAGCGCCCGCTCGGCCCGCACGCTGTCGGTCATGTTGACGAAGGTCAGCATGGTCTGCGCATCCGGCAGCGGAATGATGGCGTAGTCGAGCACAAGGCCGGAAAGCAGTTCCAGCGTTCCTTGCCGCGAGGGCCGTTCATCGTCGAAGCTGGTGATGAACTGGCTGAAGGCGCGCCAGCCATCCGGCCTGTCATAGGATTGCGTGCAGGCGGTTTCGATGGCGCGGATATGGGTACCGGTCTCGGCCTGTTCCGCGGTCACGCCCCAGAGCGCCCGGAATGCCGGGTTGGACAGGCGAATGCGTCCGTCGGCACCGAACACGGCGACACCTTCGGCCAGATGGTCGATGGTTTCGCCCTGAACCTTTACCAGGGTATTGTAGCGCATCTGCAGATCGACCTGCTCGGTGAGGTTCTCGAAAACCCAGGTCGCGCCGCCCTGGGGATGGGCCGTCGCGATAACCCGCAGGGTCTGCCCGTTCGGCAGGTGCCAGAGATCGGTCTTGGTATCCAGCGAGCGGTAGACGGAGAGCGCCGTCTCCTTCCAGTTCTTCCAGTTCAGCTGCTCCGGCAGTTTGCCGGCCGTGCGCAGCCTGTCGAGAAGCTCGGAATTGTCAGGGCCGGATTCGAGGAAGACGAGGTCGAGACCCCATAGAGCCGCGAAAGCCTGATTGTAGAATTGCAGCCGCTGCCGGCCGTCGAAAATGGCGACGGGCGTCGCCAGATGATCGAGCGTTTCGGCGTGGCTCTTCAGAACCCGCTTGAGTTCCTCGCCGATAGTCTCGGCCTCGGTGGCATCGATGGCGATGCCGGCAGACCCACCCGCCGTCTTGATGTCGACAACGTCGAAGAAGGTGCGGTTTCCGGAAACCACCGTCGAAATACGGTCGTGATAGGGCGATTCCGGTGTCGCGGCCGCGCGTATCTTCTGCCGGGTAACCGTGTTCAGCAGTTCGCGTTTTTCATGAACGGCCTGTTCGGTGTCACGGGCATCCACCGCCTGCGCATAGGCGTGGTTGACCCAGATGAGGTCACCTTCGCCATTGCGCCGCCAGACGGGCTGCTCGATGGAATCGAGAAGTTCCTGAAAGGTCGAGACGGAAGCGATCAGGCGCTCGCGCTCCACCTGCAATTCAGCGAGTTCGGCGCGCAGATTGTTGAGGGCAATAAACCGCGCAAAGGCGTTTCCGCCGGAAACCCGGCCCTGAACTTCAATGACTTCGCCGCGCTGCGTTTCGATGGTCAGGTCGAAACTCTGGGCATGGCTGCGGAGTTTTTCGATGGATTTTTCAAGCTGGCTTGCGGATGCCGGTTTCAGCCAGCGGCCAAAGGCCAGAAAATCGTGATCCGCCTGCGGCACACCCGTCTCGGCCGGCAGCTGTCCCAGAAATTCGGGCCGCTTGTCCGCGCCATCCCAGATGACGATGCGGCGGCTCTTGTCGGAAATCAACGCTTCATATTTCGCGATCTTGTGGTGGGACTGGGCAAGCGCCTGTCGGTATTCGCTGCTTTCCGCCTCGATATTACCGCGCTGGCGCACCAGCCAGACGACGGAAAACAGCGTTGCCGAAAGCATGCCGACGAAAAGCGAATAGGTGATGGTTTCCCCGGATGAGAACAACCGCGCGCCGGTCTTTGCCACAAGGCCGTCCTGCGCCAGCGCCACGCTTGCGGAGCCGGCCAGAACCGTGCCCGACATCAGGACAGGAAGCCTCGCAAAGCCTGTCTGAACCGCACTGAACACCAGCCGGCAACGCGCAAGAGCCGCGCTCAATGCCACGCCCGCATGCGTGTTTTCAACGCGTTGAACTGCCTGCTTGCGCAGATCCGAATTGTGAACCGTCATCCCCGGTCTGTCTCCGTCCTATGTGCCGCATCTTCGACAAGACATCCCATTTCGTCCCCGCCGCCCTTTGGCGTGTCCGAATCAAGTCTGATGACAATACCGTCTTCATAAATCTGCGGGAAGGGAGAGCGCAAAAAAGATGCCGCGCGCTTTGTCAAGCGCGCGGCATCTAGATATTGTGTAATTTCAGTGGATATTAACTATGAAATTAATATCTGTAGTGTTCTGCCTTGAACGGACCTTCCTTCGAGATGCCGATATAATCTGCCTGAAGGTCGGAAAGTTCGGTCAGGCGCACGCCAAGCTTCTCGAGATGAAGGCGCGCGACCTTCTCGTCGAGGTGTTTCGGCAGCACGTAAACTTCGTTCTTGTATTCGCCCTGCTTGGTGAAGAGCTCGATCTGGCCCAGCACCTGGTTGGTGAAGGAAGCCGACATGACGAAGGAGGGGTGACCGGTGGCGTTGCCGAGGTTCAGCAGGCGGCCTTCGGACAGAAGAATGATGCGGTTGCCCTTCGGGAACTCGATCATGTCGACCTGCGGCTTGATGTTCGTCCACTTCAGGTTACGCAGCGATGCGACCTGAATCTCGTTGTCGAAGTGGCCGATATTGCCGACGATGGCCATGTCCTTCATCTCGCGCATATGCTCGATGCGGATCACGTCCTTGTTGCCTGTCGTGGTGATGAAGATATCGGCGGAGGAGACCACGTCCTCCAGACGAACGACCTCGAAACCGTCCATGGCGGCCTGAAGCGCGCAGATCGGATCGATTTCGGTGACCTTCACGCGGGCGCCGGCGCCCTGCAGCGAGGCGGCCGAACCCTTGCCCACATCGCCGTAACCGCAGACCACGGCAACCTTGCCGGCCATCATCACGTCGGTTGCGCGGCGAATGCCGTCCACCAGCGATTCCTTGCAGCCGTATTTGTTGTCGAACTTCGACTTGGTGACGCTGTCATTGACGTTGATCGCCGGGAAGGGCAGCAGGCCCTTCTTGCTGAGATCGTAAAGACGGTGAACGCCGGTCGTCGTTTCTTCGGTGACACCCTTCAGCGCATCGCGCTGCTTGGTGAACCAGCCGGGCGAAGCCTTGAGGCGCTTGTTGATCTGCGCGAAGAGAATTTCCTCTTCTTCCGAACCGGGGTTGGAAAGAACGTCCTCACCGGCTTCGGCGCGTGCGCCGAGCAGGATATACATGGTGGCGTCGCCGCCATCGTCGAGGATCATGTTGGAGAGGCCGCCATCGGCCCACTGGAAGATCCTGTCGGTATATTCCCAATATTCCGTGAGGCTTTCACCCTTGACGGCGAAGACCGGAATGCCGGCTGCCGCAATGGCCGCCGCCGCATGATCCTGCGTCGAGAAAATGTTGCAGGAGGCCCAGCGGATCTCAGCGCCCAGTTCTTTCAGCGTCTCGATGAGAACGCCGGTCTGGATCGTCATGTGAAGAGAACCGGTGATACGTGCGCCCTTCAGCGGCTTGCTTTCGCCGAATTCCTTGCGGCAGGACATCAGGCCCGGCATTTCGGTTTCGGCGATGTCCAGCTCCTTGCGGCCGAATGCGGCAAGGTTGATATCGGCGACGATGTAGTCCTTCTCAAGGCTCATAAGGTTCTCCAGATCAGAAACGCCGCACCTTGCGGTCCGGCTTTTAAACGTAGCAGCGGTTTAGCAGGCCACGAACGATCTGGCAATGATGATATAAAGAAGTCTTTATGTCTTTATATGGTGCCGGCTCAGGCTTCTTCGCCGAAGCGGTCGGCGACCAGCGCCTCCAGTGCGGCCAGCGCTTCTTCCGCCTGGTTGCCGCTCGCCTCGACATAAACGCTGCAGCCGGGGCTGGCCGCGAGCATCATCAGGCCCATGATGGAGGTGCCGCCAACGGTCATGCCATCCTTGGAAACCGTGATCGTCGCGTCGAACCCTTCGACCATCTGCACGAATTTCGCAGAAGCCCGGGCATGAAGACCGCGTTTGTTGATGATCGGTAGTTCCCGGGAGAATGGCGACATGGGCTGACTTCTTATTTACCGCTCAAAACGCGGCTGGCGACGTTGATATATTTGCGGCCGGCATCGGATGCGTCCTGAAGGGCCTTGTCCATGTTATCTTCGCTGCGAACGCCGGCAAGCTTGATCAGCATCGGAAGATTGACCCCGGCAATGACCTCGACATTGCCGTTATTCATGACGGAAATCGCAAGATTGGAGGGCGTGCCGCCGAACATGTCCGTCAGGATGATGACGCCATTGCCATCGTTGGCGCGCGCAACGGCGTCGATGATATCCTGCCGGCGCTGATCCATGTCGTCTTCGGGACCGATACAGACCGTCTCGATCAATTTCTGGGGACCGACGACATGCTCCAACGCATGGCGAAACTCCTCAGCCAGCTTGCCATGGGTGACAAGCACTAGTCCGATCATGAAATGCTCCCTTGTACACGCACTCTCATTGCCGACTATCGCAACGCGGCAATCCTGTCCATCGGTGGGATTTCATCTTGATGAGGAAAATACGAATCGCAAGCCTAAAATCGCCCGAATCATCGTCACTTCACATTCGTTTTAAAAAGATTCTGAGCAAGTGCAGCAAATTTTCCATAGGGCGTAAGACTGGAAAGCGGAATGCGCAGAAGCGGAAGATACCCGCCGCACGGCAGCAAAAACATTTCGTCGTCTTCGGGAAGTCTTGGATTTTCGGTTGAAAGAACTGTCGTGACGGCAAAATGTAGTGGAGCGCGCGCAACGCTTTTGACGGAAACAATGCCGCTACCGCGCAATTCCAGCAGGCCAGCGATTGCGTCCGGCCGCTCGGCAATGATGTTGTCGCCATCGCGATACACGAAAATCTGATCGTCCGCGATCAGCGCCGCCGGCAATCCGCAGCGTTCCGCTTCCGTCAGGAAGCTGAAGGCAAGCTCGCTTTTGCCGCTGCCCGACGGTCCGGTGAAGAGGATGCCGGTGTTTTGAACGGTGATGGCGGTGGCGTGCAGGTTGAAGCGTTCAGCGTTCATGGGTTTCGGCCGCCGGCAGCGACAGGGTGAAGCGCGCGCCTGATATCACGCCATATTTGTCGACCACGTTTTCCGCCCGCAGACTGCCGCCATGGGCTTCGGCGATCTGGCGGCTGATGGAAAGGCCAAGGCCGGAATTCTGTCCGAACCCTTCGCTCGCCGGCCGGTCGGTATAGAAGCGCTCGAAAATCCGGTCGATATCCTCAGCCTGAATGCCGGGCCCGTTATCCTCTACCTGCACGATGCAGCGATCCTTGTGGCGGGAAAGGCGCAGGGTAATGCGGCCGCTTTCCTCGGCCACGAAGGAGCGCGCATTCTCAATGAGGTTGGTGACGATCTGGCCGATGCGAAGATCGTGCCCATTCACCACGAAGGAGGTCTTTGCGCCCGCCTTCCGGTCGACGACATAATCGATCGTCACGCTTTTCTTCTTGGTGCTTATCTGGCGGGATATGTCCACCAGCCCCTTCATCAGCACATCGAGATCGAGCGGCGAGGCGTCGGCGCGCGCCAGTTCGGCGTCGAGCCGCGACGCATCCGAAATGTCGCTGATCAGGCGGTCGAGACGGCGGACATCGTGGAAAATGATTTCGGTCAGGCGCTGTTTCGACTCTTCGGTCTTGGCGCGCGGCAGGGTTTCCACGGCGCTGCGCAGCGAGGTCAGCGGGTTCTTGAGCTCATGGCTGACATCGGCGGCGAAGCTTTCGATGGCGTCGATACGGTCGTAGAGCGCCGTCGTCATTTCACGCAGCGCAATCGAAAGATTGCCGATCTCATCCTGACGCGCCGAGAAATCCGGTATTTCCTCGCGGGTTCTCGCTCCACGGCGCACGCGGATGGCGGCCGCCGAAAGCCGCCGCAGCGGCGTGGCGATGGTCGAGGACAGGAGCAGCGACAGCACGATATTGACCAGCGTGGCGATGCCGAAGACGCGCATGATGGCAAGGCGTTCCGCATGCACGATCTTGTCGATATCGCCCGCCTGCGTGGAGAGCAGCAGAACGCCGAGCACCGCCCGGAAGCGCTGCACCGGCACGGCCACAGAAACGATCAGCTCGCCCTTTTCGGTGACGCGCACCACCGCGCCGCGCACACCCGTCAGCGCATTCATCACTTCCGGATAGATCGAGCCGTCGCCGCCCGGCGCTTCCTTATATTGCGGCAGGCTGCTCGGCTGCAGCATGCGGTTGAACATGCTGGTGAACCAGTCGCCCCAGGTCTGCGTCTCCGGCGTCACCGGCGGCAGATCGAAGCGCAGCACCTGGCCGCGCGAATAAAGATGACGGGAATCGAGCAGCAGATTGGCGTCGGCATCGAACAGCCGCGCGCGGGTACGTGTCGGCGAAATCAGCCGCCGCAGCACCGGCGCCACCCGCTCCGGATTGATCGGGAAACTCAGATCCTCGTCATTGGGGGCAGGGGTGATGCTCTGCCCCGCCTGCAATTCGAGCAGCTTTTCCGGATTGATGGTGATTGAGTTGGTGTCGACCGAGGCGGAAGCGGAGACCGCACCGGCGATGATCTCGCCCTGCGTCAGCAGGCTTTCCACGCGCGCGTCGATCAGCCCTTCACGGAACTGGTTGAGATAAAGAATGCCGCCGACCAGAACCACCGTCGCCGCGACGTTGAAGAAGAGAATGCGGCGCGTGAGGCTGGAAAACACCGCATTGCCGAAAATGCGCCGGATGATCGTCAGCGGATGGATACGATGGCGGCGTTCGCTGCCGCGTTCTTCGGCATCGTCGCTGTCCGAGACGGTTTCCGGCGTTTTCTTCAACACGTATTCAAGTCCTCACCACCCCGGATCGGGCGGTCCCTTCTGCGCGAGTCGGCTTGTTCAAGCCGCTTCGCGGAAGCGATATCCTACGCCATAAAGCGTTTCAATCATATCGAAGTCGCCATCGACCAGTTTGAACTTCTTGCGAAGGCGCTTGATGTGACTGTCGATGGTGCGGTCGTCCACATAGACCTGTTCGTCATAGGCGGCGTCCATCAGCGCGTCGCGGCTTTTCACCACGCCCGGCCGCTGCGCCAGCGAATGCAGGATGAGGAATTCGGTGACCGTCAGCGTCACCGGCTCACCCTTCCAGGTGCAGGTGTGGCGTTCCTGGTCCATGGCGAGCTGCCCGCGTTCGAGCGTGCGCGCCTGCTGATCGGCGGTCGGCTTCAGCACGCTGCCGGTTGCGGCGGACGCCTCACGGCTGCTGGCGCGGCGCAGGATGGCCTTGACGCGTTCCACCAGAAGGCGCTGCGAGAAGGGTTTCGTGATGAAGTCGTCCGCGCCCATCTTCAGGCCGAACAATTCGTCGATCTCTTCATCCTTGGAGGTGAGGAAGATCACCGGCAGGTCCGACTTCTGGCGAAGACGCCGCAAAAGCTCCATGCCGTCCATGCGTGGCATCTTAATATCGAAAATGGCGAGCTGCGGCGGACGGGCGATCAACCCGTCAAGCGCGGAAGCGCCGTCCGTATACGTTTCGACCCGGTAGCCTTCGGCTTCGAGCGCGATCGATACCGAAGTCAGAATATTCCGGTCATCGTCGACAAGCGCGATCGTCTGCATGTAGTTGGTCTCCATCGTCATTTTCTCGTAACTCCCGACATTCACCCAGCCAAGGTTGTGCGCCGCGAGCCACTCTCTTGAGTATAAAGGTGGAACAAATTGTGGCAAAGGAAAACTCGCTCCGAAATCACCGGTCAGCCGGGAGCGGATTTTGCGAAAAGGCCGCAGCTGGATTTTAATGCGCCTTCAACCGATTTAAAAAGAAATAAAATCTTTTAAATCGATTAATATATTGAAATTGCTAAGTTTTTTAAAGTTCGGCTCTTGCGTTTCTAAAAGCTGCCACGTATTTTCCGAGGAAATTTCAACGTCCTTATCGTCATTAACAAGGAACGCGTCATGAACGAGCTTGGGGTTCATAATCCTGCCAATGGAGTTGCGGAACTCGGACTGGGCGAGGCCTCCCGCGTCTTTTATAACCTCAACGAGAGCGAATTATACGAAGAAGCGATCCGCAACGGCGAGGCCGAACTGACCATCGATGGCGCGCTGCGCGCTGTCACCGGCCAGCATACGGGTCGTTCTCCGAAGGACAAATTCGTCGTCCGCGACGCCTCCACCGAGAACACCATCTGGTGGGATAATAACAAGCCGCTTTCGCCGGAAAACTTCGAACTGCTGCGCAAGGACATGCTGGCCCATGCCGCCGGTAAGACACTTTACGTGCAGGATCTGATCGGCGGCGCCGATGAGGAAAACGCTCTGCCGACACGCGTCGTCACCGAGCTTGCCTGGCATTCGCTGTTCATCCGCAATCTGCTGATCCGGCCGAAGCAGGAAAAGCTGGCGGGCTTCAAGCAGAAGCTGACCATCATCAACCTGCCGAGCTTCAAGGCCGATCCGGTCCGTCACGGCGTGCGTACGGAAACGGTCATCGCCTGCGACCTCACCAATGGTCTCATCCTCATCTGCGGCACCTCCTATGCCGGCGAAAACAAGAAGTCCGTCTTCACGGCCCTGAATTATCTCCTGCCGGCCAAGGGCGTCATGCCGATGCATTGCTCGGCCAATGTCGGTCCTGAGGGTGACTCCGCGGTGTTCTTCGGCCTCTCCGGCACCGGCAAGACCACGCTTTCGGCCGATCCTTCGCGCACGCTGATCGGCGATGACGAGCATGGCTGGGGCGAGCACGGTATCTTCAACTTCGAAGGCGGCTGCTACGCCAAGGCGATCAAGCTTTCGGCCGAAGCGGAGCCGGAAATCTACGCCGCGACCCGCCGTTTCGGCACCGTTCTCGAAAACGTGGTGCTGGACGAAAACCGCGTTCCTGATTTCAACGACAACTCGCTGACGGAAAACACCCGCAGCGCCTATCCGCTGCACTTCATTCCGAATGCATCGGAAACGGGCATTGCCGGTCATCCGAAGACGATCATCATGCTGACGGCGGATGCCTTCGGCGTGCTGCCGCCGATCGCCCGGCTGACCCCGGAACAGGCCATGTACCACTTCCTCTCCGGTTACACCGCAAAGGTTGCCGGCACGGAAAAAGGTGTAACGGAACCGGAAGCCACCTTCTCCACCTGTTTCGGCGCGCCCTTCATGCCGCGCCACCCGGCGGAATACGGCAACCTGCTGCGTGAGCTGATCGGCAAGCATGGCGTTGATTGCTGGCTGGTCAACACCGGCTGGACGGGTGGCGCTTACGGCATCGGCAAGCGCATGCCCATCAAGGCAACCCGCGCGCTTCTGACCGCCGCACTGACCGGCGACCTGAAGAATGCGGAATTCCGCACCGACGCGAATTTCGGTTTCGCCGTGCCGCTGTCGCTTGACGGCGTCGACAGCGCGATCCTCGATCCGCGTTCGACCTGGGCCGATGGCGCAGCTTACGACGCGCAGGCGAAGAAGCTGGTGTCGATGTTCGTCACGAACTTCACCAAGTTCGAAGACCACGTCGACAGCAAGGTTCGCGATGCCGCACCGGGTCCGCTGCTCGCGGCGGAATGAATAGAACCTCATTTATGAGGAGGAGGGGACCCGGCCTTGTGCCGGGTTCTTTCATTCTGTCGGCTGTTTTCATTTTTTGCGTTCTATGGCATCACCGGCGCGGAGAAAGATCATGGCCAGCGACCCGCTTTACATCAGCAACCGTATCACCATCGCCGGCTGGGAGCTGACGGAGCAATTCGTGCTGGCCGGCGGGCCGGGCGGCCAGAACGTCAACAAGGTCTCGACGGCGGTTCAGCTGTTTTTCGACATTGCCAATTCGCCTTCTCTGCCGGACCGGGTAAAGACCAATGCGATCCGTCTTGGTGGCAGGCGCGTGTCGAAAGACGGCGTGCTGATGATCGAAGCGAGCCGGTTTCGCAGCCAGGAACGCAATCGCGAAGACGCGCGCGAAAGGCTGAAGGAACTGGTCCTCGAAGCTGCCGCCCCTCCGCCGCCGGTGCGCAAGGCCACCAAGCCAACAAAGGGGTCCGTGGAGCGCCGCCTCAAGGCGAAGTCCGGTCGCTCCGATATCAAGAAAATGCGCGGCAAGCCCTCGGGCGAATAGGGGACAAATGTTTCGCCCTTGTCATAGAGCTTCAAATATCGTCTGCTAATCCTCCCTACAACCAAGGAGGGTGCTATGGGTCTGTTCAATTTCATCAAGGAAGCGGGAAAGAAGCTTGGTATCGGCGGCGATGACGCCCCGGATGTCGAAGCGGTCAAGAAGGAACTCGCTTCCCACGATCTCGGCACGGACAAGGTTCAGGTCGAGGTGGTGGACGACAAGGTCGTTCTGAAGGGCGAAGTGGCCGATCAGTCGGTTTTCGAAAAGGCGGTCATCGCGGTCGGCAATACGCTCGGCATTTCCAAGGTCGAGGCCGGCGAGCTGAAAGTGGCGGAAGCGCCGGCGAAGGAACCTGTCTTCTATACCGTCAAGAAGGGCGACAATCTCTGGAAGATCGCGGAAGCCCAGTACGGCAAGGCCAATGGCGCGAAGAACAACATCATCTTCGAAGCCAACAAGCCGATGCTGACCCACCCCGACAAGATTTATCCCGGTCAGGTTCTGCGTATTCCCGAGCTTGCGTAATAACGGATCATAACCGCTGCAATGAAAGATGCCGCCTCATGCGGCATCTTTTACAATTTGCGAAGCGCCACCGTGTCGATCAGGTGGTTCTTGCCCTTGCGCAGGATAAGGTCGGCACGTGGGCGCGTTGGCACGATGTTCTGACGCAGGTTCTTCAGGTTAATATTTTGCCAGAGACCTTCGGCGATGCTCAGCGCCGCTTCTTCACTGATCGAGGCATAACGGTTGAAGAATGAATTGGGATCGCGGAAGGCGGTCTTCCTCAGATTCATGAACCGGTTCACATACCAGTTGTGAATGAAATCCTCATCGGCATCGATATAGATCGAGAAATCGAAGAAGTCTGAAACGATCGGCACAATCCGCCCACCCGCCGGCAGGTCACGCGACTGCAGCACGTTGATGCCTTCGAAAATCAGGATGTCCGGCTGGTCGATGACAGTGAACTCGTTCGGTAAAACGTCATAGGTCAGGTGCGAATAACGCGGCGCCTTGACATTCGGCTGGCCCGCCTTGATCGCCGACAGGAAACGCAGCAGCGCGCCGATATCGTAACTTTCCGGAAAACCCTTGCGCTCCATCAGGTTTTCCCGCCGCAGCACTTCATTCGGGTAAAGAAAACCGTCAGTGGTAATGAGATCGACCTTGGGGCTGGAGGGCCAGCGCGCCAGAAGCTCCTTCAGGATACGCGCCGTCGTCGATTTTCCAACCGCCACCGAACCGGCGATGCCGATGACGAAGGGCGTCTTGTTGACGTCAGCCATGTTGAGGAAGCGGTTGCGCTGTTCGAACAGCAGCTGCGACGCCTCCACATGCGATGACAGGAGGCGCGACAGCGACAGGTAGATGCGCCGCACTTCATCCAGATCGATCGGGTCATCCAGCGAGCGCAGACGTTTGACCTCGTCGGCGGAAAGCGTCAGCGGTGTATCGGCGCGAAATTTCGCCCATTCTTCCGAACTGAAGAAGTGGTAGGGCGAATATTCGTCCGGACGGAAATGATCGAGTGTGCCTGGCATGCCTCTCTCCCCGCTGCCTGCCGTGACATTCATGATGTCGGCCTCGATGCTTTTTCCGCAAGGCCGGTCTGGCCCGTCCGGCGCTCCAGTTCGGCAAAAACATCGCTCAAGGGAATGTCGGCGATCTTCAGCACCACCAGCAGATGGTAAAGCAGGTCGGCGGCTTCGTTCTTCAGCCCGTCGCGGTCTTTCGCGATGGCCGCGATAACGGTTTCCACCGCTTCTTCGCCCAGTTTTTTCGCCGCGCGTTCCTGGCCGGCAGCAACCAGCTTGGCCGTCCAGGATTCGTCAGGAGAGGCAGCGGCGCGGGTCGCGACGATGCGTTCCAGATCGGAAAGGGAAAATGCGCTCATGAGAAGTTCCTGCAATCAGTCGAGACGCATGGCGATGCCATGCTCGGCCATGTAGTTCTTGGCTTGCCCGATCGAATAGGTGCCGAAGTGGAAGATGGAGGCGGCAAGCACCGCAGTTGCGTGGCCATCACGCACGCCCGCCACCAGATCGTCCAGCGTGCCGACGCCGCCCGAGGCGATGACGGGCACGCGAACCTGATCGGCAATGCTGCGCGTCAGGCCGATATCGTAACCGCTCTTGGTGCCGTCGCGATCCATCGAGGTGACAAGCAATTCGCCGGCGCCGCGTTCGACCATTTTGATGGCGAATTCAACGGCGTCGATACCGGTCGGCTGGCGGCCGCCATGGGTGAAGATTTCCCAGCGGCCGGCTTCTCCATCCTTCGAAACGCGTTTGGCGTCGATGGAGACGACGATGCACTGGTTGCCGAACTTGTCGGCCGCCTGCGCCACAAAATCGGGATCCTTGACGGCGGCGGAATTGATCGAGACCTTGTCCGCACCGCAAAGAAGCAGCTTGCGGATATCAGCGACGCTGCGAACTCCGCCGCCGACGGTGAGCGGCATGAAACAATGATCGGCGGTGCGCGAGACGACATCGAAGATCGTGTCGCGATTATCCGAAGAGGCGGTGATGTCGAGGAAGCAGAGTTCGTCCGCTCCCGCCGCATCATAGGCTTTTGCCGCCTCGACGGGATCGCCGGCGTCGATCAGGTCGACGAAGTTCACGCCCTTGACGACACGGCCGTCCTTCACATCGAGGCATGGGATAACGCGGGCTTTGAGGGTCATGCGTTTACCTCCTTCGCGGCCTTGATAAGGGCAAGCGCCTCGGCAGGGTCGATGCGGCCGTCGTAAAGCGCGCGGCCGGAAATCGCGCCCTCGAGTTTTGCCGCATCCGGCTGCAACATGCGCTTGATGTCGTCGATGGAGGCGAGACCGCCGGAGGCGATGACCGGGATCGACACGGCATCCGCCAGTTCCAGCGTCGAAGCCCAGTTGATGCCGGCCAGAATGCCGTCGCGATCGATATCGGTGTAGATGATGGCCGCGACACCGGCACCTTCGAAACGTTTGGCCAGTTCGATGACGCCGAGTTCGGAGGCTTCCGCCCAGCCCTCAACAGCAACCTTGCCGCCCTTGGCATCGATGCCGACGGCGACTTGACCGGGGAAACGCTTGCAGGCTTCGATGACCAGAACCGGATCGCGCACCGCCGCCGTGCCGAGAATGACACGGGCAAGCCCGCGGCTGAGCCACGCTTCGATATGATCGAGCGTACGGATGCCGCCGCCAAGCTGTACCGGATTTTTCGTAGCTTTCAGAATGGCGTCGACCGCCTCGCCGTTGACTGCCTGGCCCGCGAAGGCGCCGTTGAGATCAACGACATGCAGCCATTCGAAGCCCTGATCCTCGAAGGCCTTCGCCTGTGCGCCGGGGTCTTCGTTATAAACGGTGGCCTGGTCCATATCGCCGAGTTTCAGGCGAACGCACTGGCCGTCTTTAAGGTCGATTGCGGGAAAAAGAATCATGTCAGGGCTTCCAGCGCAGGAAATTGGAAATCAGGGCAAGGCCGAGCGTCTGGCTCTTTTCCGGGTGGAACTGCGCGCCCGCCATATTGTCGCGACCGACGAAAGCCGTCATCGCGCCACCGTAATTGGTGGTGGCGATGACATCCGTGGAGTGCCTGGCCGCAAGATGATAGGAATGCACGAAATAGGCGTGCAACCCGTCCGCACCGGTCTTGATGCCGTCGAACAGCGGGTGGGCGTGACGGATTTCCAGCGTGTTCCAGCCGATCTGCGGAATCTTCAGGCTCGGATCGGACGGCGTCATTTCCACGACGTCGCCTTCGATCCAGCCGAGCCCAGTGCTGACCGTCTTTTCCAGCCCGCGCGAGGACATCAGCTGCATGCCGACGCAGATGCCGAGGAAGGGATGGGCTTTTTTCTCCGCGGCTTCGATCAGCGCTTCATGCATGCCGGGAACGGCATCGAGACCGGCACGGCAATCCGCATAGGCGCCGACACCAGGCAGGACGATGCGATCCGCCGAGGCGACATGATCCGGCTTGTCGGTCAGGTCGATGGTTGCATTGATGCCGGCTTCGCGGGCGGCGCGCTCGAAAGCTTTGGTGGCCGAACGCAGGTTGCCCGAACCGTAGTCGATGATCGCGACACGCATGTCAGCGCCTTCCATTCAAGTCGAAAAGAAACGATCCGGCGGGATCGTTGACGAAGTTTTTGTCGCCGCTCTTTTGCGGCGAGGGGGTCCAGACCGGCTGGGACAGCTGTTCCGCCCTCTCGGTGTTTTCGGAGAGACCGGAGAAATATATGTCTTCGGCGCTCGAAAGATCAGGGGCGGAAACGACTGTAGTCAGCGTCCAGCCTTTGCGGATCAGGTGCCGGACGAGAAAATCGCGTCCCTCCAGCGCCGTGATGAGCCCGATGGCGAAACCGCAGAGAAGTCCGACTGGTTCGAATCCGGCTAATATCGAGACCCGCCCGGCCAAGATGAGCGCAATGACAACCACCGCCGTCGCCAGCCAAAGCCGGTTGATGGCGAGCCAAAGCCAGGGCGCAATCAGGGCCAGCCAGACGAAACGGTCTGCGATGAAGCGGGTCGTCTTGTGGTCCCTGTCCGGCCCGTTGGGGGCTTCCAGAACGAGATAGCTTGTCATGGGCTTCCTGACAGCTTTGGCGTCAGGCCAGCATGCCCTTCGTGGAGGGAACGCGGCCTGCCTGCCGGGGGTCGATCTCGGTTGCCGTGCGAAGAACGCGGGCAACGGCCTTGAAGCATGTTTCGGCGATATGATGGTTGTTGGCGCCGTAATGGTTCAGGATATGCAGCGTAATGCCGGCATTCTGGGCCAGCGCCTGAAAGAACTCGCGCACCAGCTCCGTGTCGAAGGTGCCGATCTTCGGTGCGGAAAAATTGACGTTCCACACAAGGAAGGGCCGGCCGGAAATATCGACGGCAGCCTTGGTCATCGTCTCGTCCATGGCAAGGTCGAGCGAGGCATAACGGGTAATGCCGCGCCGGTCGCCCAGCGCCTTGGCAATCGCCTGGCCGATGGCGATGCCGGTATCTTCCACGGTGTGGTGGTCATCGATATGCAGGTCACCCTTGACCTCGATCTCCATGTCGATCAGCGAATGGCGGCTGAGCTGGTCCAGCATATGGTCGAAAAATCCCACGCCGGTGGAAATTTTCGATTTGCCGGTGCCGTCGATATCCACGCGCACCGAAACCGAGGTTTCGTTGGTCTTGCGGATAATCTCGCCTTTACGTTCTGCCATTTTGGCCGCTCCGTGAAAATGTCGCCGTTCCTTATCAGCACGGGACACAAATATCCAGTTGTTCCATCGTCTTGGCTGACATGCCGAAAATCGGGCGCGGTTCCGAAGATTGCAATCGGAAAAAGCAAACTTACATAGAACCTGAAAAGGGCCGTAACCCGGCCCGTTAACCCCAGGCCCGGCAGGGCAGACAGGTGTTTGATGACAACAATTATTACAGTCAGAAAGGGCGGCAAGGTCGTCATGGCTGGCGACGGTCAGGTAAGCCTTGGCCAGACGGTCATGAAGGGTAATGCCCGCAAGGTTCGCCGCATCGGCAAGGGCGAAGTGATCGCCGGTTTTGCCGGTGCGACGGCGGATGCCTTCACGTTGCTCGACCGTCTTGAAAAGAAACTCGAGCAATATCCGGGCCAGCTCATGCGTGCCGCCGTGGAACTTGCGAAAGACTGGCGCACGGATAAATATCTGCGCAATCTCGAAGCCATGATGCTGGTGGCCGATAAATCCACCACGCTCGCCATTACCGGCAATGGCGATGTGCTGGAACCGGAACATGGCGCGATCGCCATCGGTTCCGGCGGCAACTACGCCTTTGCGGCTGCCCGCGCCATGATGGATACGGACAAATCGGCGGAAGAGGTGGCGCGCCAGTCGCTCGATATCGCCGCCGATATCTGCGTTTATACCAACCACAATCTCGTCGTCGAAACGCTCGACGCCGAATAAGCTAGTTTCTCACCCAAGGGTCCTGTGGGCCGGGCCGGAATGGCCGGCCGGAACAGGAAAGCCGAGAGGATAGAATGACCACTTTTTCTCCCCGGGAAATCGTCTCGGAACTCGACCGCTTCATCATCGGCCAGCATGAGGCCAAACGTGCGGTGGCGATTGCGCTGCGTAACCGCTGGCGCCGCCAGCAGCTCGATGAGAGCCTGCGCGATGAAGTCATGCCGAAAAACATTCTCATGATCGGGCCGACCGGTGTCGGCAAGACGGAGATTTCCCGCCGCCTTGCCAAGCTGGCCGGTGCACCCTTTATCAAGGTCGAGGCGACCAAGTTCACCGAAGTCGGTTATGTCGGCCGCGATGTCGAACAGATCATACGCGATCTGGTCGAGATCGGCATCGGCCTCGTGCGTGAAAAGAAGCGCGCCGAAGTACAGGCCAAGGCGCATCAGAGCGCCGAGGAGCGGGTGCTCGATGCGCTGGTTGGCGCAACCGCGTCGCCCGGCACGCGTGAAAGCTTCCGCAAGAAGCTGCGCGATGGTGAGCTGGACGACAAGGAAATCGACATCGAGGTGGCCGACAGCGGCTCGGGCATGCCCGGTTTCGAAATTCCCGGCATGCCAGGCGCCAATATCGGCGTTCTCAACCTGTCGGAAATGTTCGGCAAGGCCATGGGCGGACGCACCAAGAAAGTGCGCACGACGGTATCGAAATCCTATGCCGATCTTATCCGCGATGAATCCGACAAGCTGCTCGACAATGAAATGATCCAGCGCGAGGCGGTGAAGTCGGTGGAAAATGACGGCATCGTCTTCCTCGACGAAATCGACAAGATCGCCGCTCGCGACGGCGGCATGGGCGCCGGCGTTTCGCGCGAAGGTGTGCAACGCGATTTGCTCCCGCTTGTCGAAGGCACGACGGTTTCGACGAAGTATGGACCGGTGAAAACAGACCACGTCCTCTTCATTGCATCCGGGGCCTTCCATGTGGCGAAGCCTTCGGATCTTCTGCCGGAGCTTCAGGGCCGCCTGCCGATCCGCGTTGAGCTGAAGCCGCTGACCAAGGAGGATTTCCGCCGTATCCTGACGGAGACGGAAGCAAGCCTTATCCGCCAGTACAAGGCGCTGATGGCGACGGAAGAACTCGACCTCGATTTCACCGATGATGCGATTGACGCTCTGGCCGATGTGGCCGTTCATCTCAATTCGTCGGTAGAGAATATCGGTGCGCGCCGTCTGCAGACGGTGATGGAGCGTGTTCTGGACGAGATTTCCTTCAATGCGCCGGATCGCGGCGGCTCGGCCGTCAAGATCGATCAGGAATATGTCCGCAAACATGTCGGCGATCTTGCCGCCGATACGGATTTGTCCCGCTATATTCTCTGAAGATTTCAGGGATCCAAGAAAGAAGAGTGCGGTCATATTTGCCGCACTCTTTTATTTTATCCGCCTTGTCTCGCATTCAGCCCGCATTTTGTTTATGGGAAGGGCTGCATTCCGGTTGGAACCGCTTTAGTGGAATGATCCGGTTTCCCAGCGTATTTCGCTGGCGGAAGCCGCAGGCTTGAGAAAAGGCATTCGCTCGTGCGCAAAACTCTTCTGGCATTCGCCGCTGCTTTGACGGTCGCCGTCACCGCGTCTTCTTACGTCGAAGCCGCGACGGTCGTTCCGCCAGGCAATCGCAATGCCGAACAGCCGGGCGTTCCCGGTGCTTCCGCAAAAAGAACCAAGGCGTCCAACACGTCTTTCGAGCGAAAATACCAGAAGGTCCTCGACCTTTTGTCCTCAGACAAGGCGCTGATCGCCAAGATCAAGTCGACAGCCGGGCGCTACGGCATCGATCCGATCCATATGATCGGTGCGATCGTTGGCGAGCATACCTATAATGTCGACGCCTATGACCGCCTGCAATCCTATTACGTCAAGGCGGCCTCCTATGCCGGCAACAGCTTCCGTTTCGGCTACAAGGACGAAACCATCGCGCAGTTTCTGACGCATTCGCAATTTGCCAAATGCCAGTCGAAAAAGGATTCCTACAGCCTCTGGAACTGTCGGGAGGACGTCTGGGAAGACAGCTTCCGCGGCAAGACCGTCGATGGTGTCGCCTATCCCAACAATCGTTTCAGCGCCGTATTTTTTCAGCCCTTTTATGCCGGCCAGACCTTCGGCCTCGGCCAGATCAATCCGCTGACGGCGCTGATGTTGTCCGATATGGTGTCGAGAACCTCCGGTTACGAGAAGCTGGATGAGAACGACGCCACCGCCGTCTACACCGCGATCATGGATCCAGACCGTTCGCTGGCCTTCATGGCCGCCTCTATCCGCAAATCGATCGACGACTACAGATCGATTGCCGACATGGATATTTCGAAGAACCCGGGCGTCACCTCCACACTTTATAATGTCGGCGGTTCGCAGCAGCGCGCTGCTATTCTCGCCCAGAAGAACCGTCAGCGCGCTGCAGGCGGGGAGCAGCCCCTGCTGCCCGAAGAAAATTATTACGGCTGGCTGGTGAATGACCGCATCAGGGATTTGCAGGCGCTTTTGTAGAAAAAGGCGATTATCGCCCACATTGTTTCCAAAACGGAAATAATATTTGGCTATCCGCCGCAATTGACGAGCGCCTGTCTCCGCGTCCAATCTGTGCTTCCAGAATAGAGGAGGCGCATGTGAGCCGCACGAATAAATTCGGTCTTTCCATCGATGACAGGCTATATGCCTTTTTGACTGATGACGTCCTGCCGGGCACGGGTCTGGACAATGAGGCGTTCTTCGAAGGTTTCTCGGCCATTGTTCACGAGCTTTCTCCGAAGAACCGCGAATTGCTGGCAAAGCGTGACGCCCTGCAGGAAAAGCTGGATGGCTGGTACCGGCAGAATGGCGCGCCGGTGGATTTCGATGCCTATGAGGGCTTTTTGAAGGAAATCGGCTATCTGCTGCCGGAAGGTTCCGGCTTCAAGGTGGAAACCAGCAATGTCGATCCTGAAATCGCCGCCGTTGCCGGCCCGCAGCTCGTCGTGCCTGTCATGAATGCACGTTATGCGCTGAATGCGGCCAATGCCCGCTGGGGTTCGCTCTACGACGCGCTTTACGGCACGGATGCTATTTCTGACGCAGACGGTGCGGAGAAGGGCAGGGGGTATAATGCGAAGCGCGGTGAAAAGGTCATTGCCTGGGCGCGAAACTTCCTCGATGAATCCGCGCCGCTGGAGGCGGGAAGCTGGTCCGATGTGACCGGTTTCAAGATCGAGGATGGCCTGCTGCAGCTTGCCATTGGTGACGCCAGGGCCGGCCTTAAGGATGCAGCCCAGTTCAAGGGTTTCAGCGGCGAAGCGGCAAAGCCTGCAACGATCCTGCTCGGCAAGAATGGTTTGCACACCGAAATCGTCATCGATCCCACGACCGAAATCGGCAAGGGCGACAAGGCGGGAATCTCCGATGTCATTCTCGAATCGGCGCTGACGACCATCATGGATTGCGAGGATTCGGTTGCCGCCGTCGACGCCGAAGACAAGGTGCTGGTCTATGGTAACTGGCTTGGCCTGATGCGCGGCGACCTGACGGAAGAGGTTTCCAAGGGTGGCAAGACCTTCACGCGCAGCCTCAACCCGGACCGTTATTACACAGCTCCCAATGGTTCTGCGCTCACGCTGCCCGGCCGTTCCCTGATGCTGGTGCGCAATGTCGGTCATCTCATGACCAATCCGGCGATCCTCGACAGGGACGGCCGCGAGGTGCCTGAAGGCATCATGGATGCCGTCGTCACGGCGCTGATCGCCCTTTATGATGTCGGCCCGTCCGGGCGGCGTCAGAATTCCCGCGCCGGTTCGATGTATGTCGTCAAGCCAAAGATGCACGGACCGGAGGAAGTGGCCTTCGCCAATGAAATCTTCGGCCGGGTCGAAAAGCTTGTCGGCATGGTGCCGAACACCATGAAAATGGGCATCATGGATGAGGAACGCCGCACCACGGTCAACCTCAAGGAAAGCATTCGCGCTGCGAAGGATCGCGTCGTTTTCATCAATACGGGTTTCCTCGACCGTACCGGTGATGAAATACATACCTCGATGGAAGCGGGTCCGATGATCCGCAAGGGCGACATGAAGCAGGCGGCATGGATCGCTGCTTACGAGAACTGGAACGTCGATATCGGTCTCGAATGCGGCCTCTCCGGCCATGCGCAGATCGGCAAGGGCATGTGGGCCATGCCGGATCTGATGGCGGCTATGCTGGAGCAGAAGATCGCGCATCCGAAGGCCGGCGCCAACACGGCCTGGGTGCCGTCGCCGACGGCGGCGACGCTGCACGCCACGCATTACCACAAGGTCGATGTCGCTGCCGTGCAGGAGGGGTTGAAGAGCCGTGGCCGCGCAAAGCTTTCCGATATCCTGTCGGTGCCGGTCGCGCCGCGTCCAAACTGGACGCCGGAAGAAATCCAGCGCGAACTCGACAACAACGCGCAGGGCATTCTCGGATACGTCGTGCGCTGGGTCGATCAGGGTGTTGGTTGTTCGAAGGTGCCGGACATCAACAATATCGGGCTGATGGAAGACCGCGCCACGCTGCGCATCTCCGCGCAGCATATGGCGAACTGGCTGCGCCATGGCGTGGTGACGCAGGAACAGATCGTCGAGACCATGAAGCGCATGGCCGCCGTGGTCGATACACAGAATGCCGGCGATCCGGCATACCTGCCGATGGCCTCCGACTTTGATGGATCGGTTGCATTTCAGGCGGCTGTCGAGCTGGTGCTGAAGGGCCGTGAACAGCCGAATGGCTATACCGAACCGGTTCTGCACCGCCGCCGTCTGGAATTGAAGGCGAAGCAGGCGGCGTGAGGCCGGCCTTTCCATAAACAAAAAAGCCGCCGGGAAATCCTCGGCGGCTTTTATTGTCTCGTATCTGATCTTTACTGGATCACGACGACCTTGGAGCTGCGGCCTGGACGGACGCGGCTGTAAAGGTCCATGACGTCCTGGTTGATCATGCGGATGCAGCCGGAAGAGGCGGCTGTGCCGATCGAGGCCCATTCGGGCGAACCATGGATGCGGAACAGCGTATCTTGTCCCTTTTCGTTGAAGAGATACATGGCGCGTGCGCCGAGCGGGTTGGTAAGGCCCGGACCCATGCCAGCCTCGACATATTTCGCCACTTCCGGCTTGCGGTCGGCCATTTCCTTCGGCGGATGCCACATCGGCCATTCCTGCTTCCAGGCAACATAGGCTTCACCGGCCCAGGCGAAACCCGCCTTGCCGACGCCGATGCCGTAACGTACGGCGCGGTTGCCGGACAGGATGTAATAGAGGTAACGCTCGCGCGTATTGACGATGATCGTGCCAGGGCGTTCGGATGTCTGGAACTCGACGATCTGGCGACGGTACTTCTCGTTTACACGATTGATCGGAATGGCCGGAAGCGCGTAGCCCGCATCGGTCACGGGACCGTATACATCGTTGAAGATCTGGACCGTTTCGACTTTCGCCGGAACCGGATCGGCAACCGGCACTGACGCCGCTACCTTGCCGGATGTCTGGCCAGATGATTGGGATGTGGTTTCAGCGCAGCCGGCCAGAGCCAGTGCTGCCGTCAGACCAAGTGCGGTCAATGAAGTACGGATGCGCATGTCGTTCTCGCGGAAAATTCGCCAAATTGTGCGAAGGAGTAGGCTTAATTGGATAAATCGGTTATTTTCCATTCAGCCGCTCTTGGCAAGCCGTTGCGCCGCCGCGAAACGGTTGGGCATTTAAAATTGCCGGTTGATTGCCTTTTTGCAACAATAGGCCAAACGCTTCAGCAGCCTTTATCCATGACTATTCTTTCCGTTACCAACAATAATCCGTTAATAGACGGCCGCCAGTCGGACAAGGCGATGCTTGTGCGCCGCGGCGTTCAGGTGCTTTTGCACGAGATGCGCCATTCGGTGCTGCCGGAGCTGCCGCTTGCAAGCGGACGCAGGGCCGATCTAATCAGCCTGTCGGCGAAGGGTGAAATCTGGATCATCGAGATCAAATCCTCCATCGAGGATTTCCGGGTCGATCGCAAATGGCCGGATTATCGCCTGCATTGCGACCGGCTGTTTTTTGCCACCCATCCGGAAGTACCGACTGAAATATTCCCGGAGGAGTGCGGTCTCATCCTGTCGGATGGATATGGCGCGCACATGTTGCGCGATGCACCGGAGCACAAGTTGCCGCCGGCAACCCGCAAATCGGTGATGCTGGATTTCTCCAGAACCGCTGCGACCCGGTTGATGCTGGCGGAATGGACGACCGGGCGCAGCTTCGGAGAGTGACTGCCGCTACTTCGGCGCGCGTTTTGCGAGAATACGCTGCAATGTGCGCCGGTGCATGTTCAGCCGCCGCGCCGTTTCCGAAACGTTTCGCTCGCACATTTCATAAACGCGCTGAATATGCTCCCAACGCACCCGGTCTGCCGACATCGGGTTTTCGGGCACTTCCGTCTTTTCGCCCTTGCGCTGCGTCAGCGCGTTAAAGACATCGTCCGCATCGGCAGGTTTTGCCAGATAATCCAGCGCCCCAAGCTTTACCGCAGTAACGGCGGTTGCGATATTACCATAACCGGTCAGAACGACGATCTGTGTATCGTCCCGGCTCTGCCTGATGGCTTCGATCACCTCCAGCCCGTTGCCATCCGTAAGCCTGAGATCAACGACCGCATATTTGGGCGGTGCGGCTTTTGAGCGGGCAATACCTTCGCTGACCGTCTCGGCTGTATCGACGGCAAAGCCGCGGGTTTCCATCGCCCGCGCAAGCCGGCGCAGAAACGGGCCGTCATCATCGACGATCAGCAGCGATTTGTCGGGTCCGATCGGATCGATGTCGTCAGCCGCTGCGCTGGTGGGTGGGGTCTGGTCTTCTGTCTTCATGTTTCCGGCCTTCCGGCAACTTCGTCGGCTTTGTTTTCTTGTTCTTATCGCCGCTTCAGCGTGAATGGTAAAGTCAACGGTTTCTTTTATCGTCCATAAGCGCCCGAGGCCAGACGATTGTGACCCGCGCGCCGGTTTCGCTAGACCCCCGGTTTTCGAAGACAACAGCCGCGCCGGATCGCTCCAGCAGGGTCTTGGCGATGAAAAGCCCGAGCCCGAGCCCGCCCGCCCGCGTGTCGTTGTGGCGTTCGGTCACATAGGGTTCACCGATACGGGCCAGGACATCGTGAGCATAACCCGGCCCATCGTCTTCGATGATGACGGCGACATTCTGCTGATCGTAATCCACCGTCACGGTCACCTTCTCCCGTGCGTAGTCGACGCCGTTTTCGATGAGGTTGCCAAGCCCGTAGATGATGCCGGCATTGCGGATGCCGACCGGCTCGTCGGCGCGATTGTTCTTTTCGACGAGTTCGAGGTGGATGCCGAATTCCCGGTGCGGCGCCATCACTTCCTCGATCAGCGAGGAAAGCGGCAGGCGGCGCATATGTTCCTCATTATCGGCGGAAAGCGATGTGAGGCGGCGCAGAATGTCGCGGCATCTTTCGCTCTGGCTGCGCAAAAGCGCGATGTCTTCGCCAAATTTTTCGTCGTTTCCGAGTTCCCGCTCCATTTCCTTGGCGACGACGCTGATTGTCGCAAGCGGCGTGCCGAGTTCATGCGCGGCGGCGGCCGCCAGCCCGTCCAGCTGCGAGAGATGTTTTTCCCGTTCCAGCACCAGCTCGGTCGCCGCCAGCGCATCCGCCAGCTGGTTTGCCTCATGCGAAACACGATAGGCGTAAAAGGCCGCAAAGGAGGTCGTGGCGATGATCGCGACCCAGGTGCCGACATGCAGCAGAAGCTGGATCGGCAAAATCTCGCCGGGATACCAGGGAACCGGAAACGGCGAAAAGGCGATTGCCGTCGAGCAGACAATGGCAAAGCCGAGAAGAATGAGCGAATGCCGCCGCGGCTGCGAAGCGAACGCAATGATGACCTGCACGCAGATCAGCGGCGCGAAAGGATTGGAGAGGCCGCCGGTGATATAGATGAGCGCCGTCAATTGCAGCAGATCGAAGGCCAGCAGCAATGTCGCTTCCCAGGGCTCCAGACGGTAGGTCGAGGGAAAGCGGGCGGTGAGAAACAGATTGGCAAGCGCCAGTGCCGCAATCAGAAGGCCGCAGGCCAGAAGCGGCAGGGGAAAATTCAATCCAAAAGCAACGAAGAGGATCGTCGCCGTCTGTCCGGCAACCGCCAGCCAGCGCAGCCAGACAATGGTCTGCAGCCTTATCCTGCGGCTGGCGCGGCCAAGCCTCGTGGTTTCGATCGGATGGCCAGCCACCTTCGTCTCCTTTACCCTTGTCATCGTCGTCACGTCCCGCGCGGTTTTGCGCGGCTGGTCGGCGGGGCCGCTGCCGGATCCTCCGGCCACGGGTGGCGCGGATAACGTCCGCGCATATCCGCCCGCACATCCTTCCATGATCCCGCCCAGAAACCGGGAAGATCGCGTGTCGTCTGTATCGGCCGGTGTGCGGGCGAGGTCAATTCCAGGAGCAGCGGCAAGCGCCCCTGCGCAATGGCGGGGTGGGCCGTTAATCCGAAAAGCTCCTGCACACGGATGGAAAGTGTCGGTTCGCTGGCATCGTAGCGGATGGGGTGCCGCTGGCCCGTGGGCGCTTCGAAATGTGTCGGCGCCAGCCTGCCGAGATCACGGGCCACCTCATGTGGCACCAGAGACAGGATTCCTTCAGAAAGGCTGCCCGGCCGGATGTCCTGCAGGCTGCGCGCTCCGTGCTGGAACGGAACGAACCATTCGTCCAGTCGCGAAAGCAATGACGCATCGCCGACATTCGGCCAGGGTTCACCGATACTGGCGTTCAGAAAGCCAATCCTGTCCCGCAGCTGCAGGGTTTCCTTCGAGAAGGATAGGATACCCATACCGAATTCACGAATGCCATTGGCCAGCGCCCGCGCCGCCCGTTCGCCGTCGGGGCGGGGCAGGGGAGTCTCATCGAGGATAATGGCGCCGAGGCGCGTCACCTTCCGCGCCCGCGCCTGGCCGCTTGCCTTGTCAAAAAGCAATTGCTCCTGCTGAACGATCAGGTGTGGCATCCGCTCTTCTATATCGCTCCTGTCGATGCCTGCCGCTGCAAGGATGCGCGGCTGCGCCGCCCGCCCGGTAATGTCGGCCACCACCAGCATCTTGCTTGCCGCCAGCCGCTCCGTCTCGGCGATCTCCGCGCCGCGCCCATTCGCCATCACATAACGTCCGCGCCCGCCGCGTTGCAGCGCTATCCTGTCGGGATAGGCATGCAGCAGCAGCGGACCAGTCTCGCTCGGAACCTCCACGACCGCTGTCCCAGTGCGGACCGCGTCGAGCAGCCTCGATGCCAGCTTGCGCGCCGCCTGCGCCCTTTCGCTCCTGTCGGAAAAAAAGCGCCGCAGCCGCTCATCGATGTCGATGTCGCTACCGCCCAATCCCTGTTCCGTCAGCATGACGGCAAGCATCGCCGCCTTCTTTCCCGCGCCTTCGCCTGCTGATGCAATCACCATCGCCGCCAGCCGTGGCGGCAGCGAAAGGCCACGCATCAGACGGCCTCGCTGTGTCAATGCCCCGCTTTTGTCGAGAGCCTCGAGATTTTTGAGAAGCGCCACAGATTCCTTAAGTGCGGCTTCGGGGGGCATATCCAGAAAGGCAAGAGAAGAGGGGTCTTGAACACCCCAATGGGCGAGATCAAGCGCAAGGCCGGCGAGATCGCTCGCCAGAATCTGCGGCGGCGTGAAGGCGTTGAGCGCCGCTGTCTGTCCCGGATGCCACAGCCGGATCGCAACGCCGGGTTCCGTTCGTCCGGCGCGCCCCGCCCGCTGGTCTGCGGAGGCTCGCGACACCCGCACCGTCTCCAGCCTGGTAATCCCGGTCGCCGGTTCGAAGACCGGCAGCCGCTGCAACCCGCTATCGATCACCACGCGTACACCGTCAATGGTGATCGATGTTTCGGCAATCGAGGTGGCCAGCACGATCTTGCGCCGTCCGGCCCGAGCCGGCATGATCGCGGCGTCCTGCTCCTTCTGCGACAGGTTGCCGTAAAGCGGGATGATATCCGTGTTGTCGAAAAAGCGACCCTCCAGTCGCGCAGCTGTGCGGGTAATTTCCGCCTGCCCCGGCAAAAAGGCGAGGATGGAACCCGTTTCCGAGGCGTGGGTTTCCGCAATCACCCTGGCGACTTTTTCATCGACCGGGACACCCTGCCATCGCTCCTCATAACGGACGTCGATCGGAAATGTCCGACCGAGACTTTGAATGACTGGCGCGCTACCCATCAGCGCGCTGATACGTTCGACATCGAGCGTGGCGGACATGACGAGAATGCGCAGATCTTCCCGCAATCCACCCTGTACGTCGAGCGCAAGGGCCAATCCGAAGTCGCCGTCGAGTGAACGCTCATGAAACTCATCGAAAATCACCGTGGAAACGCCGGCAAGCTCGGGGTCGTCCAGAACCATTCGGGCAAATACCCCTTCGGTCACCACTTCTATCCGGGTTTTCGAGGAGATACGGTTGTCGAGCCGCATGCGATAACCGATGGTGTCCCCGATATCTTCGTTAAGCAGTTCGGCCATGCGCCCGGCCGCGGCGCGGGCGGCGAGCCGGCGTGGTTCGAGAAGAATGATCTTGCCGTCGGCCCGCCACTCCTGCTGCAGAAGGTGAAGCGGTACCAGCGTTGTCTTGCCCGCGCCGGGAGGAGCGGAAAGAACTGCACGTCCCGTTTGGCCCAGTGCATCGGCGATATCGCCCAGAACGGCGCTGACGGGAAGTTCGGGCAAGTCGGGTTTTGTGGGAACGGGCGTTCTGGTCATGCAAACGGGCCTGCGGCGATCAGTGTAATCAGGTATCTCATAGGCTGTTTCTAATGCACGGTCCCGCGCTTTGACAGCCATATGTAAGGGTAAGGCAAATGCCGTGGCGGCAAATTGCAATCCCGCAGGCTATTTGCTGGGATGCGTGAGAAAGAGAAAGACATCTGGCGCACTGCGAAAACGGATGAAGATTCTGCCTTCGCGGCAGGTTTGCCCTATTTTCTCGAAACAATATAATA